>CAZMSA010000046.1:0-21772 GCA_964568825.1 uncultured Rhizobiaceae bacterium | reverse complement strand
TTCCTGCCGGGCTACGTGATGTCGCTGATCCTCAACGCCATGGGGCTGTTGCGCATTCCGCGCAAGGTGGAACTGGAGGGCCTCGATTTCGAGGGCGAAGAGACCTACCGCGCGGCGCTCGACGAGGTTCGGGCCGCCGAACTGGCCATGGTCAAGGCATAAGCTCAAGACAGTCAAAGGAGATAACCCATGTCTACCAATGGAATGACAAGCTGGGCCGTCGACCTCAAGGACGTCGGGGCCATCTATCCCTTCCAGGGCCACGAGGTGCTGATGGTCATCTTGTGCGTCATCTTCTGGCTCGGCTGGCACTGGCTGCAGATGAGGAACGAGGCGCGTGAAATCCGCTCCGAAATGGATGCCGATGCGCGCGGCGACAAGGCCAGAGAGGCCATCGACCGGTACTGACCGGCGCTGGCTCCAATCGCAGCGACAAGCGGCACCGGCCCTAGCGGCCGGTGCCTTTTTGCGGGCGCGGCGTGCCGCTTGAGCCGGGCAGCGGTTGGGGACTATGTTGAGGCCATGTTGGAGAATATGAACAAGCCGGCGACAGCCGCCTCAAGGACCGATCAGGACCCGCATGCCGTGGGCGATGCCGAGGGCCGCCTGCTGGAGCAGGCGATTGGCCGCGAGGTGCGGCGGTTTCGCGAAAAGCTGGGCCTGACGATTTCCGAACTGGCCAAGTCATCAGGCATCTCGGCGGGTATGCTGTCGAAGATCGAGAACGGCTCGACGTCGCCGTCGCTGTCATCGCTGCAGGCCCTGTCGAAGGCCCTGCATGTACCGGTGACGGCGCTGTTCCGCTCGTTTGAGGAAATCCACGACGCCACCTTCGTCAAGGCGGGCGAGGGCCTCAAGATCGAGCGCCGCGGCACCCGGGCCGGCCACCAGTACCAGCTTTTGGGCCACACGCCGCACGGTCCCCTCATCGTCGAGCCCTATCTCATCACCCTCACCGAAGAGTCCGATGTGTTTCCCATATTTCAGCATGACGGGCTGGAATTCATCTACATGCTGGAAGGCGAGGTGGTCTACCGCCACGGCTCCAAGACCTTTCACCTGTCGCCGGGGGATTCGCTGTTCTTCGATGCCCAGGCCCCGCACGGGCCGGAGGAACTGCGGCACCTGCCGATCCGCTTCCTGTCGGTCATCAGCTACAGTCGCGAGACCGGTTGAACGTCAGATGCCTTTTGGTCATTCATGCAGTGAAATGAAGTTTCCTGACGGTTGAGAAGTCGCGGGGCTGCTGATACCATCTTTTCGAGAGGGGACAGGGGTAGGGCCTGTCCGGTCAGTGGGGGCTCCGGGCATCGGAGGCCCGGAACATTTGAGGGAGAGCGGGCATGGCCGCCGATCTTGCGAAATACGCCAGGGACAACAAGGTAAAATTCTTCCTGTTCAACTTCACCGACCTGTTCGGCACCCAGCGCGCCAAGCTGGTGCCGGCCGAGGCGGTTGCCGGCATGCAGAAATCGGGGGCGAGCTTTGCCGGCTTTGCCACCTGGCTCGACATGACGCCGGCGCATCCCGACATGTTCGTGATGCCGGATGCTTCAAGCGTCATCCAGCTGCCGTGGCGGCCGGAGGTCGCCTGGGTGGCCGGCAATCCGATGATGGCCGGCAAGCTGGTCGAGCAGGCGCCGCGCAATGTGCTGCAACGTCTCATCGATCGCGCCGCCACCCAGGGCATGAAGATGATGGCCGGGGTGGAGCCGGAATTCCATCTCATCAATCCCGACGGCTCGGCGATTTCGGACCACCGCGATACCCAGGAAAAGCCCTGCTACGACCAGTCGGCGATCATGCGCCGCATCGACGTCATCCAGGAAATCTGCTCGACCATGATCCAGCTCGGCTGGGGGCCCTACCAGAACGATCACGAGGACGCCAACGGGCAGTTCGAGATCAACTGGAACTTTGCCGACGCCATGACCACGGCCGACCAGTTGTGCTTCTTCAAGTTCATGGTGAAATCGATCGCCGAAAAGCACGGGCTGAGGGGGACCTTCATGCCCAAGCCGTTCATCAACCTCACCGGCAATGGCTGTCATGTGCACATTTCGGTGTGGGACAAATCCGGCAAGAACAACCTGTTCGAGGATGCCAAGGGCGAACTCGGCGTTTCGGCTACCGGCTACAACTTCCTCGGCGGCCTCATCAATCATGCCGAGGATCTCATCGCCATCACCAATCCGACGGTGAACAGCTACAAGCGCATCAACGCACCGCGCACCCTGTCAGGCGCCACGTGGTCGCCGAGCTCGATCACCTACGGCGGCAACAACCGCACCCACATGATCCGCATACCCGATGAAGGGCGTTTCGAATTGCGGCTCGCCGACGGGGCGGCCAATGCTTACCTGATGATGGCCGGCATTCTGGCGGCGGGGCTCGACGGCATCGCCAAAAAGACCGATCCGGGCAAGCGCCTCGACATCGACATGTATGCCGATGGCCACAAGGTGAAGGGCGCCAAGAAGCTGCCGCTCAACCTGCTCGATGCGGTTCGCAACTTTTCAAAATCGAAAATGCTGCGCGAGGCCCTGGGGGCGGAACTGTGCGATGCCTATACCAAGCTCAAGACGAGCGAGTGGAACCAGTACTGCCACCACCTGACCGAGTGGGAGCGCGACAAGACGCTCGACTGCTAGATGTGGAACTGGAGATGACGGTCTCGGCGCTCCTGATCTTTGCCGGGGCGCTGGTCATCGCGGCCGGCGCGCCGGGGCCGTCGGTGGCGGCGCTGGTGGCCCGCGTCCTGTCGTCGGGCTGGCGCGCGGTGCTGCCGTTCCTCGCCGCCATGTGGATCGGCGAGGGTGTGTGGCTCACCTGCGCGGCCTTCGGGCTGGCGTTCCTGGCAGCGGCCTTCCATGTGGTCTTCGTCGCCGTAAAATATCTCGGCGTTGCCTATCTTGCCTTCCTCGCCTGGCGGATGTGGCGGGCGCCGGTCGCAGCGGCTGAGGCGGAACTGCCGCGGGGCTCGGGCTGGCGCATGTTCGCCACGGGAATGGCGATCACGCTGGGCAACCCCAAGATCATGCTGTTCTACCTGGCGTTGCTGCCAAGCCTCATCGATCTCGGCCACGTCAACGGGGTTGCCTGGGCCGAGCTGGTCGCCACCATGTTCGTGGTGCTGATGGCGGTTGATCTCACCTGGGTGGCGCTGGCGACGCAGGCCCGCCGCCTCATCCGTTCCGCCAGAGCCATGCGCGCCTGCAATCGCTTCAGCGCCACGGTGATGGCATTGGCGGCCGCAGCGATTGCCGCTCGCTGAAGGGCGGCGGCGGCCATGCCGCTGGCGCTGTGGCAGATGGCAATGCGGGCGGAATGGACCCCGGGGTGACGATTGTGAGTGGCGTGGGGGCCGCGGGTCAAGCGTTGCGCGATCAGCGCTCGTTGCCCCTAGGTCGTCGGGTCAGGCCCGACGATGACACTGGGGGGAAGGGGCGGGTCAAGCGCAGCGAGGATGAGCGGTTCTATCAGCGCCGTTCGCTGCCGGGGGAGGTGGCAAAAGTCTGGCGATAGCTGCGGGCGAAGTGGCTGGGGCTCGAAAAGCCGGTGGCGAGGCCGATCTCGGTCACCGTCATTGTCGAATGGCGCAGCAGCTCGCGCGCCCGCTCGAGGCGGATGCGGCGATAGTGCTCCAGGAAGCTCATGCCCATCCCTTCAGCGAACAAGCGGTCGATCTGGCGGGTCGACAGGCCCACGCGGCGGGCCACGCCGGCGCGGTCGAGGGGCTCCGACATGTGGGTCTCCATCAGTTCCAGCGCCGCCACCAGTTCGCGGCGATGCACACCGTAGCGCTCGATCAGCGACGAGCGCTGGGGGCCGCCGGCGGGGCGGATGTCGGTGTGCAGGAACCAGTCGGAAACCTGGGTCGCCAGCGCGCTGCCGTGGCGGCCGGCGATGAGGGCGTGCATCATGTCGAGCGGCGCCACGCCGCCGGCGCAGGTGAGGCGGTTGCGGTCGATGATGTAGAGCGAGCGGGTGAGCGCCAGGTCGGGAAAGCTTTCGGCCAGCGCCGGGGCGTGCTCCCAGTGGATGGTCATGTTGTGGCCGGCCATGACCCCGGCGCGCGCCAGGATGAAGGGTCCGCCCGACACTCCGCCGAGCGCCACGCCGCGACGCGCCAGCCTTCTCAGCCATGCCAGGGTGCGGGCATGGGTGAAGCGGGCCGGATCGCCGCCGGCGCACACCAAAAGCAGATCGACGTCGATGTCATCACCCACCCGCACCGCACAGGGGACGGTGGCGCCGCACGAGGCTTCGACGGTGGGGCTGGCGTGGGAAATGTGTACCCAGCGATAGAGTTGGCGGCCGGCAAACAGGTTGGCAGCGCGCAAGGGTTCGACCGCCGAGGCGTAGGACATGAGGGCAAATCCCGGGATCAGCAGGAAGCCAACGGTCTCCGGTTCAGCCTTCATGGCGCGAATATGCCATAAACCGGCTCATTCAGGCTAGCCCTGCGCGCCTGTTCCATCACAATGGTTGACCGATTGCCCAAGTGACGACGGGGACGACATTTCATGCGCTATTCGATCTTCTCGCTGGCCAGAAACGCCCTTTCCGGCCACAAGCACTGGCAGCCGGCCTGGCGCCAGCCGGATCCCAAGCCGGAATACGACATCGTCATCGTCGGCGGCGGCGGCCATGGCCTGGCGACGGCCTATTACCTCGCCAAGGAGCATGGCCTCAAGAACATCGCCGTTCTGGAAAAGAGCTGGCTCGGCTCCGGCAATATCGGGCGCAACACCACCATCATCCGCTCCAACTACATGCTGCCGGGCAACAACCCGTTCTACGAATGGTCGATGAAGCTGTGGGAAGGCCTCGAACAGGATTTCAACTTCAACGCCATGGTGTCGCAGAGGGGCGTGCTCAATCTTTTCCATTCCGATCCGCAGCGCGACGGGTTCGCGCGGCGCGGCAATGCCATGCGCATCGATGGGGTGGATGCCGAACTGATCGACCGCGAGGACGTCAGGGCGATGTATCCGTTCTTTGATTTCGACAACGCGCGCTTTCCCATCAAGGGCGGGCTGTTGCAGCGGCGCGGCGGTACGGTGCGCCATGACGCGGTGGCCTGGGGTTATGCGCGCGGCGCCGATACCAGGGGCGTCGACATCATCCAGAATTGCGCCGTCACCGGCATCCGCATCGAAAACGGCAAGGTCGTCGGTGTCGACACGACACGCGGGGCCATCAAGTGCAAGAAGCTGGGGCTGGCGGCGGCCGGCAATTCCTCGGAAGTGGCCGGCATGGCGGGCATGAAGCTGCCGATCGAGAGCCATGTGCTGCAGGCCTTCGTGTCGGAGGGGCTGAAACCCTATATCGACGGCGTCGTCACCTTCGGCGCGGGACATTTCTACGTGTCGCAGTCCGACAAGGGCGGCCTCGTCTTCGGCGGCGATCTCGACGGCTACAACTCCTATGCCCGGCGTGGCAACCTGCCGGCCATGGAGCATGTCATCGAGGGCGGGGTGGCGATGATCCCGGCACTGTCGCGCGTCAAGGTGCTGCGCTCGTGGGGCGGCATCATGGACATGTCGATGGACGGTTCGCCGATCATCGACAAGACCAACATCGAGGGCCTCTATCTCAATTGCGGCTGGTGTTATGGCGGCTTCAAGGCAACGCCTGCCTCGGGGTGGTGCTTTGCCTGGACCATCGCCAAGGACGAGGCCCACAAGCTCAATTCGGCCTACCGGCTCGATCGCTTCCGGCGCGGCATGATGATCGACGAAAAGGGCCAGGGCGCCCAGCCCAACCTGCATTAGAAGGCAGAACCGATGCGCATCAAATGCCCCTATTGCGGCGAACGTCCGGTGGAGGAATTCACCTACCTCGGCGATGCCTCCAAGAAACGGCCGTCGAGCCTCGACGATGCCTCGATGGATGAATGGTTCGACTACGTCTACATCCGCGACAACGTGAAGGGCCGCATGCACGAATACTGGCACCACGGCGGCGGATGCCGGTCGTGGCTGGTGGTCGACCGCGATACCCAGAGCCATGAGATCTTCGGCGTCACCACGGCGCGCGAGTATGCCAGGAAGGGGAAGATATGAGCGGCTTTCGTCTCCCCTCGGGCGGCCTCATCGACCGCAACGCCCCCTTGTCGTTCAGCTTCGACGACAAGACCTTTCAGGGCCTTTCAGGCGACACGCTGGCCTCGGCGCTGATTGCCTCGGGCACCCATCTGATGGGGCGCAGCTTCAAGTACCACCGGCCGCGCGGGGCGATCACCGCCGGGTCGGCGGAACCCAACGCGCTGATGGAAATCGGCATCGGCGGGCGCAAGGAGCCCAATGTCAGGGCCACGGTGCAGGAGCTTTACGAGGGCCTCGTCGCCCGCAGCCAGAACCGCTGGCCGTCGCTCAATTTCGATATCAATGCGCTCAATTCGCTGGCCTCGTCGCTGTTCGTCGCCGGCTTCTACTACAAGACCTTCATGTGGCCGAAGAGCTTTTGGGAAAAGCTCTACGAGCCGATCATCCGCCGCGCCGCCGGCCTCGGTGCGGCAGCCCGAGAGCCCGATCCCGACCGCTACGAAAAGGTCTATGGCAATTGCGACGTGCTGGTCATCGGCTCAGGCCCGACCGGGCTGATGGCGGCGCTGACGGCGGCACGGGCAGGCGCGCGGGTGATCGTCGCCGACGAGGGTTCACGGCTCGGTGGATCGCTGCTTGGCGAGCGCGAGGAGATCGCCGGGATGGCGGGTCTTCAATGGGCCGAGCAGGCGATCGCCGAACTGGCCGCCAATCCCAACGTCACGCTGATGGCCCGCACCACGGTGTTCGGCTGGTATGACGGCAATGTCTTCGGCTGTCTCGAACGGGTGCAGAAACATCTGGCGCACCCGAGCCACAATGCGCCGGTCGAGCGTTTCTGGCGTATCCATGCCAGACGCGCGGTGCTGGCGACGGGCGCCGAGGAGCGGCCGCTGGTGTTCGGCGGCAACGACCGGCCGGGCGTCATGCAGGCAGGCGCAGTGAGGACCTATGTCAACCGCTACGGGGCGGCGCCGGGGCGGTCGGGGGTGGTCTTCACCTCGAACGATTCCGGCTACCGCACGGCCCGCGACCTGATCGCCGCCGGCATCGACGTCAGGGCGGTGATCGACAGCCGCAGCGATGCTGGCCATGTCGACGCAGGCGGTGCGCCGGTGATCGCCGGCGGCGTCATCACCGATGTGAAGGGCGCCAAGGCCATTTCCAGCGTCGAGATCGCCCGTGGCCGCGGCCATGAGACGATTGTCTGCGATTTCGTCGCCATGTCGGGTGGCTGGAGCCCGGTGGCGCATCTGACCTGCCATCGCGGCAACAAGCCGATCTGGAATGACGACCTCGCCGCCTTCCTGCCGCCCGACACCGGTGCAGCGCTGGTGGCGGCCGGATCGGCGGCGGGCACCTGGGCCTTGTCGGGGTGCCTGAAGGAGGGTGCCAAAGCCGGGGCCAGGGCCGCAAGCGATTTGGGCTTCAAGGCCAAGGCCGCACCTGCGCCAAGTGCCCGCGACGAGGCCTCGTTTGCCATCACCCCGCTATGGTGGGTGAAGGGTTCGACCGGAAAGGCCTTCATCGACTACCAGAACGATGTCACCGCCAAGGACATCCCCATGGCGGCGCACGAGGGCTATAGCGATGTCGAACTGACCAAGCGCTATACCACCACCGGCATGGCGACCGACCAGGGCAAGCTCTCCAACATCAACGCCATTGCGCTTCTGGCCGAGGCGACGGGGAAGTCCATCGGCGAGGTGGGGACTACCACCTTCCGGCCGTTCTACTCGCCGGTCTCCTTCGGGGCGCTGACCGGGGCCTATCGCGGCCATCATTTCCAGCCGGTGAGGAAGACCCCACTGCACGGCTGGGCGGAAGAACAGGGCGCCGTCTTCGTCGAGACCGGCCTGTGGTACCGCACCCAGTGGTTTCCCAAGCCCGGCGAGACCGACTGGCTGGAGAGCGTAGCCCGCGAGGTGAAGACGGCGCGCGAGCGCGTCGCAGTGTGCGATGTCTCGACGCTGGGCAAGATCGACGTGCAGGGCCCGGACGCGGCGGAGTTCATGAACCGGCTCTACTGCAACGGCTGGAAGAGCTTGCCGGTCGGCAAGGCACGCTACGGGCTGATGCTGCGCGAGGACGGCATCGTGTTCGACGACGGCACCTCGAGCCGGCTGGCCGAGGACCACTATTTCATGACCACCACCACGGCGAAGGCCGGACCGGTCATGGCGCACATGGAGTTCTGCCACCAGGCGCTGTGGCCGGAGCTTGATGTGCAATACGTGTCGGTGACCGAGCAGTGGGCGCAGATGGCAGTGGTCGGCCCCAAGGCGCGGGCCACCTTGCAGAAGATCGTCGAGGAGGATCTCTCGGACGAGAATTTCCCCTACCTGGCGGCCAAGCCGGTGACGGTCATGGGCGGCATCAGGGGCAGGCTCTTCCGTATCTCGTTCTCAGGCGAGATGGCCTATGAAATCTCCGTGCCGGCGGATTATGGCGATGCCGTCACCCGCGCCATCATGCATGCCGGCGAAGAATTCGGCATCGAGCCCTATGGTACTGAGGCGCTGTCGATCATGCGCATCGAAAAGGGCCACGTGGCCGGTTCGGAATTGAGCGGCACGACGACGGCGGACGATCTGGGTCTGGGGCGCATGATGTCGTCGAAGAAGGACTATATCGGCCGCATGCTTTCCAGGCGCGAAGGCCTCGTGGCGCCCGATCGCGACCAGTTCGTCGGCTTGCGTCCGGTGGACACGAGCGAGCGCATCCGCGCCGGCGCGCATGTCCTGACGCAAGGCTCGAAAGCCTCTATGGCGGATGATCAGGGCTATGTGACCTCGGTCGCCTGGTCGCCGATGCTCGGCTACTGGATCGGCCTCGGTTTGTTGAAGCGCGGCCGCGAGCGCCACGGCGAAATCGTGCATCTTTGGGACGGCCTGAGAAATTTCCACATGCTGGCCGAAGTGTGCGATCCGATGCATTACGACAAGGAGAACGTGAAACTCCATGGCTAGGAAAGCAGCACCCAAGGTGCGCGCGCCCGCCCGCACTACACCCGCGCGGCCGCGCAGCGGAGCAGCCCTGCGCAAGCCGGTGGCGTCGCGACAGGTCATCAAGCGGGTATCGCCGCTCAACGCCATCTACCGCCAGGGCCGCTTCGGCGCCGATCTGCCGGGTGGGCCGGGGGTGAGGCTGGCGCTCAGGCATCCGGTTTCGATCGTCACCATCATCGCCCGCAAGGGCAAGGCCAAGGCCCTGTCGGCGGCCATGAAGACGGCATGGGGCGTCGATGCCCCGGCGCCCGGCCATTCGGCCAGCGGGCGCGGCGGCGTCACGGTTCACTGGTGCGGCGCGGATCAGTATTACGCGGTGGCCGACGGGCTTGCCGAAGGCGCGCTGTTCGATGAGGCAACGGCCCGGTTCGCTGGCCTTGCCTCGGTGTCGGAGCAGAGCCACGGGCGGGTGATACTTTCCCTCACCGGGCCAGCGGCGCGGCATGTCCTGAGCAAGGGCACGCCCGTCGACCTGCACCCGAGCGTCTTTACGGCGGGGCGTTGCGCGGTCACCCAGATGGCGCATGTGGGCGCCCATGTGGCCTGCACCGGAAGCGATGCCTACGAGGTGTCGGTGTTCCGCGGTTTTGCGGAAAACTTCTGGGAATGGCTCACCGAAATGGCGCTGGAATTCGGCTACGAGGTGGTGTGAGCGGGGCTTTGACGTTTGAGCCTGATGTTATCCGAAAAGTGGTGGCCACTTTTCGGCATCATGCTGCGATCAACCGCCCGCCAGCAGCAAGCCCAGATTGAGGACGATGCCGATCATCGGCACCCAGACCGGCACGATGAAGGTGCCTTCGGGGGCGGGGGCGCCGGTGCGCTTGATGGCGATCAGGGCGGCGCAGACCACGACGAAGATGCTCAGGGTAATGCGCGAGGTCCATTCGGCCAGCGGGCCAATGGGGAAGATCAGCCCCAGCCCCAGGATGAGTGCCCCGGCAACGGCGGTGGCGATGACCGGGGTGCCGGTGCGGGGGTGAACGCGGGCGAGGACGCGCGGCAGGCGACCCTGGCTGGCAAGGCCATAGAGCACCCGCGAGGCCATGATGATCTGCACGATGACCCCGTTCAGCGTGGCGACGATGGCGATCAGGGCGATGACGGCGCCGGGCGCCCCGGTCACGCGGTTGAAGATGGTGGCAAGGGGGGCAGTGTCCTGTGCCAGGGTCTCGGGATCGACGGCCAGCACGGCGATCGCCGTGACCACCACATAAAGCGCCATGGAGACGATGAGGGTGATGAACATGGCGCGCGGCAGGGTGCGTTGCGGGTCACGGGTCTCCTCGGCGAGCGAATCCATGTCCTCGAAGCCGATAAAGGCGAAGAAGGCCAGCAGCGTCGCGCCGGCAATGCCGGCAAGGGTCGCCGTGTCCCAGCTGACGGGGACGATTTCCGGCAACCGCGTGAACAGGTGCGGATCGTCGATGAGCGCGCCAACGATGATGGCGATCAGTCCGCCCACCTCGATGACGGTGAACAGACCCGCCACCAGGATCGATTCGCGGATGCCGATGGCGGCGACGGCGGCCACGGCGATAATGATGACGGCATAGGCCAGATGCAGCGGGCCGCCGGTCAGCGATATCACGTAGCCGGCCGAGCCGAGGCCGATGGCGGCGGATGAAATGATGCCGACACCAGTGACGGCGAGGCCGACGGCGAGGGTCAGCCAGTCGCGCCCGAAGGCCTCGTTGACAAAGCGCGCCTCGCCGGCGGCAAACGGCAGGCGGCCCGCCAGTTCGGCAAACGCGGCGGCCGGGAACAGCATCACGATTGCGGCGATGACGAAGGCGATGGGCGCCTGGTGGCCGGCGCGGCCCGCCGCCTCGCCGACCAGCACGTAGATGCCGGCGCCGATGGTGACGCCGAGGCCGTAGAGCACGACGTAGGGCAGCGTCAGGGAACGCTTCAGGTGGGCTTCAGGCGGCAAGGGTTCGCTCATGGCGCCATGTCAGCCGATGGCGGCGGGAGTTGCCTTGATTGGCATCAAGCGCCGATCGCCGTCCGCCCTTGCGCCAGACGTGCAGCAAAGGCGGCGATGCGGCCCGAGGCCTTGGTGATCAGCGCATCGGAAGCGGACAGGCTGATGCGCACATGGCCAGCGCCCGATGGCCCAAAGCTTTCGCCCGGCATCAGCGCCACCTTTTCTTCTTGCAGAAGGCGCAAGGCGAATTGCTCGCCCGAAAGACCGGTCTGGCGCACGTCGGCGAAGATGAACATGCCGCCCTCGGGCATCGACGCCTTGATGAGGGGGGCTTGCTCAAGCTGGCCGACGATGAGGCGGGCGCGGCGCTCGTAGTCACAGCGCATGGCCTCGACGTCATCGAAGTCGTTTGTAAGGGCGAAGGTGGCGGCGTCCTGGATGAACGGCTGGCAGCCGAACAGCATGGCCTCGGCAAACGGCAGCATGCGGTGGGTGAAGTCCGCAGGGCCGATCGCCCAGCCGGCGCGGTAGCCGGTCATGGCGTGCGACTTCGACAGCGAGGAGACCACGACCGTGCGCTCGGCCAGATCGGGGTTGTCGAAGGGCGAGGCAAAGCGGGCGTTGCTGAAGATCAGGGTTTCATAGACTTCATCGGACACGATCCACAGGTCGTGGCGGCGGCACACCTCGCCGATGGCGGCGATCTCGGCGGCGCTTAAAACGGCGCCGGTCGGGTTGGAGGGGCTGTTGAGCAGCAGCACCCGGGTGTGATCGGTGATGGCGGCCTCAAGCGCGTCGGGCGTCAGGTGAAAGCGGTCGCGCGGCCGGGTCGCGACGTCGATCTGGCGGGCGCCGGTGGCGGCGATGATGCCGTCATAGGTGACGTAGAAGGGATCGGGGACGATGACTTCATCGCCCGTCTCGGCCAACGCGAACATGGTGGCGCACAAGGCAGACTGGGTGCCGGGCAGGAAAATCACCTGATCGGGCGTCACCTCGCGCCCCGACCGGGCGGCATAGCGGGCGGCGACGGCTGAGCGCAGG
The DNA here is from genome assembly GCA_964568825.1 of uncultured Rhizobiaceae bacterium. GTDB lineage: Bacteria > Pseudomonadota > Alphaproteobacteria > Rhizobiales > Aestuariivirgaceae > CAVVDT01. The sequence continues at coordinate 9,743 of CAZMSA010000046.1, read as the reverse complement.
TTGTCCTCGCCGGCGCCATTGGAATAGCGGGTGCGGCCGGCCCTGATGCGGGCGATCACCTCGTCGACGACGGCCTTCGGCGTTGCCTGATCGGGCTCGCCGATGGACAGAAACAAGACGTCCTCGCCGGCCTCGAGCATGGCGTGGGCGGCGTAGTGGACCGACCACTTGTCGGTGCCGAGGCCTTCGAGGCGGCGGGTAATCGAGGCGTAGCGCATGGTGAGGTTGATCCGAAAAAGACCCGTTTCAGGGCTTGATGACCAGGCGGCGCTGGACATTGGCCAGCGGTTCGGCGCCCTTGTCGGTGATGAGGATCGATTCCGACAGTTCGAGGCCGTCGTCCTCGAGCCACAAGGCGGGCATGAAGTGCAGCGTCATGTTGGCCTTGAGCACTGTCTTGTCGCCGCGCCGCAACGACATGGTGCGCTCGCCCCAGTCGGGCGGATAGGAAAGGCCGATGGAATAGCCGGTGCGCGAATCCTTGTCGAAGCCGTGCCTCTTCAAGGTGTCGAAGAAGGCGATGGCGACGTCTTCGCAGGTGTTGCCGGGACGGGCCTTTTCGAGGCCGGCGTCGGTGGCCGCCAGCACGGCTTTTTCGGCATCGAGATAGCGCTGCGGCGGGGTGCCGAGATAGACGGTGCGCGACAGCGGGCAATGGTAGCGCCGGTAGCAGCCGGCGATCTCGAAGAAGGTGCCCTCGCCCTTCTTGAAGGCGCGGTCGTCCCAGGTGAGATGCGGCGCCGTGGCATCGATGCCGGATGGCAGCATGGGGACGATGGCCGGATAATCGCCCCAGTGGCCGTCGGCGCCCTCGATGGCGACCTTGTAGAGTTCGCCAACCAGCACGTTCTTCTTCAGGCCCGGCTCGACCATTTCGAAGATGAGGGCGTGCATCTTCTCGACGATACGAGCGGCGCGGCGCATGAATTCGACCTCGTGGTCGCTTTTCACCGCCCGCTGCCAGTTGACGAGGCCGGTGGCATCGGCAAAGCGCGCCTCGGTGAGGTGGGTCTTCAACGATTGCAAAGCCGCGGCGGTGAACCAGTAATTGTCCATCTCGACACCGATGGTGCCCTTTGCCCAGCCGCGTTCGGCGATGAGGGCGGAGAGATGGTCCATGGGATGGCGCTCGGTGGACTGCACGTAGTGGTCGGGATAGCCGGTGATGTTGGCGGCGTCCATGAACGCGGTGCGCACGGCGCCGTTGCCGTCCATCTTGCGGCCCCACCACACCGGCTCGCCCTCATGCGACAAAAGGACCGCCTGGTGGACATAGAACGACCAGCCGTCATAGCCGGTGAGCCAGGCCATGTTGGAGGGGTCGGACGAAATCATGAGGTCGATGCCGCGCGCGGCCATGGCGGCGCGGGCTGCGGCAATGCGCCGGTCGTATTCGGAACGGGGGGAATGCAGGGTTGCCTGGGTCATGCCGGATCAAGTCTGTCAGGTTGAAGGGATGCCGGGTGGCCTATCACTAAAGCGCGCGAAATGATAGGAGCGAGGCCACATTCGTGTGGCGTTCGGGAGGTGGAAGATGAGTGAAAGGTTCGATGTGATGGTCATCGGTGCGGGGATCGCCGGGGCATCGGTTGCCGCCGAACTGCAGTCGCGCATGAAGGTCGTGGTGCTCGAGATGGAGGAGCGGCCGGGCTATCATTCCACCGGCCGCTCGGCGGCCATGTACGTGCCCACCTATGGACCGCCGATGATCCTGGCGCTGACCCGGGCGAGCGGCGATTTCTTCCATCACCCGCCGTCGGGCTTCACCGAGGCACCGCTGCTCTCGCCGCGCGGCGAGTTGATGTTGGTGGATGCGGGCCACGAGGCAGAGGCCGCAAAGGCACGCGCGCTCGGTCTTGAGGAGATCTCCATGGACGAGGTGCGCGCCCTCATCCCGCTCATCCGGCCAGAATCGATCAGCGTGGCGCTGATCGACCGGGGGGCCGAGGACATCGACGTCGACCTGGTGCACCAGGGCTTCCTCAAGCGCTTTCGTGCCGCCGGCGGGCGCCTTGATTGCGATCACCGGGTTACCGGCCTCGAACGCCGGGGCGGTGTGTGGACGGCCACCACCGGGGCCGGCACATTCGAAGCGCCGGTGGTGGTCAATGCCGCCGGCGCCTGGGCCGATGAAGTGGCGAAGCTGGCGGGGGTGCGCACCATCGGCCTGCAGCCCAAGCGCCGCAGCGCCGCGCTGGTGTCGCCACCGGAGGGCGTGGACGTCAGCGGATGGCCGCTCACCTTCGGGGCGGGCGAGACGTTCTATTTCAAGCCGATCAGCGGCAAGGTCATGATCTCGCCCGCCGAGGCCACCCCGGTCGACCCGCACGATGCCTGGGCCGACGACATGAAGATCGCCGAGGCCATCGAGCTCTACCAGATGCACATGGACCACGAGATCACCCGGCTGGAATATACCTGGGGCGGGTTGCGCAGCTTCGTGGCCGACGGCGAACCGGTGGTCGGCTACGACCCGCACGCCGAGGGTTTCTTCTGGCTGGCGGGCCAGGGCGGCTACGGCATCCAGACCTCGCCGGCCCTGTCGCACAGCGCCGCAGCGCTCATCTGCCACGAGGAAATGCCCGCCGATGTCGTGGCCGAAGGCGCCAGCGCGGCGGCGATTTCGCCAAATCGTTTCGGCGCGGCAGAATAAGACGGGCGCGGGCGTCGGGCACCATTTTCTTCTGAAGCAAAAGGTGCTTTGTTATTGGGCATCCGTCTCCTCGACGAGGCGTGAGCAAGCACAAATGAGGGAGTTTGTCATGAAAAGCTACAAGCTGATGCTGGCGGCACTGCTTGGTGCAACCATGCTGAGCGTGGCATCGGTCGACGCCAAGACGCTGGTTTTCTGCTCGGAGGGATCGCCGGAAGGCTTTGATCCGTCACTGTATACGGCCGGTACGACGTTCGATGCCTCATCGCGGCCGATCTTCAACCGACTGGTCGAATTCGAGCGCGGCGGTACCAAGGTGGTGCCCGGCCTTGCCACGAGCTGGGATATCTCCCCGGACGGCCTTGAATACACCTTCCACCTGCGCAAAGGCGTGAAGTTCCAGACAACCGATTGGTTCACCCCGACCCGCGATTTCAACGCCGACGATGTGGTGTTCTCGTTCAAGCGCATGCTGGACAAGCAAAGCCCGTGGTACCAGTACACCGCCGGCGGCGCCTATGAGTATTTCGACGGCATGGACATGCCCAAGCTGCTCAAGGACGTGGTCAAGGTCGACGACATGACGGTGAAGTTCGTGCTCAACCAGCCGGACGCGCCGATGATCGCCAACCTCGCCATGGATTTTGCTTCCATCCAGTCGAAGGAATATGCCGACAAGCTGGCTGCGGCCGGCCATAAGGACATGCTCAACCAGCAGCCGGTCGGCACCGGCCCGTTCCAGCTCGTCGCCTACCAGAAGGACGCGGTGATCCGCTACAAGGCCAACCCCGACTACTGGGGCGGCAAGGCGCCGATCGACGACCTGATCTTCGCCATCTCAACCGACGCGGCCGTGCGCTACCAGAAGCTGAAGGCCAACGAGTGCCAGGTGATGGACTATCCCAACCCGGCCGATCTGCAGGCCATGGGCCAGGACCCTGCCATCAACCTGATGCAGCAAGCAGGCCTCAACGTCGGCTACCTCGCCTACAACACCCAGCAAAAGCCGTTCGACAACGTGAAGGTCCGCAAGGCCCTCAACATGGCCATCAACAAGCAGGCCATCCTCGATGCGGTGTTCCAGGGTGCCGGCCAGGTGGCCATCAACCCGATCCCGCCGACCATGTGGTCCTACAACAAGTCGATCAAGGACGACCCCTACGATCCGGCGGCCGCCAAGAAGATGCTTGAGGAAGCCGGCGTCAAGGACCTGCACATGAAGATCTGGGCGATGCCGGTGCAGCGGCCCTACAACCCCAATGCCCGGCGCATGGCCGAACTGATCCAGGCCGACTTCGCCAAGGTCGGGGTGACGGTGGATATCGTCTCCTACGAATGGGCGGAGTACCTGAAGCTGTCGAAGGACGTGCACCGCGACGGCGCCGTGCTGCTGGGCTGGACCGGCGACAACGGCGATCCGGACAACTTCCTTGCCGTGCTGTTAGGCTGTGCCGGCGTCGGTGGCTCCAACCGCGCCCAGTGGTGCTACAAGCCGTTCGACGATCTGGTGCTGAAGGCGCAGCGCATCTCCGACATCGCCGAGCGCACCAAGCTCTATGAAGAGGCGCAGGTGGTGTTCAAGCAGCAGGCACCATGGGCGACGATCGCCCATTCGGTGGTGTTCATGCCGGTGCGCAAGGAAGTCACAGGCTACAAGATCAGCCCGTTCGGCGGCCACGACTTCTACGGCGTCGACATCAAGCAGTAACGCGATACATTAAAGGGTCCGGGGCGGCATCCGCCCCGGACCGTTGCTGCCCGGCGATCACAACTACAGCGGCGGGCCGCGCACAGCCATTTGGGGAGGCCTCGATGCTGCCGGCACGTTTTGCGCCGCTTGCCGTTGCGTTCGACAGCCATCGGCTCGATGCCGTCGCCCTGGTTCCGGGCGCCAATTTCCGCCGCTTGCTGGAGCAGGACTTTCACCAGAACGAACGCCCGCTGATCGTCTTCGCCTTCGCCGACGGGCGCATCGCGGCGATCGTTCCCAACCTCGAACTGGGCTCGTTCGCCCAACTCGGCCTTGAAGGCGACGTCTTCGACTGGCGCGACGAAGAGGGCTACCAGAACGCCTTCGATCAACTTGCCGCCCGCTACCCCATCAAGCGGCTGGGGGTCGAGGGCCAGCGCATGCGGGTGTTCGAGAGCCTGGCGCTGCGAAAGGCCTTTCCCAGTATCGACATCGTCGATGCCCACCGCGACATCGCGGCGGTGCGCCTCATCAAGACGGCCGATGAGATCGAGCGCCTGAAGCGGGCCATCGGCCTTTCGGAGGCGGCGCTGGAGGCGACCCTGCAGCAGGTGAGGGCCGGTATGAGCGAGACCGAAATCGAGGCTCTCCTGATCGGTCATCTGTTTTCAGCCGGCACCGAAGCCTTGAGCTTTCATCCAATCGTGGCGGCGGCGGAAAATTCAGCCCGGCCGCATGCTTCGGCGCGTGCCGACTACCGTGTCAGAAAAGGCGATGCGCTGTTGTTCGATTTCGGCGGCAGCTTCGGCGGCATGCGCGCCGACATCACCCGTACGGTGTTCGTCGGCCATTGCCCCGATGCAGCCCGCGACTTTTATCAAACGGTGCTCGCCGCCAACGCCGCCGGGCGCGCCGCCACCCGCGCCGGGGTCACGGCGCACGACGTCGACGATCAGGTGCAAAAGGTGCTCGAAGCCTCGGCCCATGCGCGCTTTGCCCGCCACAAGACCGGCCACGGCCTGGGGCTCGATGTGCATGAAGACCCCTACATCATGCGCGGCAACCACGAGGTGCTCGAACCCGGCATGGTGTTCACCATCGAACCCGGACTCTATGACGCAGCCCGTTTTGGGGTGCGGATAGAGGACAATGTCGTTGTGACAGCGGAAGGGGCCGACTGCCTCACGGCCTTCCCGCGCGAAATCAGGGTGGTTGGCTGATGCTGGGGTTCATTGCACGCCGTTTAGCGCTCCTCGTTCCCACCTTCCTCGGCATCACCGTCGCCGCCTTCAGCTTCATCCACTTCCTGCCCGGTGACCCGGTGCTGCTGATGGCCGGCGAACGCGGCATCAGCCCTGAGCGCCACGCCCAGCTGATGCACCAGTTCGGTTTCGACCGGCCGCTGTGGCGGCAGTATCTGGACTACCTGATGAATGCCCTGCACGGGGATCTCGGGCAGTCGCTGGTCACCCACCGGCAGGTCTTCCACGAGTTCTTTGTTCTCTTCCCGGCGACGCTGGAACTGTCGATCTGCGCCATGATCCTGGCGGTGGCGCTGGGCATTCCGGCCGGCGTCGTCGCCGCCGTCAAGCGCGGCTCGGCGTTCGACCATGCCATCATGGGCAGCGCGCTGGTGGGGTATTCCATGCCGATCTTCTGGTGGGGGCTTTTGCTCATCATCTTCTTTTCCGGCATCTTGGGGTGGACGCCGGTGTCGGGCCGCATCTCGCTTCTCTACTACTTCAAGCCGGTCACCGGCTTCATGCTCATCGACAGCCTGCTTTCAGGCCAGAAGGGTGCCTTTACCTCGGCCATGTCGCACCTTGTCCTGCCGGCCATCGTGCTGGGCACCATTCCGCTGGCGGTGATCGCCCGCCAGACCCGCTCGGCGATGCTGGAGGTGCTGGGCGAGGATTATGTGCGCACCGCCCGCGCCAAGGGTTTAGGCCCGATGCGGGTGATCGGCGTGCATGCCCTGCGCAACTCGCTCATTCCCGTCATCACCACCATCGGGTTGCAGGTCGGGACGTTGTTGGCGGGCGCCATCCTCACCGAGACGATCTTTTCGTGGCCGGGGGTTGGCAAGTGGATGGTCGATTCGATCTTTCGCCGCGACTACCCGTCCGTGCAGGGCGGCTTGATGCTCATCGCCGCCATCGTGATGATCGTCAACCTCTTGGTCGACGTCACCTACGGCTTCATCAATCCACGCATCCGGCACTCAAGGTAGGACCATGAGCGAAGTCGCAGCCAAGACCAAGACCTACGACAAGCGGCGCGGCGGCCGCCTGGCGCTGCTGGAGGAGTTCTGGCACTACTTTTCCGAAAACCGCGGCGCGGTGATGGGCCTGGCGTTCTTCGTGTTCATCTGCCTGGTTGCCATATTCGCCAATGTCATCGCGCCGCACGGGCCCATCGACCAGTATCGTGACGCCTTGCTGAAGCCGCCGGCATGGCAGCAGGGCGGCGAATGGCGCTTCCTGCTGGGCACCGATGCGGTGGGCCGCGATCTCCTGTCACGGCTCATCTTCGGATCGCGCTTTTCACTGTTCGTGGGCTGCGTGGTGGTCTCGGTGGCGCTGGTGGTCGGCATCCTTCTCGGGCTCATCGCCGGGTTCTCCGGACCAACCGTCGACACCCTCATCATGCGGATCATGGATATCATCCTGGCCTTCCCCAGCCTGTTGCTGGCGCTGGTGCTGGTGGCGATCCTCGGACCCAGTCTCACCAATGCCATGGTGGCCATCGCGGTGGTGCAACAGCCGCATTACGTGCGCCTGACGCGGGCCGCCGTCATGGGCGAACTTGGCAAGGACTATGTGACCGCGGCGCGGGTGGTCGGCGTCGGGCGCTTGCGGCTGATGTTCTCGACCGTTCTACCCAACTGCATGGCGCCGCTCATCGTGCAGGCCGCACTGTCGTTTTCCAACGCCATCCTCGATGCCGCGGCGCTGGGCTTCCTCGGCATGGGGGCGCAGCCGCCGACGCCGGAATGGGGCACCATGCTGGCCGAATCGCGCGAGTTCATCCTGCGTGCCTGGTGGGTGGTGACGTTTCCCGGCCTGGCGATCCTGTTGACGGTGCTGGCCATCAACCTCATGGGCGATGGCTTGCGCGATGCGCTCGATCCCAAGCTGAGGCGGAGCTGAGGAAGATGTCGATCCTTTTCAACATCGGTGCGCTGGTCACTGCCATCGGCACTCTCTCAACCGCGCGTGTCGGCATATTGAGCGGGAACCTGACCTCGCGCCTCGACCGCCGGCGGGATCGCAAGGAACGCCGAAGGCGCGCCCGCGCGGAGGTCAGACGACACACACAAGAGGTGCTGGACGTGGTGGTCACGATCCATGCGGAGATCCTGTCAGGCTTGGCCGCGGGCGGCGAGCAGGTATTCGAGGCTGTCTATCGCGACATCGCCATGCTGCCCCCGGAGGTGATCCATTCGGTAGCGCAATACCATCGCCTGGCGCGGCAAACGGTTGAGATGCTCCGCCATCTGCGCGATCCGGCGTTTCTCGGCCCATCGCCAAGGGAAAGGACGAAGTTCCTGCGGACATTCGTGCAAGTTTCCGCCTTGCAGAAGGCGTGGGGCAAGCTGGCCATTGCCGACCTTGAGAAATACGCAGCAGGCGGCAGCGTCGATGTGGTGCGCAGCCGTCGACGTGCCGATGCCCTGCTCGACCGGGCGCGCCGCAAACTCGTCGCGATCGTCGCCCGCCTGGACAAATCGGGGCCCGCATCGCGCCACCGACCTGCCATTCACAAAGTGAACCGAAAATCTGCCTGAAATCGAGGACTTTTCCGGCAAGATCACCAAAGAAGATGTCATGGCCCTGCTTGAAATCGAAAACCTGACGGTCGAGTTCCAGACAGCGCATGGCCGCTTCCGGGCGGTCGACAATGTCTCCCTCGGCCTCGATGCCGGCGACGTGCTGGCCATCGTCGGTGAATCAGGGTCGGGAAAATCGGTTGCCATGCTGGCCGTCATGGGCCTTTTGCCATGGACGGCGGTGGTCACTGCCGAGCGGCTGCAGTTCGACGGCCGCGACCTCATGAGCATCGAGGCGGGCGAGCGGCGCAAGATCATCGGCAAGGAGATCACCATGATCTTCCAGGAGCCGATGTCGAGCCTCAATCCCTGCTTCACCATCGGCTTCCAGCTCGCCGAGGCGTTGAAGATCCATACCGACCTGAACAAGGCCGGACGCAGGCAACGCATCATCGAGTTGCTGCACCTGGTGGGCATACCGGCACCGGAAGGGCGCTTGTCGTCGTTTCCCCACCAGCTTTCCGGCGGCATGTGCCAGCGGGTGATGATCGCCATGGCGATTTCCTGCAGTCCCAAGCTGCTGATCGCCGATGAACCGACCACGGCGCTCGATGTCACCATCCAGGCGCAGATCCTCGATCTGCTCTTGAAGCTGCAGCAGGACCAAGGCATGGCCCTCGTCCTCATCACCCACGACATGGGGGTGGTGTCGGAGACGGCGCAGCGGGTCAGCGTGCAGTATGCCGGGCAAAAGGTCGAGGAGCAGCCGGTCGATCAGCTTTTCGCCGATCCCCATCACCCCTATACGGCAGCGCTGCTGGCGGCCTTGCCGGAACGCGCCACCGACCGCCACCTGCCGTCGATTCCGGGCGTCGTGCCGGGCCAGTTCGACCGGCCGCCGGGGTGCCTGTTCTCGCCGCGCTGCGAACTGGCGACCGAGCTCTGCCATACCACCCAGCCGCCGCGCCAGCCGGCGGCGCGCGGGCTGGCGCTGTGCCACTATCCGCTGGTCGACGGGCATGCCGTCGGCCACCCCGGCAAGGGAGCCTGAAGGCCATGGGCAAAATCGTTCTCGAGGCCGAGGCCCTCACCCGCCATTACCCGATATCGCTGGGGCCGTTCAGGCAACCGGCGATCCTCAAGGCGCTGGACGGGGCCAGCTTTACGCTGAGAAGGCGACGCACGCTGGCGGTGGTGGGCGAATCGGGGTGCGGAAAGTCGACGCTGGCCCGCCTCGTCACCATGATCGAGCCGCCGACCTCGGGCTCGCTGCGCATCCAGGGCACCGAGATCGTTGGCGCCGACCGCCAGGCCCTCAAGAACTTGCGCCCGAAGGTGCAGATCGTCTTCCAGAACCCCTACGGCTCGCTCAATCCGCGCCAGAAGGTGGGCGCCATCCTGGAGGAGCCGATCCTCGTCAATCGCCGCGTCAGCGCGGCTGAACGGCGAGATCAAGCCGAGGCGATGATGGACAGCGTGGGTCTCAGGCCGGAACACTACGAGCGCTATCCGCACATGTTCTCCGGCGGCCAGCGCCAGCGCATCGCCATCGCCCGGGCGCTGATGCTCGATCCCGACATCCTGGTGCTGGACGAGCCGGTCTCGGCGCTCGATGTGTCGATCCAGGCGCA
>CAZMSA010000045.1:0-22052 GCA_964568825.1 uncultured Rhizobiaceae bacterium | reverse complement strand
TTCAACCGGCTCGTCGAGCGAGTGCTGCGGCGCTAACCGGTCAGAGATGCGCGTAACCAGCTTCAAGGCATGATTCAGTACTGAAACCCGTCTTGCGCAAGCGCTGCCGGTTGCTGCGGGCGCAAACATAACGTCCAACGAGCCTGCCATCCTTGATAGCGAGTTCGGTGCGGGCAAGTATCCATGAACTCTGGCATCCTTTGATTTGAATCAAGATGCGACTTCCCGATCAGGGTTAACAATCTCCACCGTTGCTGTTGTGACGGAGGCTCAAGATGAGCAATAAAAATTTGCCGATCGAACCGCAAGTCCTCAACCGTCGGCAGTTGCTGCGTCGGGTCGTGGGAAATGCGGCGGCCACGGCAACTGTCGTCGTGGCTGCAAAAGCTGCCGTAGCGCAAGATAATAGCAAAACACTAGTGTCAGCAGCCACGCAGAATACTTTGACCAAACGTCAAGCAGGCGCGGATTTTTACGATTTTCATGGCCGCGAGGCTTATGCATACACGCAAAAGGATGGCGATCTCGCCGAGCAGGGCTTCGAGGGCAAGCGCTGGGCCATGCTGATCGACCTGCGCAAATGTGTCGGCTGCCAGGCCTGCACGGTGGCGTGCAAGTTCGAGAACAACATTCCCGAAGGCAGCTTCCGGACCTGGGTGCCGGATGTGGAGATCGGAACCTATCCCGAGACGCGGCGCGCATTTCTGCCTCGCCTCTGCAACCATTGCGAGCGGCCCTCGTGCATCGAAGTGTGTCCGGCCGACGCCACATGGCAGCGCAAGGACGGCATTGTTGAGATCGACTACGACAAATGCTGGGGGTGCGGTGCCTGCGTCAACGCCTGTCCCTATGACGCCCGCTTCATCAACCCGGTTACCAAGACGGCCGACAAGTGCACGTTCTGCTCGCAGCGCGTCGATCAGGGCCTGGCGCCGGCGTGCGTCGAGACATGCATCGGCGGCTCTCGCCAGTTCGGTGATCTCAACGATCCCAATGACCCAGTGACCAGGCAGATCAAGAGCGGGCCAGTGCAAGTTCTCAAGCCCGAAACCGGCAACCAGCCGCGCGTTTTCTACATCGACCTGCCCGACCAGTTGCAAAGCAACCCGCCGGGCAAGCCGACGCTTTGGTCGCAGATGTTCGAGGACGAGGGCCTAAAGAACCCAGATGACGAGACGGCCGGCAAATGGATGATCGAGCCGATTGAGGAGAAGGGCCGTGACTAATTTCATCGCTGCCAATCCGCTGACGACGCCGCAGACGGTAGTGCCGGCCGCACCGCTGCACGAGCTGCTGAACATTGCGCATTCACGGCCATTCTCACTGTTGTTCTGCAATTACTCCTGGGCACTGGGCGCCGCTGGCGGGCTGAGCCTCATCTGGGCGATCTATGTCATCGCCGGCCGCCGCAAAGGCATCGAATATCGTTTCGCACTGCCGTTGGCGGTAGCGCTGATCGTGGGCGGTTTTCTGAACGTGCTGTCCGAAGTGGAGCAGCCCTCGCGCCTGCTGTACGGTTATGTTCTCGGCTGGCAGTACTGGGATACGGCCATAATCAAGTACGGTATCATCTTGCTGCCGCTGTACCTGGTGCTGTGCTGGTGGTTGTCATTCCAGGCGATGAACCGCGAGGCTTTGGGCAAGGCCATCGCGCGCTTGCCGGCATCACTGCGACCCTGGGCCGATCTGTTTTCGCTGTGGAGCCGGCACTACACCGTTTTGGATACGACGCAGCCGCGGCGCTGGATCGTGGGCGTGCTGGTGGCGCTGTCGCTGTTCGCACCCATGTATTCGGGCATCTTCCTGATGAACGAACACGGCGTGGCGATCTGGAACTCGCCGGCACAGCCGCTGATCTTCACGGCCATCGCGGTCGCCATGGGGGCACTTTTGATGTTGGTGGCGCTGCCGGCGTTGGCCTGGCTGGCTACTGGCCGCAAGGCCCATGCCCTCGTCGCGCCGCTGCGCTGGACGGCGGTGATCGCCATCGCGGTCGCTGCCGTGGTGTGGTTTGGCTGGCTGTGGTGGATGGGTCGTTTTGGCACTGTTGAAGATTTGCGTGCTGCCCAGCTCTACATGGGCCCCTACGCCGGCGCCGTTTTCTGGAACTGGACCCTTCCCGGCGTCCTCATTCCGCTGGCATTGCTGGTGACACCTTTGGGCCGGCAGCGCTGGTCGCAATGGATTGCGTTGCTGGGGGTGCTGTGGGGCAGCTACGCGGCGCGTGTGTTGATTCTGGTCGGCGGTGAAGCGCTCGTCCGCAGTGGCGCCGGCTATCAGACATTCGTTCCGAGTCGGGAAATGCTGCTCTATAGCGGCTTCAGCTTGCTGGCAGCGATTGGCGTGCTCGCCGTGTTGCTGCTCGCGCTGCCTGCTGACCGCGCACCGGAACTCGAAGCGACCGCTCAATAATCCGAGGGAGCTCTCTCATGTTCAACCGAAGAAATTTCCTCAAGGCCTGCGCCGTAGGCGGCGTGGGTGCAGGGTTCGGCGGCCTTTACGATACCTTTTATCACCTGATCCCCTTCAACGACCGGGGCCGCAAGGCGCTGCATCACGTCTACGGCAATTCCGACAGCCCCGAATGGCTGCGCGACAAGGCTTCCGGCAAGCTGGCGCCAAATCCCGACTGGATACTCCGCCACACCGTGGATCAACAATGTCACAGCGAGTGCGGCTTGCGAGTCAAGATCGACCGCAAGACCGGACGTGTGCAGCGCATTCTCGGGAATCCCTATCATTCCCATAGCCGTCTGGACTACGCCAGCACGGACACGCCGCTGCTGGCCACGGCAGCAACTCCGGGCACGGTCTGCGCACGCGGCAACTCGGGCATTCAATCGGCTTACGATCCCTACCGCATTACCGTGCCGCTCAAGCGCAAGGGCGCGCGCGGCAGCGGGCAGTGGCAGCCGATCAGTTGGGAACAACTTATCAAGGAAGTGACCGATGGCGGCAAGATCTTTGCCGATACCGGCGATGCCGCGAGCAAGGACCTCGATGTGCTGGGCTTCAAGGGCCTTTATGCGCAACGCGACCAATTGATGAACCCCAATGCGCCCGAACTGGGCCATCGCACCAACGGTTACGTGTTCGAGGGTGGGCGTATCGTCGGCAGCCGCAAGGCTTTCGCGCTCCGCTTCGGCCTGGCCTTTGGCAGCGTCAATACCTACGAGCATACCAATACCTGCGAAGTCAGCCATCATGTGGCAACCTCTCAGGTGTACCCTGGCAAGCACATGACGAAGCCTGACATTATGGAAGCCGAGTTCATCATTTTCTGGGGTACGCAGCCGGGCGATGCCAACTTCCCCATGCAGACCATGGCCAAGTATGCGGCCGAGGCGCGGGCCAAGCCGGGCGGCCTGAAATATGTGGTCGTCGATCCGCTGCTCGGCCGTGGCGGCGTGATGGGCGACCGCGCGGCCTGGCTGCCGCTGATACCGGGCACCGATGGCGCCTTGGCACTTGCCATGATCGGCTGGATCATCGAGAACGAGCGCTACAACGCCGACTATCTCGGCCACCCGACACAGAAGGCGGCTGAGGCGGCCAGCGAACTCTCCCATACCGATGCCACACATCTGGTGATCGACGATCCGGCGCATCCCCAGCACGGCCATTTTCTGACCGCGAAGCTGGCCGGTTTCGCTGCCGGCGCCCAGGAGTCTGAAACCGACCGGATTGTGATCGACGCTACGAGCAAAGCGCCCCTCCAGGCGGTGGACAGCCCACGTGCCGTGATTGACTACACGGGCACCGTCAACGGTATCCGGGTCAAGAGTGCGTTCGCAAGATTGCGCGAGTCCGCAGCAACCCACACGCTCCAGCAATACGCAGACATCTGCGGGATAGATAGCGAGAAGATCGTCAATCTTGCCCGCGAGTTCACCAGTCATGGACGCAAGGCAGCCTGCGAGATGTATCGTGGTGTCTGCAAGCATCCCAACGGCTATTACAACAGCGTCGCGGTGTTGTTGCTCAATTTGCTGGTCGGCAACATGAACTGGACCGGGGGGCTCACCGCCGGTGGTGGAGGCTATAACTACAAGAAGGGCCGCTACGATGTCATGGCCGTGCCAGCCGCCAAGGGCGTGGCCTACGGCGTGAAGCTTTCCCGCGAAGAGGTGCACTACGAAGATTCCAGCGAGTACAAGGCCAAGGTCGCGGCCGGGCAGAATCCCTACCCGGCCAAGCGGCCGTGGTTCCCGCTGAGCTTTGACATGTTTTCGGAGATCCTCCCCTCGGCAGTGCAGCGCTATCCCTACGGGGTCGACATCCTGCTCTGGCACATGGCCACACCCTTCTACAGCGTTCCCGGCCAGGGCAATCAGCAGTTGATCGACGCGGTCAAGGACCCCAAGAACATTCCCCTGATCATCGCCTCCGACATCATCGTGGGCGATACCAGCATGTATGCCGACTACATCGTTCCCGATGGCAGTTTCCTTGAACGCTGGTCCCATATCGACACGTTGCCGACAACGTTGACCCGCGGTACAGGCCTCCGCTGGCCGGTTGTCGCCCTGACGGAAAAGACTCCCGACGGCCGGCACATGTGCCTCGAAGAATTCCTGATCGACGTGGCCAAGCGCGTGGGTATGCCCGGCTATGGTGATAACGCCATCCCCGATGCAAGTGGCCGGATGTGGCCGCTGCATCGCAAGGAGGACTGGTATCTGAAAGCCACCGCCAACCTCGCGTTCACGCCTGGCAGTGAGGGAGATCAGGTGCCCGATGTGACCGACAGCGAAAAGCAGGTCAACGACCTCGGCGGGGTCCACGACGAGTTCAAATCTTCGCTTGCGGCTGAGGAGTGGCCCAAGGTGCTGTCGGTGCTGGCCAAGGGCGGCCGCATGGAACCGAGCCGCAATGCCCGCCAGGGCGACAGACTCACCCACCGCTTCACCAAGACACTACATTTTTATGCGGAAGAAGTGGCTCTTGCTCGAAATAGCATGAGCGGTGAGGATTTCTTCGGCACTACCACCTGGGTCGAGCCGACCACCGCGCTGGGCACGCCGCTGGACAAGCTCGACGACCCGAAGGACTGGCCACTCACCATCATCACGTTCAAGGGAGCGCTGCAAAGCCATTCCCGGCTTTCCTCGAACTACGTGCTGCGTGAGATCATGCCCGACAACGGCATTCAGGTGGCCGTCGAGGATGCCCGGCGCATGGACATAAAGGACGGCGAAAAGGTCTGGGTTGTGACACCGCACGGTAAGCGCCTAGGCACTGCGCGCGTGGTTGAGGGCATTCGCCCCGGCGTGATCACCTTTAATGTGGGCTATGGTCATTGGGGCTACGGTGCCACGAACTACCAGCTCGGCGGCAAGCGTATCGAGGGCGACCGGGTTCGCCGTGCGGGCATTCATCTGAATCCCATCATGCGCCGCGATCCGGATATCGACCAGATGACGTTGATGGACCTGGCCGGCGGCAGTGTTGTGTTCTTCAATACGCGCGCGCGGATCGAGAAAAACAATGTCCATGCATGAACCGGACGTGCCGCAAATTCTGGCCGTTGCCGCCGCCCTGCTGCTGCGACCGCCGGATGCCCCAGTTCTGGCATCCCTGGCAGCGAGCACAAGAGGCGCTCTGGACCCCGGGCAAGCCAGGCAGGACTTTTATGACGTGTTGTGCGTGCCGCAATCCGGGCGCTATATCCCGCCCTATGCGCACGTCCTTGCCCAAGGCAGAGTGCGCGACGGCGATTGCTGGTACTTCCCGCCGCCGCGCTTTAACGGCGGGAATGCCTTGGCACCCTGGTACGAGGCAGTCGGATTTGACCCGATGCGGCTTGATGCCGATCCGATGCTGAAGGGTCCGCATCGCCCGCTGGACAACGTCGGCTTCATCTTCGCCTACCTTGCCGGCCTGATGTCGAGCCGCGACGCGGACAAGATCGACAAGACGGTGGCGAACGCCATTATCGCAACCTTCCTTAGTGAGCATGTAGGCGCCTGGCTGGATCGTTTCTGCGCTCTTCTCCAAGGCAGCGGCAGCCCATACCTGGAAGCCGTAGGCGAGGTCGTGCGGGAAGCCGCAGAGGCGGCTCGGGCTTGCTGCCCGGCCGTCATTTCAGACGCCATCGCGGCTGATACCTCTTGTGTGCAATCAACGGGGACCGGTTGATGAGCAAGCAGGCGAAATTCGGATTGCCGGGCTACGCTCGCCATGTTGCCGATACGAAGCCGGCATTGTGGAGAGCCTATGAGCAACTGGGCCAAGCCTGTTCCGAGGCCGGCCCGCTAAAGGGCGCATCGCTTCATTGCGTCAAGCTGGCTCTTGCCATCGGCGCTGGCAGCGAGGGCGCGGTTCACAGTCATGTCCGGCGGGCGCTCGAAGCCGGGGTCGAACCGGAAACAATTCGCCATGTCGCGTACTTGGCGGTCACGACGCTGGGCTTTCCGCGCGCCGTCGCCGCCTTGACCTGGATCGACGATATTCTGTCAACGGCCAGCGATGATTGATCGAGTTACCACCGCTGCAAGGTTCTTCAGCATGACTCGCCGTCGATGGCTGCTATGCAGTCTGGGCGGGCTTGTGTCCGGCATGAGTGGGGTCGCCGGCGCAAATGCCGGTGGAAAACTGACAAGAGCCACTGTCTCCTATCAGGATCATCCCAACGGGAGCAAGCAATGCTCCACCTGTTCCCATTACATTCCGGCGACCGCGTCAAGCGAAGCGGGGCGCTGTCAGATTGTGGCTGGCCCGGTTGGTCCGCAAGGCTATTGCATCGTCTGGGCTGACCGTAACCCCAGAGACGACGGGTGTGCATGAGCACGTACGCCTAAACGATGCCCGATCAGCGCAGCGCACTGTGGCTGGCGCCGGTCGGTGTGGCGCCGAAATGTGGTTATGTCACAACCCCGGCGCAAGTCGGCACAAGTGGCCGGGCTGACCCGTCGTAGCGCCTTGCCCAACCAAAGGTCCACCTCGCATGAAGAGCTCCTTGCCTGTCCTCAAGATGGCCCTGTCGGTCATTGTTGCCAGCGGCCTCGGCCTTGCTCCAGTCGCTGCCGACCCGGTTGCCGTGCTGCGTCTGTCGGCTGAGGCTGCCATGCCCTTCGACACGGCCGCCAGGCTTCCCCAGGCGCCTTATGGCGACAAGATGCCCGGCATTGTCGTCAACTATCTGCGCGCCGCACCCTACATCGGCACTGGCGGCCTTGTTGCCGAAGGCGCCTATCCGCTGTTGAAGGAAGTGGGCTTTAAGACGGTTGTCAGCTTGCTCACCGACGCCGAAGGTGCGACCAGGGAGGTCGAAGCTGCCAAGGCCGCCGGCATCGTCTATATCTCCATGCCGGTGGCCGGCAGGGCGCCGAGCCTGCAGCAGGTGGCTCAATTCACCCGCATCGTCTCCGATAGCGCCAATTATCCGATCCTCGTCCATTGCGAATCGGGTAATCGAGTGGGCGCCATGTGGGCGCTATACCGCGCCTCGCTCGGCGTACCCGGCGAGATCGCCTTGCAGGAAGGCCGCACCATCGGTCTGAAGTCTGGCCGTGAAGGCACGGTGCGCGAGATGCTGGGCCTGCCCGCGGTGAACTGAAGAATTTCAGCAAAAGTGTTACCCACTTTTGCGCTTCGAGAACACGACAAGGCTGATGTCTCCTTCCTGACGACCGCCGGGTCTGTGCCGGATACCACATCGCATGCATGAGGGGTGCTGAACGACTCTAAGGGTTCAAATTAGGGCGTGTCGACAGCATATGGCACTTCTGTGAGGTCGGTGTCAGACTGCCGTTTGGGGCCAGCGGAGATCCATCATGACCGACATACCGGATTGGCGCATTACCGGGGACTGGTTCGACAATTGCAGCTGCGCGGTTGCCTGCCCTTGCACCTTTGCGCAGGCGCCGGACAATGGCGTGTGTGACTCGGTGCTCTTCTGGCACATCCGCCACGGTCATTTTGGTGACATCAGTCTGGATGGCCTGAGCTTCATGCGCGTGGGCAGATGGGAAGGTGATCTATGGGCGGGAAAGGCGAAAGGTTCTGCCGGCATCTTCATCGATGAGCGCGCCGATGAGCCCCAGGCCGAGGTGCTGCCGCGGATATTTGGCGGCCAGGTCGGTGGATTTCCAGCTGAGGTGGCCGGCCTGTTTACCGAAGGCCGACATGTACGGGGCGTAGAGCGAGCCAGGATCACCTTCGAGATCGCACCCGATCGCGCGCATTGGGGAACGGAGATCGCGGGCAAGGTGGAGGCCTGGGCCAAGGCCCTGACCGGCCCCACGAGCTTGCCGGGCAAATACCCACAACTCATGAACCCGCCCGGCTCGGAGACCGGGCCCGGGCAGATCGTTACGTGGGGCAAGTCGACGCTCTGCTCGGTCGATGCCTTCGGGTTCAAGTTTCAGTGGACGACGAACTCGAGCAAGCACATTCCGTTCGACTGGATGGGCCCCTGACCCCGCCTCAGCAGTAAGCGTTGATAATCCGGCCCTGGCTGATGCCGCGCTTGTGCAAGTGGTTTAACAACTGGCTGGTCGAGTCGACCTGGTCATCAAAGCGCGCATCGGGGAAGCCCAGAAGCTCGGTCTTGTAGTCATCCAGCCAGGGCGCTGAGCGGGGCAGGAGAACCTGCTCGCCCTCGAAATAAGCCGCCGCCTCCTGAAAGCGGAATGCCTTGTCACCCTTGGGCTTGAATGCATTGGTCGAGAAATCGTGAGGTTCGCGCCGCAGCTGTTGGATGAGCGGCATTCCAGTTCCCATGTCCTCGATCAGCACCCTGCGCACAGATAGTCGGCGGCTGGTGTATTGGCGTCCGGCCAGCTCGACAACCTTATGCTTGAGGTCAGGAAAGGTGAGGCGACCACGGTAGACGTCGAGCAGATAGAACTTCTTCATGAACATGTACCAGTCGTGCACACCGAATAGTCGTTCAGCTGGTCTGTCTTGGAGGCGGTGTCCCAGCTCTGCATGATGTAGCCAGGTTTGATGAGCGAATTGGCCGGGTCGGCGCCATCGCGCAATGACGGGTCACCGTCATAGTAGTGGAACCACTCGGCCTTGAACGGATTGCCCTGAGGCGGGACGGGCTCTTGCAGGTACTGTGCATTGAACGACGGCGTGCCGAGCATTGCCTTCATTTCGGCGAGCTCAGCAAGCGACTGGCGCTGCGGCCATAGTGCCTCGTCTTCTTTCCAGTGGTGAGCTTGATCTGGCTGGGCTCCCCAACGGATGGTCTGATCCTGCGGACAAATGGAAGGCAGCTTGATCAACTCCCAGCGGCTGCACTTTTTGGCAAGCAGATGGCCGGTCAGATCATCCTGGTGCAGGCGCTTGCGACCACGATGATGCGACCCGTCTCTCTGCCGTCAAAGCGGGAATAGAGCGTGCCGTCGAACCAGTCGTTCACCGCCTCCCGTTTGGACTTTGATGCGGCTTCATCGGCTTTGAGGGGGTCATCGATGATGATCACCTGGCCACCACGGCCGGTGAGTGTGCCACCGACCGAGGTGGCGAGGCGCCCGCCGCCCTTTGTCGTCTCGAATTCGTCCTCGGTGTTCTTGGTCGTGCTGAGGCGGGTGGCGGGAAAGACGCGTTGGTACCAGGGTTGCGCTCATAGGGGCGCAGATCGGTGACGGGGATAGGCACGACCGTAGCATCGTGCCGGCAAGCGGGACGGGAACGCGAAGACGCAACAGACCTGGACATAACAAACCTCCTGTAGGGTTACAAAGAGATTGATTTAAAACACACCCTGAATGGGGTGTCAATACGCCGATTGAAAGTTTTGGCTGCCAGCGCTTGCACCGAGCCCCTGACCGATCGCTTCAATGAGCCTTTCAGTGTCAGGCTTGCTTGCGCGCTTGTGTCGAGGCGGCACGGCCGGACGGGCGGCCGCGCTTGACAATCGGAGCCTTCGCCAGGTGCTGCGTGATCTGTATCGCGGTGTGGGCGACCTCCAGCACGAAGGCGCGCCGGTCGTTGAAATCGAGCCGGTTGAGGCGTTCACGCAAGGCGTCGATACCCCAGACGAAATCCGGCTTGATGATGATGGGGTGCCCGGGCTGAACCGAAGCGAATTGCTCGGAGATGTCGATCCTGTTCACCACCATGAAGATGCGCGGATCCGCCTTGAGCGAGCCGTCGACGATAACGCGAGGAACCTCTGGCATGTCTTCAGGTTCGCGGAATATCCTCGGAACCGGTGGATAGCGCAAGGCACGTGCGAACTGCGGCTTCAGCAGTCCTTCGATATGACGCAGCAGGAACACCACCTCGAGCTGGCTGAAGCCGGCATCCAGCAGATCCAGTCCGATTGCCAGGCAGAAGGCGCTGAAGCCGCTATACTCGACATCAGCACCATGACCGCCGGGACGGCCGTCGAAGAAGGCAAATTTTGCCGCTGGCACCTTTTCGGCACCGATTGGCACGCTGCCCGAACGGTCTATGTCCAGCAGCCGCTTGATCCGGGTCAGGAACGGGGCGGGCGGGCGGGCGCTGCCCTCGCTGGAAGTGAACCACTGCCACAACGCCCATTCGACCTGGCCGCGGCGGTAGCGTTGCGCCGAACTGTGTTGAATCGAGTTTGTCATTAATATACACCCTGTTCAGGGTTGAAATAACACAGTGGCGACAAGAGATCAAGCTATTTGGCAGGTATGACGGCTTCAGGCACGGCTGCAGCGCCATCGGTAGCGGCAAGCACCTCGGCCTCCTCGATATCGCCGGGTCGCATGGCCGTCGAAACGAAAGTTGAATGACTGCCAAGGCAATACTGCTCAGGCCGACAGACGGATTGAACCAGGTGAATGGTCTCGCTCAGGTGTCCCTCTATGAGCCCGTCCCTTAAGCAGGAGGTTGATGTGTCTGACATTCCAGTATGGCCAAAGGCGGCGCAGACGCCAGAACAGGCGAAGCGTCGCTTTCTCGGATGCCTGCTGGGCGGGGCCATCGGGGATGCGCTCGCGGCGCCGGTGGAGTTTCTGTCGCGCCAAGAGATCATCGCCCGGTTCGGTGTGGCAGGCATCACTGACTATGCTTTGGCCTACGGGCTGTTTGGTGCGATCACCGATGATACGCAGATGACGCTGCTTACCGCCGAGGGTTTGCTGCGCGCCTGGGTCCGGGGCTGTGAGAGGGGGATCGTCTCGCACGAAAGCATGGTGACTTATGCCCGTCCTCGATGGTTATCTCGTTGATGCAGCACGGCGACTGCGCCAGGCGCCAGTAAAGCGACAGCGGCTGGTCGAGCAGTTGCATCAGCAGGACCCGGTTGATGCTGTCATGGCCAACGACGACGATCGTCTCGCGGGGGTGGGAGGCTAAGATGAGGCGAAGTGCTTCGCCGGAACGCAACGCCATATCCTGGAGCGATTCGCCTTCGGGCAGGCGTACGAGTTGCCGCGTCGCGAACCATGCAACGAATGTCTCGGGATCGCTGCGGCGGGCCTCATCATGGGTCTTGACTTGCCACCGGCCGCAGTCGAGGTCGCTGAGATCCTCCAGCACCTTCGATTCCGTCCCCGATGCCTTTGTGATGGCGGCGGCCGTTTCCAGGCAACGCCGCAGCGGACTCGTGTAGACGGCGACCGGCTGCCCCCCTCGAAGCGATCTTGCTGGCGACGGCCGCGGCTTCACCGCGCACGCGCGCCGTCAGTGCCAAGTCGGCACGGCCACGGAACCGCGCGGGTGAGATGCCTTCGACATGACCGTGACGAACGAGCACAATGCGTGTCATGCCAATACCCGCTTGAATAGCGCTACTGGCTTCTTATCATCGCCTGGCATGCGCAACGCAAGTCCCCAGGACCCGTTTCGCATCCGGCGGCCCACCTGGAAGAAGACGGGCACCGCCGCGAACCGGGTTGCCATGCAGAAGACGATCTCCGGGATGAGCGAGATGTCATGGAGTAACCCCATAATGCACGCGACATCCCAAAAAGCTCGCCGCCCCAATTCTACTGTTCGAAACATGCTCACCGGTCCGGCGTGACCGTTTCGCATTGCAAGCGGTGACCCCATCTGGCAGGAAGCCAGCAAGCTTTACAATATGCGGTGTTCACGATGTCATTCCCTGCGGCAAACCAGGAAATCTGCCACCGAATACCTGTTCAGGCAGATCCGTGACTTCAAGACTGGCGCGTGGACAAACGATGCCTTTGGCGCCAGGAAGGAAGCTGCCATGGCGCCCACGAACGAGGATGCGCGGGCGATCGCCAATTGGCCTTCGATCCGACGGAATCGCACTTGTCGGGATGCAAAGCGCGCGTTTGTTCGTCAACGCAGGATGGCGCCATGTGCCACACGGCCGCATTGATTGGAGGTGATGGCCGTTTCAACTTGGCGCGGCCGATCACGAGACATGAAACCCCAATCCACCAACCATCTGCCGGTCCTGGCCCTGGTCGCCACGTTGTTGGGCATCCCGACCACCGGCGTCATATTCTCACCGACGCTATACCGCATTTTCCGCGTCTATTCAGGGTATGGCGGAACGGTGAAACGGGTCGCCGCCACGCAAGTGGTGGCCGCAAAAGGGAGCCAGACGATAACCGTCCAGTTCGATGCCAACGTGGCGCGCGGACTGCCATGGGATTTCACACCCGTGCAGCGTTCGCTGCGTGTCAGGTTCGGTGAACCGACCAAGGTCTATTACCACGCCCGCAACAATTCCAATCAGACCGTTGTCGGCCGGGCGGTATTCAACGTCACGCCCTATCAGGCGGCGTCGTATTTCTTCAAGACCCACAGCTTTGCCCTCACCAATGAGAAGCTGGCGCCGGGTGAGAGCGCCGACATGCCGCTCGTCTTTTATGTCGACAAGCAGATGCTGAAGGACAAGAACGCCAAAGATCTGCAGGAAATCACCCTCTCCTATACGTTCTACAAGCAGGACAGCCTGTCGCCGGGCGAAATCGCGGCCGCGCGCGACCTCGGTGCCGCTTCGCGGCAAAAGGATGCCGAACTGAAGGCCGCCAAGACCATCGCCGATTACCGCAACGACGCGCCGCGGCAATGATGGGGCAAGATGTTACGGGCAACAGTGGTGGCAATGGCGCCGTCGGTGCAGCCGGCTCCCAACCGCGCCTAGATCGGATCGAGCATCTTGAACACCGAAACCAGGCCGACGACGCCAATGCCGAAGATGATTTCAGCGATGATCATCAGTCGCATGGCAAGCACGGTGAGAGTCGCGATGAGAATGCGGGCTGCGGCCGCCTCAAGCTCCCAGGCATGCCCAAAGCTGGTCGCACCCATGACGTCTTGGATCGTCGCTGGATTGAGCGCTTCGCTCCAGCCACCGGCAATGAACGCCGTCTCGAGCGGCAAGGCCGCAACGCCAGAGGCACTGCGTCATGTCATCCGGTTTACTCCCCTGCCCAGAAATGCTTGGGTCGATGACCATGCTGGACGAGGAAGCCAAGGTCAGGACAAGCGGGATCGATGCGCAAGCGGCGGCCTTGAGCGAAACGGCTGAACCCGCCGTAATGCCGTCGCGATCCAGGTTGCGAGAACAGAACCGGGTGCTCGCACTCACTCTGACAAGCGTGGCCGCTTTTGTCTTCGTCACTGCCGTAACCCTGGTGTTTGTGTTGCATTATGTTGATTTCCACCAAGTCGTTTCGCGGCCATAAGCATCCTTTGGGGGTGAAGAGCGGCGCGCTGTTGCTGAACCGTCGTCGCACCCTCAAACTTGCTGGTGTCGCGGCAACGGCGCCGGGCCTTGCCGCACTCACGGGCTGCGACAGCGGGGCCAGGTGGCATTCGGACGATGTCTCGGGTACTTCCCCGTCGCTTCAATTCACCATGACGCGGGCATCCGACACCAAGCAGGTGACCGCGGCCGATTACCGCGGGCAGATCATGATGCTGTATTTCGGATACACCTTCTGCCCCGACATCTGCCCGACCACGCTGCAGAATGTCAGCACCATCCTCCACCAGCTTGGCGATGAGGCCAAGCACGTCCGCTTTCTCTTTATCACCGCCGATCCCGACCGCGACAGTTTGTCGGTGCTGCTTCAATATGTCAGGAACTTCGCGCCTCAGGTCGAAGGCCTGCGTGGCACGCCTGACCAGATCGCTGCACTGGCACGGCGCTATCGCATCGCCTATTCGGTGACCCCTGAAACCGCGGATCACCCTTACGAGGTGAGCCATAGCTCAGCCATCTACGTCTTCGACGGATCGGGCGCGGCACGCCTGCTGGTGTCCTCGCTCGGCACCGCGAGCCCCGACATCGCCGGCACCGAAGCCGACCTCAGGAGACTCATCGAGGAAGCCAGCCCGCCCGGGCTGTTGGCAAGGCTGCTGCGGCTGATATAGCCCAGTTCCGTTGGTATTATTGGCTGTTCATGCCGCGCACCGGGAAGTCGGCCCTGACGGTGCTGCCGTCGGCAAAGCTCAGCGTGACGGGAACGCTCGTGCCCGGCTTCATCGTCTTGGCGGGCGACATGCACATCAGATGATAACCGCTGGGTGCGAATTTTATGGCCCCGTGCGCGGGCACCGGCAGGCTTTTGACCATTACCATCATGTCCTGGCCGTTTTCCTGCACGCTGTGATGGAGCATGACCTTGCCACAGCCCGGCGACGCGGCGCCCACCAGCGTCACCACCTTGTCGGTGTCGTTGTTCAGCGTGAAATAACCGGCTGCCGGACGCGCGGCGATGACGAGGCGCATCCATTGGCCGCTGATCCTGAGACCCTGGGCACCAGCCGCCGCCGGTATGCCGCCGGCCATGACCGCTGCCACAAGGCATAGCGGCAACAGAGCCTTCCGGCCGGTCCTAGCGGCCGGTCCAACGGCTCGCGAGAGCGGCAAGTGAAGCGGCATCATCGTCTGTCTCCTTTATCGTATCCTCGTGGATCCTGAGGGCGTTCAGAACCAGCAGCAGGGCGATCACGCTCATCATGGCTGGCGGAATCCAGATCACGATGCCGCCGATGTGCTGGTCATTCACGGCGCCAATCGAGGGTATCAGCCGCCCGCACAGATCGTAATAGGGATATAGGTCGCGGGTAGCGAAGGCGATGAAAGCGCCCAGCACGATTTGCGGGAACATTACGCCGACCGCCAGCACGGCGCGCGCATTGAACGATATCCGCGCCGGCGGCTTCGGGCGCGGATCGAGCACCAGCGACCAGAACAGGATGCCGTCCGCGACCATGCTCCAGTTCATCACCGCATAGAGCTGCGGGTCGAGCATGGCGCGAAAATGAACCGGCGGAATGAGCCAGAAATAGAACAGCCCGACAAACAGGAACGCGGCGACAATCGGCTGCTGTACAATCCGCAGCGCGGCGACGATGGCTGGATGCTCCATTGCCCTTTGCACCCACACCGGCGCCCCACGCCTGATCATCGCGCCCGGCCAGCCGAGCGCCATCAGAAGGGGCCCCATGTGGTGCATCACGACGTGCTGGATGCGGTTCAGGAAGAACATGTGCTGAGACCAGTACTCGAACCGCGTCTGCAGCACCGCATAGGTCAAGGTGAGGCCGGCCAGAAAGGCCGCGATCCGCCAGGCGGGGGGCCATTCCTCGCGCGGTGTCAGTGCAAAGCCACGCACGAACCACAAAAGCGCCAGCGACGTTGCGAGATAGACCCATACGGAAAAGTCCCAGGGCGCCCATACGGGCATGCGCGAGGGGTAACTGCCGGTGACCCAGAAGAGCGCAACGCCCAGGCCCAATATGCCTGCATAAGCCGCGAACTCCGTGCGGCCCGATCCTGACCCAGTGTCCTGTTCGCTTCCCGACGGTACCTGTTCAACCATGGTGCCCAGCGCTTACAGGCCTCGCATGGCATGTGTCAAAGCGCAAAGGACCGCAGGCAAAACATGGATTGACTTGCACGCGAATCCGAACTTATCTTCGCCGTGATGGTTCCCTTTGGGGATCAAAAGGGAACACGGTAAGGAAGTCCCAAAGCCGCGGCTGCCCCCGTAACTGTGAGCGACGAGCCGCTTCCACAGCCACTGGGTTACATGGACCCGGGAAGGCGGAAGCCGCGGCGACCCGCGAGCCAGGAGACCTGCCATCACAAGCGTCACAGCGGAAGCGTCGGGCGGGGTGTTCCGGTGCGGGACAATCGCTGACTTGCGGTTTTCCATGTTCTGCGATGACAGTGAATGTCTGAACGCAGGGCCAATCCATGTTCGCCACCATCGGTCGCTTTTTCCGGGAAAGCTCCTCGGATCTGAAACTGCGTCTCATCGTCGTCTATTCGGCCCTGGCTGTGCTCAATGCCGGCGCCTGGCTTTGGGCATTCGTTGCCTTCCATAACCGGCCCACACTCCTCGGCGTGGCTCTGGTGGTCTACGGCTTGGGCTTGCGGCATGCCGTCGACGCCGACCATATCGCTGCGATCGACAATGTGACGCGAAAGCTCATGCAGCAGGATCGGCGTCCGGTAGCTGTCGGCTTTTTCTTCGCCCTCGGCCACTCGACGGTTGTCATCATCGTTGCCTTGCTTTTCGGTGTGGCGGCAACCATGATCGACCGCTTCCAGAGTTAGCAAAGCATCGGCGGAACGATCAGCACAGGCGTGTCGGCAGCGTTTCTTCTCGTCATCGCGGCCATGAATGTCATGATCTTCGTGTCGATCTACAAGAGCTATCGCCACGTCCGCGCCGGCGGCACATACGTGAATGAGGACCTCGACGTCCTGCTCAACAATCGTGGACTGCTGTCACGTATTTTCCGCCCGCTGTTCCGCCTAGTCGACAAGAGTTGGCACATGTTGCTGCTTGGTTTTCCTGTTCGGGCTGGGTTTCGATACCGCCACCGAGGTCGCGGTGTTCGGCGTGTCGGCGACGCAAGCGACAATGGGGGTCTCCATAGAGGCAATCATGGTATTCCCCGTGCTCTTTGCCGCCGGCATGGCGCTGATCGACACGACCGATGGCGTGATGATGCTCGGCGCCTATGACTGGGCCTTCGTCAAGCCAATGCGCAAGCTCTACTACAACATGACCATCACGCTCGTATCGGTGCTGGTAGCGGTGCTCATCGGTGGCATCGAGGCGCTCGGGCTGATTGGCGACAAGCTGGCGCTTTCGGGCGGCTTCTGGGATGCCATTGGCACATTGAACCAGAATTTCAACAATCTCGGCTTTGCCATCATCGCCGTATTCGCTGCCGCCTGGGTCGTGTCCTTTGCCATCTACAAGTTCAAGCGGCTGGATGAACTTCACAT
Source organism: uncultured Rhizobiaceae bacterium (assembly GCA_964568825.1). Lineage (GTDB taxonomy): Bacteria > Pseudomonadota > Alphaproteobacteria > Rhizobiales > Aestuariivirgaceae > CAVVDT01. The sequence goes on along the minus strand of CAZMSA010000045.1, from coordinate 4,891 downwards.
CCGTTCCGCATGAACGCGGGGCGCGCTAGCGTGAATTGCCGCCATGGTCGTGAGTCAGTTTTGGTGTTGCAAATGTCGCCGGACACATGCCGCGAGGCTTGAAATGGCAATCGCTGTGTGGTCCTTTTGCCTGAATGACCCACGCCGGGTCAGCTTGCGCTCACAATTCTTCGCGGTGAGACGCGCTGGAGAAGAAGTCATCGCCCATTAATGCGCAGCCCATCGCGATCGATGCCTCGCGGCAACGCCCGCAAGCAACTGCAAAGCGCTTCGACAGGAGAATTGATCTGATGCGGTCAATATCCGCCCTCTGGAATATTGTCGGTATCTTCGGTCTCTACATCATCGTCATAGCCCTGCCGGCAGCGTCGCCATTATTTGCGGCGGGGCAACCATCGGAGATCCCGGCTTGGCTGGGGGCTCATGTCGGCGAAGGCGAAGATCAAATTGCACGCGTGGTCTTGCAGAGAGCGCGCGCGCTCTACCATAGGAAAGTAAGCGAAGGCACAGTCAGAAACCCCTGCTACTTCGCCATGGACGCTACGCGTCCCAACGATTTGAGCGACGGCAGGCCGGGGCACCGGTTTTACGTCATCTGCGAATCTGACCGATCATTTCACGCTATTTCGGCGGGCCACGGCGGCGGTCGTGATTTGAAAGCTATCGCGGATTTCGCAAACGGAAGACGGTGCGCGAAAAACTTCAGCAATGCGATGGATTCGAACCTGACGGCCGGTGGCGCCTATGTGACAGGCGAGACGAAAACGTCTTTCAAAGGATATTATCGTGTCTCAGCGAAACAGGATGCGGCCTTCATGCGCGCGTTCGTGCAGTTCGACGGTGAAGGCGCGAACGCGAACGCCAGACAGCGCGAGATCGGCGGACATGCGGCGGAACTGCTAAGAGCGGCATGCCTTCTGAAAGATCCGCGCAGCCCGTATGCAAACCACGACGGTTACGTTCCGTTTGGACAACTGGTCGAATATGCCGGCGGCCGCAGCGACGGCTGCACCAGCTGGTCACCATCGGATGGCCGGCAAATCATCGCGATGGTAAAGGACGATCCAACGACGCTGTACATCTATCCCGATGCAGCCGACATCGATGCCGTCGCGCGCACGGTGCAGGCTGGCCGCTCGCCGTCACGCGCGGGGTTGTATTGGAACACTTCCTGCCTGAGAGAAATCCGCTCGCCGAAATTCTGGCCTAAGCAGAGCCTCGAGCCGATCCTCGCTCAATACAAGAAGGACCATCCGACACCACCGCAACGGCCACTGCGGCTTTGCAAGGGACAGTGAAATTCATTTTTGCCGCCGCCCATCTGGTGCAATCAGGACCGCTATGAGGCATCGCGTTGCAATGCGCAACGGCGCTCCCGGAGGGTTCCAATCGGCTTGGTGCATCAGACAGGTGCAAGCCTGACCTTGCTCCTCCTTCGTTTGGAATCATTCTAATATACTGAAATATATTGCTTTTTTATTTGATTCGCCCCATCTGTGACCCTATGGAGCAACTGAACAGCTTGGACGATAAATCATGGTCGACAGCAATCATTCATCTGAAGAGCCGCCGCATTTCTGCCTGGGCCAGGCGAAGCGAGGGTTTCGGGGTCAAATTCACCTCATCATGGTTACCGAAGGCCTTTCAAATCTGCCCACGGGCGAACTTGAACGGCGGTTGATCGAACTGGGCTTCACCGAAGGCGCGGCAGTCGAAATCCTGCATGAGGGGACGTTCGGCCGCGATCCGATCGCCGTGCGCATCGACAATGCCACCGTGGCCATCCGGCGTCGCGAGGCAATGGCGATTCTCGTCATTTGATTGGAATTCACAGATGAACGTAGTGGCCGAAACGGGCACGCGACGCTTTGCTCTGATCGGAACGCCGAACAGCGGCAAGACCGCCTTGTTCAATGCGCTAACGGGCAGCCGGCAGAAGGTGGCGAACTACCCGGGCGTCACTGTGGAACGCAAGAGCGGCACCCTGTGGCTACCGTCCGGACACAGCGTGAGCCTGGTCGACCTGCCGGGCACCTATTCGCTGCGGGCGCGCAGTCCCGATGAAGAAGTGACGCGTGACGTCGTGCTCGGGCGGCTGGTCGGCGAAGCACCACCGGACCTGCTGATCTGCGTTGCCGACGCCACCAATCTGCGCCTGGCCATGCGTCTGGTGATCGAACTCAAGCAGGTGGGACGTCCGCTGCTGCTGGTGCTCAACATGATCGACATCGCGCACCGGCGCGGCGTCGACATCGATACTGAACAGATGTCGGCCGCGCTTGGTGTGCCGGTCGTCACGGCGGCGGCGGTGCGTCGCGGCGGCATCGATGAACTGTCGGCGCGGCTCGACGAACTGGCCGCGGCTGACCTGGATACAAGGCGCGAGGCAGGCTGGCAGACCCCGACTATCAGTGAATTGCGCGCAGCCCAGCGCGAAGCTGATCGCATCATCAAACTTGCGGTCCATATGCCGACAAAGCCGGACACGCTGACGACCCGGCTCGATGCCGTCCTGCTGCACCCGATCTTCGGTCTTCTCATTCTGCTGGCGCTTCTGTTCGTGATGTTCCAGGCGGTCTTTTCATGGGCCCAGCCGCTCATGGACCTCATATCGGCTGGTTTCGATGCCGTCGGCGCGGGTGTCCATAACTGGGTGCCCGATGGCGTGTTGCAGAGTTTCCTTCAGGACGGCGTCATTTCCGGCGTCGGCAGCGTCATCGTCTTCCTGCCGCAAATCCTCATCCTGTTCCTATTCATCCTGCTGCTGGAAGACCTCGGCTACATGGCGCGCGCCGCCTTTCTGATGGACCGCATCATGGGCGGTGCCGGATTGCACGGCCGCGCCTTCATTCCGCTGCTGTCGAGTTTTGCCTGCGCCATCCCTGGCATCATGGCAACGCGGGTCATCGACAACCCACGCGACCGGTTGACGACGATTCTGGTGGCCCCGCTAATGACCTGCTCGGCGCGCATTCCTGTCTACACGCTGATCATTTCCGCCTTCATTCCGGCCAAGCAGGTGTGGGGATTCGCCAGCCTGCAGGGACTGGTGATGTTCGGCCTCTACGCCGCCGGCATCGTCAGCGCATTGGGCGTCTCCTTCCTCGCCAAGTTCTTTTTCTGGCGCGACGACCCGACCCCGCCGTTCATGCTGGAATTGCCGGACTATAAACTGCCCCGTCCGCGCAGCATCGTCACAGGTCTGTACACGCGGGCAAGAATCTTCCTGAAGCGCGCCGGCACCACGATTTTCTCGATGATGGTGCTGATCTGGTTTCTCGCCTCGTTTCCGCGCCCTCCGGAAGGCGCAACAGGCCCGGCCATCGATTACAGCCTGGCTGCGATCATCGGCCATGCGCTCTCACCCTTGCTGGCGCCCGTTGGCTTCAATTGGCAGATCAGTGTCGCCCTGGTCCCGGGTATGGCCGCGCGCGAAGTTGCAGTTGCGGCGCTTGGTACGGTCTATGCCATCGAGGGCGGAAAGGGGGCAGCAGAGCAGATTGGTCATACTCTCGCCAACCAATGGAGCTTGCCGACTGCACTGGCCCTGTTGGTGTGGTATATCTTCGCACCACAATGCGCGTCCACGCTGGCGGTAATCCGGCGCGAGACCGGAAGCTGGCGTTGGATGGCGATCACTTTCACTTACATGCTCGCGTTGGCCTACCTCGCCTCGTTGATCACCTATAATGTCGCCATCGCACTCGGTGCAGGATAGAGCATTGGAGTGGATTTTGTTTGGCCATGAGGGAGAACCCGTCATGGGGTCTTCATCCGGAGCCTGGAGACGCAGACGTCCCCGCGATTGTTGCCAGTGAGCGACAGTGGTTTCAGTTTACAGGTGTCCTGCGAGCATGCCGACACTTTCGCCGCCGTCGCGGGTGCTCATCTGTCAACTGGCAGTCAAGCTTAGGGCGCGTTTGTGGGCTGGGGCGCGCTGTCGCGCAGCGGTGACAACGCCGCTAGCTACTCTCCCGCCCCGATAGGAAACCCTCACTAAATGGCATCTGTTGGCCGCGCACGCACTATCGAGAACGCGAAAGGGCAAACACGCCAACCGGTTCGGCAATACCCTTGAGTTGATGAGGGCCGGCCGATGTAGCCGTGATGCCTGACGGCAGCTTGGTGTGTGCCAGCAGACTGGCAGATATGAGGACATCAACGCCCAGCGTCTTGGCTAGCGCCTCTATACGCGCAGTGACATTGAGTACATCACCGAGATAGGTAATTTGGCCACGGCTGCCCCCTGTTTCGCCAACAACAACAACCGGGCCGCCGTGTAAAACGGCTCTGAGAACGGGCGCCTCACCAAAGCGATGTTCATAACGTTCGCGAAGTACATTCAACCGGTCGAAGACGGCGTACACCGCGGCAACTGCCTGGCAGTTGGCCGTAGGTACCTCCAGCGGCCAAGTAGCGATCAGCGCATCGCCAACAAAAGCATGAATGTCGCAACCATGATCTACGATTGGTCGATCAATGTCGGAAAACACCGAGACACATAGGAATGGAATTTTTCATCGCCCAGTCGCAAGGCAGCGCGCGCTGAACCAGCGATGTCGAAGAACACAAAATTGTGGTCCTCCCGCCGCGGTCGGTGATAGCGCCCGATCAGCAAATTATCGAAAGTGCGCCGGCCGACTAGCAAGCGAACATCGAGGGCGAAGCGGATGAGCGCCAGCGCGGCCAGCGAGAAGATCACGTCGTACAGGAGATCACGCTGTTCATAAGGTACGGCGAGCCAGCTTCCTGCGCAGAGCGCCGACAATCCAACATTGGCATATCCACCGCCACATGCCGCTTGCGTCCGACCGTCTTCTTGGCGGCATCATAGCCCCGCTGCGCTCCTGGCGCCGGCGCCTTGACCGTTTGGCTGTCGATGACACCTGCG
>CAZMSA010000044.1:0-22280 GCA_964568825.1 uncultured Rhizobiaceae bacterium | reverse complement strand
CCCACCGGCTCGCCACGGTGCGCAATGCCGACCGCATCCTGGTGATGGAGGCCGGCCGCATTGTCGCACAGGGCTCGCACGGCCAGCTGATGAAGACCGGCGGCCTCTATGCCAGGCTCGCCAAGATGCAGTTCGCGGCTGCCGCCGAATAACCCCGACGGCTACATGCCTCGGGCTGTTCCAACCCACCAACCCACCAACTCGTCACCCCGGGGCTTGACCCCGGGGTCCATTCCGCCAGGATCTCGCCAAGCCGTGATGTCAGCGGAATGGATGCCGGTATCAAGTACCGGCATGACGATGGAGCGGGGAGCTACCAATCTCCCACGTTTCGAGCCTATTCCGCGCTCAAACCCGTCACCCCGGGGCTTGACCCCGGTGTCCATTCCGCCAGGATCTCAGCCAGCCGTGAGGTCAGCGCAATGGATGCCGGTATCAAGTACCGGCATGACGATGGAGCGGGGGGAGGGGGCCTGCATCCCCCTTTGCGCCGGCCATCCTCAGCGCTGGGTGAGCTTTAGCTCGATGCGGCGGTTGCGGGCCTTGGCCTCCGGCGTGTTGCCGGTATCGATGGGCTGGAATTCACCGAAACCGGCGGCCATCAGGTGCTTGGGCGAGACGCCGAGCGAGATCAAATAGCGCACCACCGCGATGGCGCGGGCCGCCGACAGTTCCCAGTTGGAGGGAAACTGCGGGGTGTTGATGGGGTCGTTGTCGGTATGGCCGTCCACCCGGAGCACCCATTCCAGGTCGGGGGGAATCTCGCCTTCCAGCTGCTTGACAGCCGCGCCGAGCTTGTCGAGTTCCTGCTGGCCGGCCTGGCTGATGTCGGCGGAGCCCTTGGGAAACAGCACCTCGGACTGGAACACGAAGCGGTCGCCGACCACCCGGATGTCGGTGCGATTGGCGAGAATGCGGCGCAGGCGGCCGAAGAATTCCGAGCGGTAGCGCGTCAGCTCCTGCACCCTTTGGGCAAGGGCTGCGTTGAGGCGGCGGCCGAGATCGGCGATCACCGTCTTGGAGTTCTGGTCGCGCGCCTCGGCCGCCTGCAGGGCATCGTTGAGGGCGCCGATCTGGCGCCTCAGGGCGGCGATCTGCTGGTTGAGCAGTTCGACCTGGGCGAGGGCGTCGGCGGAAAGCGATTTCTGGTGGGCGATCTCGCCCTGCAGTTCCTGCAGGCGGACGCTGGCCGAACCGGACTGGTCCTTCTGGCTGTCGAACAGGCCCTGCAGCCGCGAGGTCTGCTCGCGCGCCGCCTTCAGGTCTTCGGTGATGGCCGAAAGGGTGATCTCGAGCTCCGACTTGGAGGCCTTTTCCAGCGACAGCTGGTTGGTCAGCTCGGCGATCTGGGTACGCAGCCGCGACAGCACGGTATCCTGACCGGTCAACTGCCTGGCAAGCAGGAACTGGGCCATCATGAACACCGACAACAAGAACGTGATGACCAGCAGCAACTGCGCCATGGCATCGACGAAGCCGGGCCAGTAATAGGCCTGTTCCTGCGAGCGCGAGCGCCGGCGAGAGAGCGCCATCAGTCCTCCGGACGCCGCGGCGGGCGCACGCTGGCGCGCAGGCGGCCGGAGGCGGCGGTCGGAGCGGCCGGCGCGCGGACCGGCTGGCCGGTGAGGGCGCGGCGTAACTCGGCGTTCTGATCGGCCTGCGACTGGGCCAGATGGCGCACCATGCGGTGCTCCTCACGCATCTGGTGCACCAGGTCTTCCACCGCGCCTGCCAGCTTGTCGAGGGCGACGGAATTGTCCTCGTTGGCGGCGATGCCGGCCGGCTCGGCAAGGGCATCTTCAAGCGTCCGGTTCATGCGCTCGATACCGCGCTGCACGTTGGACATGTCCATGCGTAGATATTGCGGCACCGAAAGCTGGCCGGAGTCGCCGGCGGCGATATCGGTGATCGACGACAGCCAGTCCTCGAGCTCGTTGTAGAAGCGGTTCTGGGCCTGGCTCGCCTGCAGGTCGAGAAAGCCCAGCACCAGCGAGCCGGCAAGACCGAACAATGACGAGGAAAACGACGTGCCCATGCCGGCCAGCGGGGCTTGCAGGCCGGCTTTGAGCTGCGCGAAGACGGTGCCGGATTCACCCGCGGTCACGTCCAGGGCCTTGATGGCGTCGCCCACCGAGGAGACCGTCTGCAACAGACCCCAGAAGGTGCCGAGGAGTCCTAAGAAGATGAGCAGGCCGATCAGGTAGCGCGAGATGTCGCGAGCTTCATCGAGGCGCGAGGCGAGCGAATCGAGCAACGAGCGCATCGACAGGGGCGACAGGATGGTGGCGCCCTGGCGGTCACGCAACAACGTCGCCATGGGCCCCAGCAGGCGCGGCATATGGGCGATTTCCAGTCCCGGATCGGCGATACGGAAGCTGTTGACCCAGTTGACCTCCGGAAAGAGGCGCCAAACCATGCGGAAGGCATAGGCGATGCCCAGCAGCAGCATGAAGATGATGAGCCCGTTGAGGCCGGGATTGTTCATGAAGGCGTGGCGGAACTGCGGGTAGAGCACCGCCGCCAGGATGGAGACCAGCAGGATAAACACCAGCATCCGCACCAGATAGACGCGCGGCTGGGCCAGAATGTTGATGTCCGTCGTATCTGCCATGGATTCGCTTTCCGCCAGGCGGTTTCCGTTCCCCCGGAGATTACCCGATCAGGTGTGCCTGTCACCAGTGTTGCAAACCGACGCGGCGCTATGAAGCTGCCGCCGCCGCCAGGCGCTCGCCCAGCTGTTTGCAGATATCGTCGTTGCCGGCCATCACATTGCCGGTCTTGAGGACGTCGGGCTCACCGTCGATGTCGCCGACGATGCCGCCCGCCTCGCGCACGATGAGCAGGCCGGCGGCGATGTCCCACGGTTGCAGGCCGCGTTCCCAATAGCCGTCGACGCGGCCGGCGGCCACCCAGCACAGATCGAGGCTGGCGGCGCCGAAGCGCCTGAGGCCGGCGGCGGCCGCTTGGACCTCGCTCAATTCATTGCGAAAACGCTCATGATCGCCACGGCCGAGATGGGGAATGCCGCAGGCGATGATGGCATCGCCGAGCGAGCGGCGGGCGGCCACCCTGAGACGGCGGCGGTCGTTGAGATAGGTGCCGCGGCCGCGCTCGGCGGTGAATGTTTCGTCGATGATGGGGTTGTAGACCACCGCGGCGATGATCTCGCCGGCCCGCTCCAGCGCAATCGAGATGGCGAAATGGGCGATGCCGTGGATGAAGTTGGTGGTGCCATCGATGGGATCGACGATCCACCGGTGCTCGGCGTCGCTGCCGGCCCTTTTGCCCGATTCCTCCATGAGGAAACCGTAGGTCGGCCGTGCCTTCTTCAGTTCCTCGGCCAGCATTTCCTCGACCCGCTGGTCGGTGCGGGTGACGAAGTTGGCGGGACCTTTCAGGGAAACCTGCAGGTTTTCCACCTCGCCGAAGTCGCGGCGGATGGCGCGGCTGGCCTTGCGGGCCGCGTTGACCATCACGGTAATGACCGGGGAGGCGGACATCTGAACTATTCGGCCCGCCGGATATAGGTGACCTCGTTGGTGTCGACCAACACCCGCTCGCCGGCGCCGATGAACGGCGGCACCATGATCCTGAGGCCGTTTTCGAGCTTGGCGGGTTTGTAGGACGATGATGCCGTCTGGCCCCTGACCACTGGGTCGGCCTCGACGATTTCGAGCGTCACCTGATCGGGAAGCGAAATGCCCAGGGGTTTGCCCTCGTAACTCTCCACGGTCACTTCCATGCCGTCCTGGAGGAAGGCGGCGCGCTCGCCCACGAATTCGCGCGCCAGTTCGATCTGCTCGTAGCTTTCGGTGTCCATGAACACCAGCATGTCGTTCTGCTCGTAGAGGAACTGATAGTCCTTCTGCTCGAGCCTGACGCGCTCGACCGACTCCGATGAGCGGAACCGCTCATTGTACTTGGTGCCGGTGACGAGGTCGCGCAGTTCCACCTGGGCAAAGGCGCCGCCCTTGCCCGGCTTCACGTGCTCGCACTTGACCGCCAAAAGGAGTTGGCCGTTGTGCAATATGACGTTGCCCGGCTTGATCTCGTTGCCGTTGATCTTCATTGCTGAACCCTGGTCAGATTTTTACTGTCGGCGAGGGGCCGGCGCGGCTGATCGACGCTCTCGGCCTCCCGTGTCGCGGCGTTAGTAGCAAGTCTTGCGCGGCGGCGCACTCAAAATCTGCGGTCGCCGCGCCGCTGGTCACGCCTTGCAGATCAATTCGCCTTGCTCTCTTCGGGCGTGAAGGCGGCGGCGCGGGTCTCGGCCTCGGCGCGCTGGGCCGGATCGAGCTTTGCCAGCATGGCATCGAGTTCGGGATCCTTGCGGCCGGCGCGGCTGGCCAGCAGGTTCCACTTCATGGCCTCGACGGGGTTGGCCGGAAGGCCGCGCCCGGCGGCCAGCAGGCGCGCCACACGGTTCTGGGCCACCGGATTGCCGCGCCGAGCCGCCACCAGCAACCATTTGGCGCCGATCTCTTCGTTCTTCTGCACCCCTTCGCCGCGAAACACCATGACGCCGTAATCGAGGGCTGCATCGGAAAGCCCCTGCAGCGCAGCGCGCAGATACCACTCGGCGGCCTTCACCTGGTTCTTTTCGATGCCCTTGCCCTCGGCATAGAGGATACCGAGGTTGTACTGGGCATCGGCAAAGCCCTTTTTGGCGGCCTTGGTGAACCAATGGGCGGCCATCGGCCAATCCGGCTCGCCGCCGGCGCCACCGGCATAGATGAGGCCGAGATTGTGCATGGCCGGGACATAATTGGCGTCCGCGGCCTTTTGCGACCACTCGATGGCCTTGGCGCGGTCGAAGTGGCCTTTCGATCCGTCGAGATAGATGGTCGACAGGGCGAACATGGCGGGCACGTGGCCCTGCTTGGCCGCGGCGGTATACCAGTCGATCGATTGGCCGAGGTCCGCATCGACGCCCTTGCCGTACTGGAACATGGCACCGAGCATGGCCTCGGCGCGGGCATCGCCGTCGTTGGCAAGTCCGGATGCAATGGCGTAGGCGGCCTTGTAGTCCTTGTCCTGATAAAGGGCGGCGGCCTCATCGAAGGTGGCGGCCGCCACCGGCAGCGTGGTAAGAGCCAACGCGACAACAGCCAGCGTAGTCAGTCCGGCCCGCCTCATTCCCCGCTCTCCGCAATCTCGTTCATCAACGCTGCAACCTCGCGCCCCGCGGCTTCGGGCGATGCCCACATTTGAGCCGGCACGACCACGAAATCGGCGCCGTTGGCAATCGCCTCAGCCATGGCTTCGGGCGCCGGGATGGCCACGCAGGGAAGGGTGAACAACTCCGCCCACCAGGCAATGAGGCCGCCGCCGGATCCGGTCTCGAAGGCCACATAATCGGCCCCGGCCTCGGCCATTTCCATGGCGGCATGGCGCGAGGCGCCGCAACGCACCCCGACGATGGCGTCGGCACCGAGACGGCGGCGGATCGCCGCGATACGCTCTATGTCGCCCTCGATCTCCACGCCATCGGTTCGCCGTTCGGCCGCCAGGTCGACGTCGTCCTCGCACAGGACCGCCACACCGGCGTCCTGGGCCACGGCCTGAAGGGTATCGAGCAAACGCTCCTGCTGAGACACCGTGCCTGTCACCTTGAGGGCCGCTACATCACCTGCCGCCAGCGCCGCGCCGAGGCAAGCCCGGGCGGCACCGGCCTCCATGGCGGAGGGAACAACGAGAAAAAGGCGGCACTTGGGCATCGTCATGCCGATATCATCCGCTGTGCCGCCATGTGGCAATCAGCCGGCCTTTTCCAGCGCTTTTGTCCACTTGCCGGTAGCGGCAAGGCTGTTCATCCGGGCGCGGTGGGCGAAGGCCGATTGCGCGGCTTCCACATTCGCCGCCTTGCCGCCCCAAGCCTTCAGCACGGCCGCCTGCAATGCCCGGCCATAGGAGAAAGTGAGCTTCCACGGCAGAGGACCCATCTGGTTGATCAGCGACAGGTTTTCGGTCGCCTGGACGTCGGACTGGCCACCTGACAAAAAGGCGATGCCCGGCACCGCGGGGGGCACGCAGGCCTTCAGGCATTTTACCGTCATCTCGGCCACTTCGGCGGGCTTGGCCTGTTTGGCGGCATTCTTGCCGGCGATCACCATGTTGGGCTTGAGGATCATGCCTTCGAGGTTGATGCCCGCCTCGAAGAGTTCGGCGAAGACGGTCTTCAGCACCCATTCGGTGACCTCATAGCAGCCCTTGATGCTGTGGGTAGCGACCGGCCCGTCCATTAGCACTTCAGGCTCGACAATGGGGACGATCATCTGCTCCTGGCACAGGGCGGCGTAGCGGGCAAGCGCGTGGGCATTGGCCTTGATGCAAGCCCAGGTGGGCAGCCCGTCGGCGATGTCGATGACGGCGCGCCACTTGGCGAAGCGGGCGCCGAGGTTGTGATATTCGATGAGCCGCTCGCGCAGGCCGTCGAGGCCTTCGGTGATCTTTTCGCCGGGATGAAACGGCATGGCCTTGGTGCCGGCGTCGACCTTGATGCCGGGCACGGCACCCGATGCCTTGATGAGGTCGATCAGCGGCCGGCCGTCAAAAGCTTCCTGACGGGTGGTTTCATCGTAGAGAATCACGCCGGAGATGTGCTTCTTCATGGCGCCGCGCGCCGAAAACAGCAGTTGCCGGTAATCGCGGCGGCTGGTCGCGGTCGATTCGGCATTGATGCTGTCGAAGCGCTTCTTGATGGTTCCCGAGCTCTCGTCGGCAGCGAGCAGGCCCTTGCCCTTGGCCACCATCGCCTGGGCGATGTCTTCAAGTCTTTCCGTCATTTGCGTTCGCCTCGTTCATTCCAGCCGCTACGCCCGCTCGCGGCTATCAGGTTATTATACGCCTACGTTTTGAGGACGGCCACGCCGGGCAGGGTCTTGCCCTCCAGCCATTCCAGAAACGCGCCGCCGGCGGTTGAGACATAGGTGAAGTCGGCGGTGACGCCGGCATGGTTCAAGGCCGCCACCGTGTCGCCGCCGCCGGCCACCGAGACCAGCCGGCCTTGCTTGGTCATGCGTGCCGCCGCACGTGCCGTTTCCACCGTGCCGGCATCGAAGGGGCTGAACTCGAAGGCCCCGAAGGGTCCGTTCCACACCAGGGTGCGGGCATGGGCAAAGGCGCGCTCGATGCTGGCGATGGATTTGAGGCCGATGTCGAGGATCATTTCGTCCGGCCCCACTTCGGCGATGCCGGCGCTGCGATGGGTGGCGCCGGCCTTGAATTCCTTCGCCACCACCACATCGACCGGCAACACCAGGGTGCGGCCACGGTCGGCGGCGTCCTGCATGATCTGCCGGGCGCTGGCATAAAGGTCCTGCTCCTTCAATGACTTGCCCACTTCGCGGCCGGTGGCGGCGAGAAAGGTATTGGCCATGGCGCCGCCGATGATGACGATATCGGCCACACCCAGAATATTGCCGATAAGGTCGAGCTTGGTGGAGATCTTGGCGCCGCCGATGACCGCGGCGAGGGGTCGCCGGGGGCTTTCCAAGGCCTTTTCGAGGGACTCGAATTCGGCCTGCATGGCGCGCCCGGCCACCGCCGGCAGGAGATGGGCGATGCCTTCGGTCGAGGCATGGGCGCGATGGGCGCAGGAAAAGGCATCGTCGACATAAATATCGCCGAGCCCGGCCAGGAGAGCTGAAAAATCGTGATCGTTGGCCTCTTCGCCGGGATGGAAGCGGGTGTTTTCCATCAGCGCCACGTCGCCGGGCTTGAGGCTGGCGGCTGCCTCGGCCGCCTTGTGGTCGTGCCAGTCGGTGGCAACGAATTTGACCGGCGTGCCCAGCACCCTGGCCAGCGCCGCGGCGACGGGGGCCAGCGACATGGACGCCACCACCTTGCCCTTGGGCCGGTCGAAGTGGGAGAGGATCACGATGGATGCGCCTTTGGCAAGGAGCTCGCGGATGGTCGGGGCCGCTCGCTCGATACGGGTTGCATCGCGCACCTTGCCGGCTTCGATCGGCACATTCAGATCGAGGCGCAGGACGACGCGTTTGCCCGCGACGTCGATTGAGTCCAGTGTTGCGATCATCGTCAAGACGATCAGCCCTCTTGGGTGCCCACCGCCAGACGGGCGGTGACCGCATCGACAACGGCGGCGACGGTGATGCCGAAATGCTCATACAGAGCACCGGCAGGGGCGCTGGCGCCGAAGCCCGTCATGCCGATGAAGATGCCGTCGGTGCCGATGAAGGGGTCCCAGCCCATGCGCACGCCGGCTTCGACGGCCACGCGTACCGGTTCGTCGCCGAGGATCAGCATGCGGTAGTCGTCGCTCTGGGCAGCGAACAGTTCCATGCACGGGACCGAGACGAGGCGGGCCGAAATGCCGCTTTCGCTCAGGTGCCGGTGGGCGGCGGTGGCGATCTCCACTTCCGAACCGGTGGCGAACAGCACCACCTGGTTGCCGCCCTTGTGGGCGCCTGAATCCAGTTCGTAGGCGCCGCGCTCGGCGTAATTGATCTTGTTGTAGCGGTTGCGCACAGGGGCCAGCTTCTGGCGGCTGAGCGCCAGCACGGTGGGCTTCGAGCGCGACGTGATGGCGGCCTGCCAGCATTCGGCGGTCTCCATGGCATCGCACGGCCGCATCACCTGCAGGTTCGGCATGGCGCGCAGCGACGCCAGATGCTCCACCGGCTGATGGGTGGGCCCGTCTTCGCCCAGACCGATGCTGTCATGGGTCATCACGTAGATGACGCGCTGGCCCATCAGCGCCGACAGGCGAATGGCAGGGCGGCAGTAATCGGTGAAGACCAGGAAGGTGCCGCCGTAGGGAATGACGCCGCCATGCAGCGCCAGTCCGTTCATGACGGCGGCCATGGCGTGCTCGCGCACCCCGTAATAGATGTAGCGCCCGCCGTAGTTCTCAGGCGTGAGCGGTTCGATTTCCTTGGAGCGGGTGTTGTTGGAACCGGTCAGGTCGGCCGAGCCGCCGATGGTGTCGGCGAGCACCGGATTGATGACGTCGAGGGCGTTTTGCGAGGCGTTGCGGGTCGCCAGGGCGGGGGGATTGTCGGCCAGGGACTTGCGATAGGCCTGCATGGCCTCATCGAAGGCGAGCGGTAGATCGCCGGCCATGGCGCGCTCGAAGTCGGCCTTGGTGCCGTTGCCGAGATCGCTCAGCCGCTGCTCCCAACCTTTACGCTCCTTGCATCCTTTCAGGCCGGCGAGGCGCCAGGCGTCGCGAATGGATGTCGGCACCTCGAATGGCGGGTAGGGCCAGCCCAGCGCAGCGCGGGCGGCGGCAACTTCCTCGGGGCCGAGGGCGGCGCCGTGGGCGCTGGATGTCCCCTGCTTCTTGGGGGCGCCGTAACCGATGATGGTGCGGCAGGCGATGAGGCTCGGGCGGTCGCTCACCTGGGCGGCCTCGAGGGCGGCGCAGATGGCATCGGGATCGTGGCCGTCGACGCGGGTCACCGCCCAGCCGCTGGCGGCAAAGCGGGCAAGCTGATCGGTCTGGTCGGACATCGAGACCGGGCCGTCGATGGTAATGCCGTTGTCGTCGAACAGCACCACCAGGCGATTGAGGCGCAAATGGCCGGCCAGGGCGATGGCTTCCTGGGAGATGCCTTCCATCAGGCAACCGTCGCCAACCAGGGTATAGGTGCGATGATTGACCAGGTCGTCGCCGAAGCGGGCATTGAGGTGGCGCTCGGCGATGGCCATGCCGACCGCGTTGGCGAGACCCTGACCGAGCGGGCCGGTGGTGGTTTCTATCCCCGAGGCGTGGCCGTATTCGGGATGCCCGGCGGTGCGTGCGCCGAGCTGGCGGAAATTCTCGATTTCCTCGATCGTCATGTCCTCGTAGCCGAGGAGATAGAGCAGCGAATAGAGCAGCATCGAGCCGTGCCCGGCCGACAGCACGAACCGGTCGCGATCCGCCCACTTCGGAGCCTGCGAATCGAAGCGCAGGAAGCGGGTGAACAGGACGGTGGCGACATCGGCGGCGCCCATGGGCAATCCGGGGTGGCCGGACTTGGCCTTCTCGACGGCATCCACCGACAGCGCACGCAGGGCGTTCGCCATTTCCTTGTGGCGCGCCCGGTCAATCTTGCCTGAGGCCTCGAGGCCCTTGGCTGCAGTTTTGGTGTTCATGTCTGTTCCGCCCATCCAAGCCGCGGCCACACTTAGCATCCGGCTTTGGCCTGTCAATGGGCTCGGGTTTTATCTGTGGAGAGGACTATCGCCACACCGTCGCCTGAGCGGGTGTGGGCAAAATTGCATCCGATATCCTCAATTCTCAATGGTTCCCTTTGGCATGATTAGGCTTTATTGTCTCTGGTGGGCGGCGAAGATGGGGGTAGGCTGAGTCGGGGTTCGCCGCGTCCGGTGGGAGGTGGCGATGGCAGAAGAGTCTAGGATTATCGGGGCGCTGGATCGTTTCGAGGCGGCTTTGCGTCGCCTGGAGGCTGCCATGGCGCAAGCGGGCGAGCGAGAACTGGCTTTGGCCAGTTCAAAGGGCGAGGCCGAAGCGTTGCGGCAGGACCGGGCAAGGCTGGCTGAAGAGCTCGATCAGGTGCGGGGCAAGGCGAGCGAGCTCGATGAAGCCAACCGGCAGGCAGAGCGCCGGGTGGACATGGCGATGTCGCGCATTCGCAAGGTGCTCGGGAAATAGCTTTTCGGCAATAAATGGCCGAATTCCAGGCAAGAGGTAAGACCCATGGGACAAGTCGTGGTCGAGGTCAATGGCCGTCCCTACACGATGAATTGCAGCGACGGTGAAGAAGAGCACCTGATGGAGCTGGCGCAGTTGCTCGACAGTGAGGTGACGTCCATCAAGGGCGGGGTCGGCCAGGTCGGTGACATCCGGCTGTTGCTGATGGCCGGGCTGGTAGTGGCCGATCGCCTGTCGGAGGCGCTGCGCAAGATCGAGGACCTGCAGGACGAGGTCGCCGGGTTGCGCGATGTGCGCAACGGTATTGCCAAGCAGGGCGCCGAGCAGGAAGACCAGGTGGCGGAGCGAATCGAGGCGGCGGCGAGGCGCCTTGATGCCCTGGCGCGCGAGCGCTCGAAGGCAAATACCGGAGACTAGGGTCTGTTGAGTATCACGGTTGTGGTGCCGGTTTGACAGGATTGGCCCATTTTCACAAGGGCTTCGTCGTCGAATATGCCAGCATGTCCTTCCTCCTCAACGCCATGGAATCTGAGCCAATCCTGTCAAACCGGCACCACAACCGTGATACTCAACAGACCCTAGAGCGTCCGCCGATCTGGCCAGTGGATTTTGTCGTCGCTAACGCCTAAGTAGGCAATCGACGGGCTGTCCGGTTCGTGAGGAGCACAACTTCCCAGGGCCGATACGATCCTTAATGGGAGCTGTCACTGGCTTGGGCCCTTGGCCCTCGACACATGGCGCCCACCTACAATTGTAGGGACCCGGGATCTTCACCTCCCACGGCCAGGATGGCTCGTCGCTTGCAACAAGAAAGAGCCGGGACCCCATGCAGCATCAAGCGACGCCCGTGTCAGCGACAGAAAAGAAGAAAGAGGCGCGCAAGGTGGCCGCTGCGGTGCGCGACAAGGCGCATCGCGCCGACCGTGGCGGGGCAGGGGCGGCGCTGGCCATGCTGGGACTGGATTTCCTCGACCTGGCGGCGGGGGCCGTGGTTTCGGGGTTTCTTCCCTACCAGAGCGAGATCGATGTCAAGCCGTTGCTGGCCAGGCTTTCGGCGAGCGGGCTGGTCACGGCGCTGCCGGTGGTGATCGGCCGCAATGAACCCTTGCAGTTTCGCCTGTGGCGGCCGGGCGAGCCGACCGAGGCCGGGGCCTGGAACATCCCGGTGCCCCTGGTGAGTGCGCCGACGACGGTGCCCGATGTCCTGCTGGTGCCGATGCTCGCCTTCGATTCGGGTGGCTACCGGCTCGGCTACGGCGGCGGGTTCTATGACCGCACCCTCGAACGCCTGCGGGGCGAAAAGCCGGTCATTGCGGTCGGCGTCGCCTATGCGGCGCAGGAGGTGCACCATGTGCCGCGCGATGCCCATGACCAGCCGCTGGACTGGATCCTTACCGAAATGGGCGCCCGCAAGGTCGATCGCCAACGGGACGCGGCGCAATGAGGTTGATGTTCTTCGGTGACGTGATCGGCCGTACCGGCCGCAAGGCGCTGGTGGGACGCCTGCCGGGGCTTAAAGAAGCCTTCAGGCCGGATTTCGTGGTGTTGAACGGCGAAAACGCGGCCGGTGGCTTCGGCATCACCGAGGACATCTGCAAGGAATTCCTCGATGCCGGCGCCGACTGCATCACCCTCGGCAACCATGCCTTTGCGCAGCGCGAGGCTCTAGTGTTCATCGAGCGGGTTCCCCAGCTCCTCAGGCCCGTCAACTACCCCCCCGGCACGCCGGGGCGCGGGGCCAATCTCTACGAGACCGCCTCAGGCCGCCAGGTGCTGGTGATGAACATCATGGGGCGGGTGATGATGGAACCGCTCGATGATCCCTTCGCGGCGCTGGAACGTGAACTGGAGGCCTGCCCGCTGGGCATCGGCGCCGATGCCATCATCATCGACATGCACGCCGAGGCCACCTCGGAAAAGATGGCCATGGGCCATGCCGCCGACGGGCGCGCAAGCCTGGTGGTCGGCACCCACACCCATGTGCCGACCGCCGATCACCAGATCCTGCCGCACGGCACGGCCTATCTCACCGATGCCGGCATGTGCGGCTCGTTCGATTCGGTCATCGGCATGGACAAGGCCGAACCGCTCACCCGCTTCCAGCGCCGCATCTCCGGCGGGCGCATGGAGCCGGCCGAGGGCGAAGCGACGGTGTGCGGGGTGGCGGTCGAGACCGACGACGAAACGGGGCTGGCGCTGAAGATCGCGCCGGTCCGCGCCGGCGGCCGGCTTCAGCCGGTCATGCCGGACTTCTGATAGTTGCCGGACGCAAAATCTGCCGGCGCCGCTTCGGCCGGGTGGTCGGCGGCCAACGGCAGGGCGTTCATCAACACCAGGGCGCGGGCGTTTTCGAGCGTCGCGGTGGAAAGGTCACCGGCGGTGACGGCACGGGTGCCGGCATCGATGCAGTCCTCGATGCCTTGGATCATGCCGGCGAGGAGGGCGATCTCGTCCAGCCCGGCGACGCTGGGGGGTTGGCTGAGAATTTCGCGGGTGCGCGCCAGGACGGCGGCGCAGGCCGTGGCCGCGTAGGTCTGGCTTGCCAGGGCAAAATCTCCAATCTCGTCGGTGCTTGTGCAACTCTCGGACATGGGTCGGTCTCCGCGTTTGGCGCTGGCGTGAGAGACTGGGGCGCGAGACCTTAACGACTGGTAAAATTGATGCCTCGAAATGTACGAGATCATCGGTCGGTCAAGAACCCGCCGCTTGCTGCTGTGAATTTTCGGTTGCCCCGGAACGGGGCTTGATTGGATCGCGAATCGGGTGGAGAGATGTGGCGTGAACAAGCGTGATCTTCTTATCGGCGTCAGCGCCGCGACGGTTGCCGGATTACTTCCGCGCCAGACTCGCGCCCGCGTTCCCGTGCCCTACAGCTTCGATCTGACGCCGCCCATGAAGGAGCGCGCCGCATTCGTCGCCTGGATGGTGAAGAACCGGGGCGAGGATCCGCACTTCCTTGGCCAGAGGTTCGACCGCTATCGCGCGCTCCTTGCCCATCACGACCTGTGGGACGAGCGCGACAGCCGCGCCTTCTTGATGACGCCGCGGGAAAAATTCGTCACCAGTCGCAACCTCGACCGGGCCTATGTGTGGCATTATCTCGACATCGGTTACGGCGTTTCGATCACCGGGCCCAACACGGTGGCGCGGATGACCAACTCGCTCGATGTCAAGCGGGGCGACAAGGTGCTCGAGATCGGCACCGGCTCGGGCTACCAGTCGGCGTATCTGTCCAATCTCACCGACGCCATATGGACGATCGAGATCATCAAGCCGCTGGCCGAGCGCACCCGCGGCATCTACGACAGCCTCATTGCCGAGGGCTATAGCGAGTACAAGGCGATTAACACCCGCAATGCCGATGGCTATTACGGCTGGCAGGAGATGGCTCCCTTCGACAAGATCATCGTCACCTGCGGCATCGATCATGTGCCGCCGCCTTTGTTGCGGCAGTTGCGGGCCGGCGGCATCATGGTGATCCCGGTCGGGCCGCCCGGCGCCCAGCACGTCTTGCGCATCGTCAAGAAGGAGGCCGGCGACGGCTCGCTGAGCGTGGCGCGTTCCGATATCTACAACGGTGGAACATTGTCGTTTGTGCCCTTCACCAAGCTGGAGGGTTCGCGGATCAACGGGACCCATAACAACTGAGCCGTCTATTCCCGCCGGACCCGATGATGCCGCAGTAATCCGCATGGACACCCGCGTGAGCGCCATGACCCCAGCTAATCTCGAAGCCGGTGACGCCGAACGCGCCGGCTTCAGCCTTTACATTGCCGTCGCCCTGGCGGCGGGCGCGGTCATTGCCCTGCAGATCGCCGTCATGCGCATCTTCTCGGTAGGCAGCTGGGCGCATTTCGGCTCGCTGGTGGTCAGCCTCGCGATGCTGGGGTTCGGCTTGACCAGCGTCATCATCTGCCTTGCCGAACCGTGGTTCGAGCGGCACTGGCGCGGGGTGGCCGGATGGGCGCTCGCCCTGTTCGCACCGCTCACGGTGGGGGCCAATCTCATGGCCCAGCAGATGCCGTTCAATGCCATTTTCATCGTCTCCGACCCGGCCCAGAAGTGGCGCCTGGCCGCCAATTTTGCGCTCTATCTGGTGCCGTTCGTTGCCGGGGCGCTGTTTCTCGGCGTGGTCTTCCTCAATTACCGGCGCACCTTCGCGCGGGTCTACTTCGCCGACATGGCGGGTGCTGGCCTCGCCGGATTGACGGTGCTGGGGGCGATGTATTTCGTTGCCCCGGAAAATCTCATTCTGGTGCCGGTGGGGATGGCGGTGGCGGCATGCATCTTCTGGTTTGCCGGCTTGGGGCGGCTGCCGGGGCTCATCGGCGCCACGGCAGTGGCGCTGCTGGCAGTGGTGATGCACCTTGCCCTGCCGGGGCTTGCCGGCATCACAGACCTGGCCGTTTCGGAGTACAAGGGCGTTGCCTATGCGCGGCATTTTCCCGATGCCCGGCGGATATACCGCTCGGTGTCGCCGTTCGGTGATCTCCAGGTCTATGCCAGCTCCTACCTGCACTTTGCGCCCGGCTTGTCCGACAACGCCGCCTTCAACCTGCCGGAAATGCCGGCCAATGCCTATCTCGGCCTTTACATCGACGGCGAGGGGCCGAGCGGCATCATGCGCAAGCCGACGGCGCTCGATGATGCCTATTTCCACTACCTGCCGATGGTCTATCCCTACCTGATCAAGAAGGCGCCGGAGACCTTCGTGGTGCAGTTCGGAGGCGGCATCTCGACCCGGGTGGCGCTCGACAGTGGCTCGAAGGATGTAACTGTCGCCGAAGCCAATCCGGCGGTGCTCGAGGCCTTCGCCAGCAAGCCGCTGCGCGATTTCACCGGCGATATCCTGGCCAGTCCGAAGCTCACGGTCATCCCTTACGAGGGCCGGCTTTACCTTGCCCGCACTACCCGTCGCTTCGACATCGTCGATCTGAGCCTTGCCGATTCGGTCGGCCTGTCCAATCCGGGCGGCTTTCCGATCGTCGAGAAATACGCCTACTCCGCCGAGGCGATGCAGGACTACATGCGGGCGCTGAAGCCGGGCGGCATCCTGTCGGTGACGTTGTGGAACAAGGAAGAGCCGCCGAAATCCGTCCTCAAGCTCTACGCCACCATGGCCGAGGCCGCCCGCCGGATCGACCAGGGACCGGAGGCCAGGTCATTCTTTGCCGTGTCGTCGTATCTGTCGACCACCACGGTACTCTACAAGCGCGGCGGCTTTTCCGACGAGGAGATCGCCGCCTTGCGCAAGCACACCCAGGCGATGTCCTTCGATGAGATCTATTCGCCGGGCTTTGAATTCGACAACAGCGCCAGCGCCAGCGTGCTGGCGAACTATCAGGCCCAGATCTTCGGGGATGGCGCCGATACCGGCGACCAGCAGGCGACCACCGACAACACATCGCCCGATGCATCGGCAACGGCAGACAATACCTCGCCGGATGCGCCGGCCGAGGTGCTGCCCTCCACCACCATGGGCCGGCTTGCCTGGCACAGCCTCATCACTGGCGGCTGGCCGGCCATTGCCCGCACCTACGTGTTCGATACCTCGGCGCTCAGCAACGATCGGCCGTATTTCGCCGCCTACGTGAGGCCGGGCGACTTGCCGCGCACCCTCGGGCGGCTCGACCTGTTCCAGGACGACTGGGGTTATCTGGTGCTATGGGCGACGCTGGCCATCGCCGGCATCGCCGCGGCGTGGCTGGTCATCCTGCCGGTGCTGCTCAGATGGCGCTTCGTCTTCGCGCGCTATCCGGGCAAGCTCGGCAGCATCGTCTATTTCGCCTGTCTGGGGCTTGGCTACATCATGGTCGAGGTGGGCCTTATCGGGCGCTTGATGCTGGCGCTCAGCAACGCCACCGTGTCGGCTTCGGTAGCGATCACCGGCATGCTGGTGTTCTCGGGGCTGGGCAGCCTTGCCTCGGAACGCATCCTGGGGCGTGCCAGGCATGTCCTGCCGCTCATCCTCTTGGCTGTGGGTGGGCTGTTGGCCGCCTATGGCGCTCTCCTCGATCCCGTCCTCGACTGGATCGGGCTGCATGCCTACGGCGCGCGGCTTTTCTATTGCCTGCTGCTCATCGCCCCACCGGCCTTTTTGATGGGCTTTCCCATGCCGACGGCCATGACCTCGCTGGGGCGGTTGGGCAAGTCGACCATGTTCGTCTGGGCTTGGGGCATCAACGGCTGCTTTTCAGTCATTGGCGCAGCGGCGGTGCCGATCATCGCCACCCAGTTCGGCCTTTCGGCGGTTCTCGAGTTCGCCGGCCTGTTGTACGTCATCGCCATCGCCGCCTTTTATTCGGTCCTCAAGCCGGTGGTGCAGCCTGCCTAGCCGCGATATCCTGCCGCTACGATCAACGCGGGGACTTTGCCGATGAATGATAGCCCATCCGGCCAGCAACGGCTGGTCGACGATGAGACCTTCGCCGAGCTGCTAGCCACGGTCGAGCGCTTCGTGCGCGAACGGCTGGTGCCGCTGGAGGGTGAGGTCGATGAAGCCGACCAAGTGCCCGAGGAAATCGTCCAGGAAATGCGCGAACTGGGCCTCTTCGGGCTGTCGATATCGCCGGAATATGGCGGCATCGGCCTTTCCGTCACCCAGGAAGCCGAGGTGGCGCGGGCCTTCGGGTGGACCTCGCCCGCCTTCCGCTCGGTGTTCGGCACCACCGTCGGCATCGGCTCGCAGGGCATCATCATCGACGGCACCGAGGAACAGAAGGCAGCCTTCCTGCCGCGCATGGCGGCGGGCGAACTGATCGGCTCGTTCTGCCTCACCGAGCCCGATGCCGGATCGGACGCGGCCTCATTGAGGACGACGGCGTTGCACGAGGGCGGCCACTACCTGATGAACGGCACCAAGCGCTTCATCACCAATGCGCCGCGCGCCGGGGTGCTGACGGTGATGGCGCGCACCGATCTCGGCGAACCGGGGGCGCGCGGCATCACCGCCTTCATCGTCGATGCCGCTTCACCCGGCATCAGCCTTGGCAAGCCCGACCGCAAGATGGGCCAGCGCGGCTCGCTCACCTGCGATGTGGTGTTCGACAATGTCGAGGTGCCGGCCGACCGGGTGATCGGCGGCAGGACGGGGCGCGGGTTCGCCACCGCCATGAAGGTGCTCGACCGCGGACGCCTGCATATGGCGGCGTTTTGCGCCGGCACCGCCCGGCGGCTGATCCACGAGGCGCTCACCTATTCGGGCGAGCGCAAGCAGTTCGGCCAGCCGATCGGCAATTTTCAGCTCATCCAGGCAATGCTCGCCGATTCGGAGACCGAATGCTACGCCGCCGAATGCATGGTGCGCGACGCGGCCCGCCGCTACGAAGCCGGCGAGGTGATCACGCTGGAGGCCTCGGCCTGCAAGATGTACTCCACGGAAATGGTCGGCCGGGTTGCTGACCGGGCGGTGCAGATTTTCGGCGGCGCCGGTTATATCGCCGATTACGGCATCGAGCGATTCTACCGCGACGTCAGGCTGTTCCGCCTGTATGAGGGCACCACGCAGATCCAGCAACTCATCATCGCCCGCGAGATGCGCAAGCGCCACGCGGGCTAGGGTCAGGACGCTTCGATTGGTGAGGTGACCTCAACGTCGACAGATCGCCCCTCGGCTGCAGGCCGAAATCATTCCTGACTCACAAAAGTCAGATACATGAGCACCAGATAGACGATGGGGATCATGCCGAGGGCGAAGATTTCCACCGCCGTCGGCGCCGGACATGAGCCGGTCACCATCTGCACTGCAGTGTAGACCACCGCCGCCACGACGATCACAATGCCAATGTACCAGGGGAGCAAGCGGTTTCTGCGCGTGGCCATGGAGTCCCTCCGTATCTTGCAAGGCAGTCTTGTCTAGCGCGTGAAATGGCAGAGCGTCTTGACTCACATCAAGAACGGCCCCGCGGCGTGGGCGGGACCCGATGGCCCGACCCGACACGCCGGTTGATTGAAATCAATGCAGCATCATCCGCAATGCCGATACCAAAGCACAACTGAAGAGGAGCAAGCCATGACACACAATGTCGAACCTGGCGAGCATGTGAAACAGGAATGTGCGGAGGCGCTTGCAAAGGTGTTGGCCGACACGTTTATCCTCTACCTCAAGACCCACAACTTCCACTGGAACGTGGAGGGACCGCAGTTCCGCGCCCTGCATGAGATGTTCGAGGAGCAGTATCGCGATCTCTGGGACTCGATCGATGAAATCGCCGAACGCATTCGCGCGCTCGGGCACCCCGCACCCGGCACCATGGACAAGTTCAAGGTTCTGGCTGAGGTGAGCGAAAGCGCCTTGATTCCCTCGGCCGCCGAGATGCTGCAGCAACTGGTGAACGACAACGAGATCACCACGCGAACCATTCGCGCCGCGCTGTCCACAGCGCAAAGCGCCGGTGATGAGGCGACTGCCGGCTTGCTGAGCGACCGGCTCACCTATCATGAAAAGCAGCTTTGGATGATGAAAAGTACCATGGCATCGTGAGTTGGCTGTCGCAACTCAATCACCTCGAAATCACCACGCGCGACAAACGCAAACGCCGGTAAGGCTGACCAAGGCTGCATGCCTCGCCTATGGATTCCGCCAGCGTGCCGCACTATAAGAGCGCCGACCCATCATCAGTACGCCGCAAGGTCTCGCTAGTGGGGCGAGGCTCGATTGAGAGCCTGACGGGGCAGGGCGGCGGCGATTTCGTCAGAGGCAGACCATGGCAGGTCATTCACAGTTCAAGAACATCATGCATCGCAAGGGGCGCCAGGATGCGGTGCGCGCCAAGCTGTTTTCCAAGCTGTCGAAGGAAATCACCGTGGCGGCCAAGCAGGGCCTGCCGGACCCGGGCGCCAATGCGCGCCTCAGGCTGGCGGTGCAGAATGCCAAGGCCCAGTCGATGCCCAAGGACAATATCGATCGAGCGATCAAGAAGGCCCAGGGCGGCGATGCCGACAACTACGAGCAGATCCGCTACGAGGGCTACGGGCCGGGCGGGGTGGCGGTCATCGTCGAGGCCCTGACCGACAACCGCAACCGCACGGCGGGCTCGGTGCGCTCCTATTTCACCAAGTTCGGCGGCAACCTGGGCGAGAGCAATTCCGTCGCCTTCATGTTCGAGCGGGTGGGCGAGATCGTCTACAGACCTGAGGCCGGCGATGCCGAAACGGTGATGCTGGCGGCCATCGAGGCCGGCGCCAGCGATGTCGAGAGCGATGAGGAAAGCCACTTCATCACTTGCGCCTTTGAAGACATCGGCGAGGTTTCCTCCAAGCTCGAAGCCGCGTTGGGCGAGGCGGATTCGGTCAATATCGTCTGGAAGCCGCAGACCATGGCGCCCGTCGCTGAGGAGAAGGCCGAAACGCTTATGAAGCTGGTGGCGAGCCTGGAAGACGACGATGATGTGCAGAACGTCTTCGTCAACATGGAAGTCTCCGACGAGGTCATGGCGCGCCTGACCGCAGCATGATCACCACACCGGCAGGCTGACCAGCGCCGCCAGCACGATCAGCGCGTAGGCGATGCGCCGGAACACCACCTCCGAGGCGCGTCCGAACAGGTGTGCGCCGAGCCAGATGGCGATGCCATAAACCGGGAAAATGAGGGTCGCCTCGATGATCCGTTGGTGGACCAGCAGGCCGTTGGCGGCATAGGAAATACCGCCGACGACGACGGTGAAGGCGAAGAAGACGATGAGATTGGCCCGAACCCGCGTTGCGCGCGAGGGCCCGCCGAGCCAGAAAAGGACGATGGGCGGGCCGAAGAAGCCGGTCAGTCCGCCGAGAAAGCCGGTGACGGTGCCGACGAGGCCGGAAAGGGCATGGCCGGGCGCCCGGGCATAGCGCCAGCCGCTGGCCAGAAACCCGACGGCGATGAGCGACAGGATCGGCATGGCCCAGCGCAGGGCCAGGGGGTCGATGCTCACCAGCAGATAGGCGCCAAGCGGAATGGTGATGGCGGCCCCCTGCGCCAGGGGCAGAACTTCGCGCCAGTTGCAGTGCCTTCTGACCGCTGGCACCAGCGCCCACGACGGCAACAGATTGATCAGGAAGATCAGCACCACCGCGGTCTGCGGTCCGACAATGGCCGCGGCGACCGGCACGAAGGTCATGGCGGCGCCGAAGCCGGCAAAGCCGCGCACCAGCCCGGCGAGGGCAGCAACGCCGGCGAGTGCGATGAGGGTGGGGGTGTCGGACATCGGCAGACCTCAAGAGGGCTTTCGTGCCCACGTCAAGGCCTATACGTTTTGCACATCATGGGCGCAGCGATTCGCATCATCGGCATCGACCCCGGCCTCAGGCGCATGGGCTGGGGCATCATCGCCTGCGAAGGCTCGCGTCTGAGCCATGTGGCCGACGGGACGCTCGTCTCCGACGACAAGGCCTCGCTGGCAGAACGGCTGGTGCAATTGCATAGCGCGCTGCAGGAGGTCTTTGCCGCCTATGGCCCCGATGAGGCGGCGGTGGAGGAAACTTTCGTCAACAAGGATGCCCGCGCCACCTTGAAGCTCGGGCATGCCCGCGCCATCGCCCTGCTGGTCCCCTCGACGCTGGGCCTGAGTGTCGCCGAATACGCGCCCAACATGGTGAAGAAGACGGTGGTGGGCGCGGGGCACGCCGAAAAGGGCCAGATCGCCGCCATGGTGCGCATTCTGCTGCCCACCGCCCGGCCGGCCGGGCCGGATGCCGCCGATGCGCTGGCCATTGCCATCTGCCATGCCCAGCATCGCGGCAGCCATATCCTGGCGCGGGCGCTGAGGGTGGCGGGATGATCGCCCGGCTCAAAGGTCTCATCGACGAGGTGGGCGACGACCACGTGGTCATCGATGTGGGCGGCGTGGGCTATCTCGTCTCGTGCTCGGCAAAGACGCTTGCAAGCCTGCCGGGCAAGGGCGAACCCACCATGCTGTTCACCGAAATGCTGGTGAGCGAAAATGCCATCCGCCTGGTGGGCTTTGCCACCCGCGCCGAACGCGACTGGTTCGGCCTGCTCGACAACGTGCAAGGGGTGGGCACCAAGGTGGCGCTGGCCATCCTGTCGACGCTTTCAGCCGCGGAACTCACCACCGCCATCGCCATGGGCGACAAGGCCATGGTGGGCCGCGCCAATGGCGTCGGCCCCAAGCTGGCCCAGCGCATCGTCACCGAACTGCGCGACAAGGCGCCGCTGATGGGCGGTGGCGATCAGGCGCTGGCATCGCTTTCCGCCCAACTCGATGCGGCGCGGCCAACGGCGGCGGCCGATGCGGTCTCGGCGCTGGTCAATCTCGGCTACAATCACAGCCAGGCGGGCACGGCTGTCGCTGCCGCCATGGTGAAGGCGGGCGAGGATTCAGGCCCTGAAGCCATCATCCGTATCGCGTTGAAGGAACTGGCCCGGTGAGCGACCGCCTCATAGACCGCGAGCTTCGACCCGAGGATGAGTTCGACACGCATCTTCGGCCGCAGCGGCTGGCCGAGTTCGTCGGTCAGGGGCGCGCCAAGGCCAACCTGAAGGTGTTCATCGAGGCCGCCGGGCAGCGCGGCGAGGCGCTTGACCATGTGCTGTTCGCCGGCCCTCCGGGACTGGGGAAGACGACGCTGGCGCAGATCGTGTCGCGCGAACTGGGGGTGAACTTTCGCGCCACCTCCGGGCCGGTGATCGCCAAGGCCGGCGATCTGGCGGCGCTGCTCA
>CAZMSA010000043.1:0-22503 GCA_964568825.1 uncultured Rhizobiaceae bacterium | reverse complement strand
TGGCGGGACTGATCGTCATCGACTTCATCGACATGGAGGAAAAGCGCAACAACCGCGCCGTAGAACGCCGGGTGAAGGAATCGCTCAAGCATGATCGCGCCCGCATCCAGGTCGGTCGCATCAGCCATTTCGGTCTGCTCGAGATGTCGCGCCAGCGGCTGCGCCAGGGGATGATCGAGGGATCCACCCGCCCCTGCCCGCATTGCGAAGGCACCGGCCGCATCCGCTCGATCGCCAGTTGCGCCCTGGCGGTGCTGCGCGAAATCGAGGAAAACCTCACCCGTCGCAAGGCCGAGGGCCTGACCGTCAAGTGCCATCCCGAGGTGGCGTTCTATATTCTCAACGAAAAGCGCGATCACCTGTTGGGACTGGAGACCAGTTTCGGCACGTCGATCTACCTGCAGGCGGTTCCCGACATGAAGTCGGCCGACAGCCAGATCGAGCGCGATCCGAACCGGGCAGCGCCGGCCCGCAAGCCCACGGCCCAGACCGTCCAGATGGATTCTGCCCTCATCAACGAGCCGCAAGAAGCTACCGCTCCCGACGACGCAGACGATGCGGAAGCGCCGGCCCAGGCGGCGCCTGGACGCGACGGCGAAAAGGACCATGACAAGGACCGCGAGGCCGGACGCGAGGACGGCCGCCGCCGCCGCCGCCGCCGCCGGGGCCGTCGAGGTGGCCGCGGTGCTGGCGAGGACAATCAGGATCGTGACAGCAACGCTCGTGGCCAGGCCGAGAGTGGCGATCAGCCCGCCGCCGATGCCAGGCGTGACGACCAGGCTGCATCTTCGCCGCCTGAAACCGTCGAAGTGCCGGTGGCCGCAATGCCGCAAGCTGAACCGGTGAGCGAGGCGGCCGAGGCCCATTCAGCCGAGGTCGCGACCATCGAAGCCGCGCCCAAACCGAAGCGCCGCAGGGCATCGCGGGCCAAGGCCAAGCCGGCCGACGGCAAGGACGAAGATAAAGACGCGACCGCCATCGAACCGGTCGAGGCCAGTCCCGCCGCGCCGGCAACCGAGGCCACGACAGACGATGCCAAACCGGCTACGGCGCGCAAATCCAGGGCCAAGGCCAAGCCCAAGCCCAAGCCCAAGGCAGCGGAACCGGCGGCCGATGCCCAACCCATGGCGGCAGCGCCGCAGCCTGAGGTGCGAGATACCCCGCCACCGCCGCGCTGGACCCCGCCGACGCCGACCGCCGAGCCATCGGGACCGCCCAAGCGCGGCTGGTGGGCAAAGCGCACCGGCGCGGACCACAAGCAGTCCTGAATCTGCCCTGTTCTGCTGACAGCGCCGCTCCTTTTGGGGCGGCGTTGTTTTTTGGATGCGCCCGACATTGAATCGGAAGGTGATTTGAGTAAGAATTGCGGTTGAAACGGGCCGGCGAGCCCATTGAGAAATAAAGGAGGTCGCTCCGGTGTTGAGACTGGCACTCATCGTGGTCTCGATTGCCGTAACGCTTCTGTCGTCCGCGGGATACGCCAGTGATCGTGTGGCGCTCGTCATCGGCAATTCGAAATATCAGCACACCGCAATGTTGAGGAACCCGGACAGCGATGCCGCCGCCATGGCTGCCGCGTTGCGCAACCTCAACTTCGATGTCATCGAGGCAGAAGACCTTACCGGCGGGCAATTTGCCGATGTGGTCTCGAAATTCTCCCAAAAGCTCATCGGCTCCAAGGTGGCGCTGTTCTACTATGCCGGCCATGCCATGCAGTACGAGCAGACCAACTACCTGATGCCCGTCGATGCGACCCTGAAGAATTCCTTCCAGTTGAAGCGCGAGATGATCGCCATGTCCGACATCCTCGACGCCATGGAAGCCAACTCGCCCATGAATCTGGTTTTCCTCGATGCCTGCCGCGACAACCCGCTTGCCGACGAACTCACCAAGACGTTGGCGAGCCAGGGCCGCGCCGTGGAGCAAACGCGCGGCCTTGCGAGGATATCGACAAGGGGCCGCAACACGCTGGTCGCCTTTGCCGCCGGGCCGGGCCACGAGGCCCGCGATGGAACCGGCGATCACTCGCCCTTCACCGCTTCGCTGTTACGCCACATCGCCACCCCGAACGTTGAAATCGAGACCATGCTGAAGCGCGTCACCCAGGACGTCCTGAAGGCGACCGATAATCAGCAGGAGCCCGAGCGGCTGTCGCGCCTGACCGACGACTTCTACTTCAACAAGTCCAAGCAGGTTGACCTTACGGCACAGAACCAGCGGCAGCCGTCGGTCTTGTCCCCCAATAGCCCGTTCACGCCCGATGCCCTGCAATGGTCGCTGGTCAAGGACACCATCAACGCCAGTCTGTTGCGGGCCTTCATCGCGCGCTATCCGCAAAGCCTGTTCCAGGCCGATGCCGAAAATCGCCTGCGCGAGCTCGAAACCAGGCAACAGCCGCAAACGCCCGTTGGAAATACCGAAACCGCGGCGGAATTTCTCGACAAACTGCTGCCGCACAACACCTCCCAGCGCTATTCGCTGACGCTGCCGCAGAACATGCGCCAGAAGGTGGCCGAAGGCCTCAAGCGCCTGGGCTATCTGAGCGATACGGTCGAAGATTACGTCAAGACCGGTGCCGACCAGTTCGCCCTGCGCTTTGCCGTTCTCAAGTACCAGCAGGCCGAAGGTCTGTCGCAGACCGGCTATCTGACCCGTGACGGGACCATCGCCTTATTGTCGCACGATCCCGAAATCCAGCAGCTTGCCGCTACCCAGAAGCTGCTTGAGCCCGACACCAGCAACTCCGCCAACAACACCCAGCGCGACAACACGGTGACGCAGGCCGAAGACCCGGCTCAAGCCTTCAAGAAATTGTCCTTGTCGCGCATCGAGCGGCTGCGGATTGCCCGCACCCTTGAATTGATGGGCCTGACCACTGAAGGCTTTCCGGTGAATTTCGTCCAGCAGGGCGAAGCCGACAGCGTTTTCACCAAGGAAATAGCGACTTTCCAGCGTGGCCGCGGCTTTACCGTCACCGGTTATCCCAGTTCCGATCAGGTGCGCTATCTGGTCAGCCTGGGTGACAAGAAATCCTCCTGGGAAACCCAGCAGGAAACCGCCAACACCGAGCAGAACCTCAAGCTCGGGGATCTGACGATGGCGCAGGCGATTTCCCGCGTCAAGCTGGCGCTGTCACTGCCCGCCTCGGCCAGTGATAGCGAATGGCGCGCCGCCCTCAAGCGTTGGCAGGCGAACAACGGATTTGAGGCCAACGGCCTCCTCAGCCGCGACGTCTTCGTGCGCCTGCTCGATATCCCCGTCGACATCCCCTCGCCCAATTGGACGACTGATGCCAAGACCAACGACTGGGGCTACTGGCAGAACCCCAAGGACTCCGACAAGCGCTGCTATATCTTCACTTTCGCCAAGTCGATGACCGGTCGCTACGCCGATATGGAAATGCCCGACATGACCATGTCGCGGGTGCCGAGCTGGCCCGACGGCCAGATGAGCGCCACCTACGTCAAGACCCGATGGTTCGACACCTCCAAGCCGGCCAGCATCATCATCGACGGCACCACCTACCAGTTGAGCACTCGCGAAGGCTATTACTGGCCGCGCGTCACCGGCAACAACCAGTATTCCAACGAGATCATGAAAGCCCTGGCAAAGACCGTGAACGAGGTGACGATCATCGGCACTTCGCCCTGGGGCGGCGAAATGCGCATGGTGTTCTCTGCTTCCGGCTTCACCAGCATCTTCAATCGTCTCGACAGCGCTTGCGGCCGCAACACGTTGGTCGCCTGGATGCGCTGACCTCCTCCCCGCAATAGGGCCTGCAACGCGGTCCTGCCCGGCTATCGCCATGTTTTTGCCCGAAGGGTGGTGCTGGCAACCCTCCTGACGCTGAAGGGCAGGAATGCGACTGTCTGAAACGATCGTGGAATCGGCGAACGCCCGCAGCTTCTTGAAGCGGGTGATGGCGCTGACGCTTGCCCTGGCAATCTCCTTGAACGGCCTCATGACCGCAACGGCATGGGCCCAGGACCTGCCGATCATCCGCGATGCCGAGATCGAGGGCCTGATGCGGCTCTACACCCGGCCGCTACTCCGCGCAGCCGGCCTCAACCCCGACAACGTGCACGTCTTTCTGCTCAACGATTCCCGCATCAATGCATTCGCAGCCGACGGCAGCCGCATCTTCATCAACACCGGCCTGTTGCAGAAGGCTGCGACGCCCAACATGGTGATCGGGGTTCTCGCCCACGAGATCGGCCACCTCGCCGGCGGTCATCTGGCCCGTCGTGGGCTGGCGATAGAAAAGGCCAGCAACATGGCCATCATTTCCATGCTGCTTGGTGTCGCGACCGCCGTCGGCGGCGCCGTCGCCGGCCAGCATCAGGCTGGAAAGCTGGGCGAAGGCATCATGCTGGGCGGCCAGAGCTTGGCGCAGCGTTCGATCCTGTCCTATGTCCGGGCGCAGGAATCCTCCGCCGATCAGGCAGCCGTCAAATTTCTTAACGCTACCCACCAGTCCGGCAAGGGCATGCTGGAGCTATTCTACAAGCTGTCGAATGAGTCGCTGGCTTCGGCCCACTACATCGATCCCTACACCCTCACCCACCCCATGCCGCTCGACCGCGTGCGCAATCTCGAGCGCATGGTGAAGGCCAGTCCCTATTACAACACCCCCGATCCGCCGGCTCTCGTGCTGCGCCACAAGCTGATGCAGGCCAAGCTTGATGGCTTCCTCAACCCCGCCGCGCAGGTCTACCGCAAGTACCCGACTTCCGACACCAGCGCACCGGCCCGCTACGCCCGCGCCGTCGCCGCCTTCCGCATCGGCGATCTGAACACGGTGCTGCGCGAAACCGACATCTTGATCAAGATGATCCCGCCTGACCCCTATTTTCATGAACTCAAAGGCCAGGCGCTTTTGGATAGCGGCAAGACGAACGAGGCCATCCCTTCCTTGCGCAAGGCGGTCTCCATGCTGCCCAAGAGCGGGCTTATCCGGATGTTGCTGGCCCAGGCCCTGCTTGCGACAAACACCAAAAGGACGACGGCAGAGGCATTGAGGAATCTCATTCTTGCCCAGCGCGACGAACCCGATCATCCCAAGATTCACCTTTTCATGTCCACCGCCTATGCCCGCCAGGGCAACATCCCCATGGCCGAACTGGAAGCCGCCGAAGCCGCTTACTTGCGTGGAGACAAGGACTTGGCGGCCCGCCAGGCAAAGAGCGCCCGCCAGCACTTTGCCGCAGGCTCGCCGGAATGGTTGCGCGCTAACGATATTTTGAACTATACGGTGAAAAACTAGACCTTCCGCAGGCTGTTGACAGCGGGTATGTGTGCCTGTGGGCGGTTATTGCGAGGTGGGGGCCTCCGAAGGAGAAGCTGACGATATGAAGACTTTGCGTAGGATCCTCGCCGCCGCGGCGATCGGATCGATGATCGCTGCGCCGGCCATGGCCGCCAGCAGCGAGTTTTCCCCTAAGCAGCGCGACGAAATCGGCACCATCGTGCACGACTATCTCCTTAAGCATCCCGAAGTGCTGCGCGAAGCCTTCGATGCCCTGCAGAACCAGCAGAATACCAACGGACTGGCCGCCGCCGCCAATGCTCTGTATCGCTCGAAGGGCGACCTGGTGGCCGGCAATCCCGACGGCAAGATCGTGATGGTCGAGTTCTTCGACTATAATTGCGGATACTGCAAACGCTCGTTGCCCGACGTGCTGCAATTGCTCGGCAGCAACAAGGACTTGAAGCTCATCATGAAGGAATGGCCCATCCTCGGGCCCGGTTCGCTCTATGCCTCGCGCGCCGCGCTGGCCTCGCGGGCGCAGGGCAAATACTGGCAATTCCATCTGGCTTTGATGTCCGACCGCCATGTCAACAAGACTGCTGTTCTCGATACGGCCAGGAAGGTCGGATTGGACGTCGCCAAACTCGAAGCCGACATGAATGACCCGGATGTGGCGGCGAAGATTAAGGCCAATATGGCGACCGCCGATACCCTGGGCATCCAGGGAACGCCCGCCTTCATCGTCGGCGATCAGCTTTTCCCCGGCGCCGTCGGCTTCGACAAGCTGAGCGAAGCGATCAGCAAGGTTCGCAAGGACGGCGGCTGCAAGATTTGCTGAAGAGTGTTGCGGCAAGCCTGCATCGGCCGGCACTCGGGCAGTGACGCCCGATTGCGGAAAAGCAGATCGTTCTCAAGAGTTTGAGCATGATGTTTCCCGCTAGGCAACGTCCACCTTTCGTACATCGCCAATTGGACGCGGCCATTGCTGAAAAAAGGCTTTTTGCCGTAATTTCATCCACATAGCTCAGGTGAACAGGCTTCCCACGGAGCCTGCTTGCCCCTATAACCGGATATGGGCGCGCGCCGATGCGCAGTCCGAAAGGCTGGGCAGCGATGGCAAAAGCAGTTTACATACTGAACGGGCCCAACCTCAACATGCTCGGCACCCGTGAGCCGCAGATCTACGGCCACGAGACGCTTGCCGATGTCGAGGCGTTGTGCCATGCGCGCGCCGCGTCGCTGGGCCTGGAGGTCGAATTCCGCCAGTCCAACGGCGAAGGTGTTCTGGTCGACTGGATCCAGGAGGCGGGGAGCAAGGCCTCGGCGATCATCCTCAACGCCGGCGCCTATACCCACACATCCATCGCGTTGCACGATGCCCTTCGGGCGTGCGGGCTGCCGGTCATCGAACTGCATCTTTCCAACGTGCACGCGCGCGAGGCTTTCCGCCACACCAGCTATATCTCCGCGGTCGCCAAGGGCGTCATCATGGGTTTCGGCAGCCACGGCTATGAACTGGCCCTGGATGCCGCCCACCGGCTCGTTTCATCCAGGCAGGCTTGAACTCCATGGCAAAACCAAAATCTCCCCTCGATTCCGACATGGTGCGCGAACTCGCCGGTCTTCTCGATGAAACCGGCCTGACCGAAATCGAGATCGAGCAGGACAATTTCCGCATCCGCGTGTCGCGCGGCACGACCCAGGTGGCGGCGGTGGCATCACCATCGCCGGCGCCCGCCCAGCCAGCCGTCGAGGCCAAGCCCGCCGCCGCGCCGGTGAGCCCGGCGAACCATCCAGGCGTCGTCAAGTCGCCGATGGTCGGCACCGCCTACCGCTCGTCCTCGCCCACCTCACCGCCCTTCGTCGAGGTCGGCAGCGTGGTCAAGCAGGGCCAGAGCCTGTTGATCATCGAGGCCATGACGACCATGAACCAGATCCCCAGCCCGCGCGCCGGCACGGTCAAGGAGATCCTGGTCGAGGACGGCCAGCCGGTGGAATTCGGCGAGCCGTTGATGATCATCGAGTAGCCCGGGCGGTAACTGACCCCATGTTCGACAAGATCCTGATCGCCAACCGGGGAGAAATCGCGCTACGCGTGCTCAGGGCCTGCCGCGAACTGGGCATCCACACCGTGGCGGTGCATTCCACGGCGGATGAAAACGCCATGCATGTACGCCTTGCCGATGAGAGCGTGTGCATCGGACCGCCGCCATCGAGCGAGAGCTACCTCAACATTCCGACCCTGCTGGCGGCTTGCGAGATCACCGGTGCAGAAGCGGTTCATCCCGGTTATGGTTTCCTGTCGGAAAACGCCCGCTTCGCCGAAATCCTGACCGAGCACGGCGTCACCTTCATCGGCCCGTCGGCCGAGCATATCCGCATCATGGGCGACAAGATCGAGGCCAAGCGCACCGCCAAGGCGCTGGGCATTCCCGTGGTTCCCGGCTCCGAAGGCGCGGTGGACGACCTCGACGAGGCCCGCCGCATAGCCCATGACATCGGCTTTCCGGTGCTGATCAAGGCGACCGCCGGCGGTGGCGGGCGCGGCATGAAGGTGGCGCGCAACGCCGATGAGCTTGATGTGGCCCTTCAAACCGCCCGCACCGAGGCCCAGGCCGCCTTCGGCAACTCTTCCGTCTATATCGAGCGCTATCTCGCCAAGCCCCGCCACATCGAAGTCCAGGTGCTGGGCGACGGCAAGGGCAATGCGGTCCATCTGGGCGAACGCGACTGCTCCTTGCAGCGCCGCCACCAGAAGGTATGGGAAGAGGCCCTTTCACCCGCCCTCAACTCCACCCAGCGCGCCACGATCGGCGGCACGGTGGCCAAGGCCATGGCCGATCTCGGTTATTCCGGTGTCGGCACTGTCGAATTCCTTTACGAGGACGGCGAGTTCTTCTTCATTGAAATGAATACCCGCCTGCAGGTCGAGCACCCGGTCACCGAGATGATCACCGGCCTCGATCTGGTGCAGGAGCAGATCCGGGTGGCGGCGGGGACGAGCCTGCCCTTCAAACAGGACGATATCACCTTCAACGGCCACGCCATCGAGTGCCGGATCAATGCCGAGAACCCGAAGACCTTCGTGCCCTCGCCGGGGCTGGTGGAAGCGGTGCATGTGCCCGGCGGCCTTGGGGTGCGGATCGATTCCGGCATCTATGCCGGCTACCGCATTCCGCCCTATTACGACAGCCTGATCGGCAAGCTCATCGTCTTCGGCAAGACCCGCAACGAGTGCCTGATGCGGCTGCGGCGAGCGCTGGGCGAATATGTGATCGAGGGGGTGGAGACCACCATTCCGCTGTTTCTCGATCTCCTCAAGCAGCCCGATATCGTCGACGGCAACTACGACATCCACTGGCTGGAACACTATCTCGAGGAACGTTGAGCGGCTAAAACCAAAATCCGTCTCTTTTGGTATAACGGCCACCGACCATGTCCACGATCACCCCCCAGGTTCTGCTCAAAGCCTACGCCGCTGGTATCTTTCCCATGGCGGAAAGCGCCGACGACAACGCGCTTTACTGGATCGAGCCGGAAAGCCGCGGAGTCATTCCCCTGGACGGCTTCTTGATGCCGCGCTCGCTGCGCCGGGCGGTCAGGCGGCAAAACTTCGAAATCCGCATCGACACCAGCTTCGAAGGGGTGATCGGCGGCTGCGCCGGGCCGAGCCCGGACCGTCGCTCCACCTGGATCAACCAGCGCATCCGCGCCCTTTACGGCCAACTCTTCCGCATGGGCTGTTGCCATACGGTGGAAGCCTGGCAGGGCGACGAACTGGTTGGCGGGCTCTACGGCGTCAGGATCGGCGCGGCGTTCTTCGGCGAGAGCATGTTCAGCCGCGTCACCGATGCCTCCAAGGTGGCGCTCGTCCACCTGGTGGCACGGCTCAATTTCGGCGGATTCCTGCTACTCGATACCCAGTTCATCACCGATCATCTGCGCCAGTTCGGAACGGTCGAATGCCCGCGCGAGACCTATCACGAGCGTCTCGACGCCGCTCTTCAGGCCAACGCCGATTTTGCCGCCTTTGCGCACGACGACGAGCCCGAGACGGTCCTCGCGCTGGCAGGCGGCGGCCGCAAGGATCAGTAAAGCTTCATCTTGGGCATGAACGGCAGGTCGCTGAGCGAAATCGGACGCGCCACCGCCAGCCAGTAGACGATGGCAAACAGCACCGTGGCGACCACCGTCGTGATGGCGAACTTGATGACCAGCCGTGTCCTGAGTGGCGCGCCGGCATCCTGGCCCGGTTCGACCGCGATGCCCTCCTCGTGGAACGATCGCGACCCCCAGGGCAGCACCATGAAAAGCGAAAGCCACCAGATGATGAAATAGATGGCAATCTCGCTGGGTAGCGTCATTTATCGCTTCTCCTCAGGCTTGTTCGATTTCGACCAGGGTGCCGCAAAAGTCCTTGGGATGCAGGAACAGCACCGGTTTGCCGTGGGCGCCGATCTTCGGCTCGCCATCGCCCAGCACCCGCGCGCCTTCCGCCTTCAGCCGGTCGCGCGCCGCAATGATGTCGTCGACCTCGTAGCACACATGGTGGATTCCCCCCATGGAGTTACGCTCCAGAAACGCCGCGATGGGGGAATTTTCGCCAAGCGGTTCAAGTAGTTCGATCTTGGTGTTGGGTAATTCGATGAACACCACGGTCGCCCCATGATCAGGCTCTGCCTGCGGCGCCGATACCCGCGCGCCCAGCACGTCGCGATAGATTCTGATCGCGGCATCGAGGTCGGGCACAGCAATGGCGACATGGTTGAGGCGGCCGAGCATGGCGAAACGTTCCCGAAAATCATGGCAAAGGGGAGACGGCGTCCTTTTAACCCGGTTGCCTCACCTGTCAAAGCGCCAAGGCGCCGCGCCCGTCGGCGGAGATTTGGTCATAGCTTGACCCGAATCGCCGCTACAATCGCCACGATGATGAAATGCGGACTGAAATCGCTGCTGGCCTCCGTCTGCCTGGCCTTGGCGCTGGCGGCGCCGGCCGTCGCCGGTCAACTGCTATATGGCATCGCCATGCACGGCGAGCCGCAACTGCCGGCCGATTTCGACCACTTCCCGCATGTCAATCCGAATGCCCCCAAGGGTGGCACCTACCGTGAGGCGGTGGTCGGCACCTTCGACAGCCTCAATCCCTTCATCATCAAGGGCCAGCCCATCTACGGCCTGCGCAGCTACGTCTACGAAAGCCTCCTGGCCCGCAACACTTCCGAAGCGTTTTCGCTCTATCCCCTCATAGCCAAGTCCATCGAGGTGCCCGCCGACCGTTCGTTCATTACCTTCCATCTGGACGAGCGCGCGCATTTCTCCGACGGCGTGCCGATCACCGCCAAGGACGTGGTGTTTTCCTGGAAGACCCTGCGCGATGAGGGCCGGCCCAACTACCGCAGCTATTATTCCAAGGTTACCGACGTCGAAACTCCCGACGATCACACCGTCACGTTCCGGCTGGCCGCCGCCGACCGCGAACTGGTCCTGATTCTCGGCCTCATGCCGGTGCTGCCGGCACACTTCTACAAAACCCACGACTTCAACAAGACCACGCTGGAGCCGGTCATCGGCTCGGGCCCCTATGTGGTGAGCGAGGTCAGCGCAGG
Source organism: uncultured Rhizobiaceae bacterium (assembly GCA_964568825.1). GTDB lineage: Bacteria > Pseudomonadota > Alphaproteobacteria > Rhizobiales > Aestuariivirgaceae > CAVVDT01. Next base: position 11,649 of record CAZMSA010000043.1, on the reverse strand, counting down.
CGAGCGGGTGGTGCTCACGCGCGATCCCAATTACTGGGGCCGCGACCTGCCAGCCAACCGCGGCCAGTGGAATTTCGACAAAATCCGCTTCGATTACTACCGCGACAGCCAGGCAGCATTCGAGGCCTTCAAGAAGGGTCTGGCGGACGTGCGCAACGAGGCCGATCCGACCCGCTGGGCGACGGGTTACGACTTCCCTGCCGTCGCCGAGGGCAAGGTGATCAAGCAGGTGGTGCCCTCCGGGCTGCCGGCGCCGATGTCGGCGCTGGTCTTCAACACCCGCCGGGCGATCTTTTCCGATGTGCGGGTACGAAAGGCACTGATTTACGCCTTCGATTTCGAATGGGCCAACGCCAACCTGTTCCGCGGCCTGTTCGAGCGAACCGAGGGTTATTTCGCCGGTTCGATCCTTTCCTCCCACGGCCGCCCGGCAAGCCCCGGCGAACTGAAACTGCTGGCCGCCGCCAGCGCCAGGTTGCCGCCCGAATTTCTTGACGGCACCTACGCCCTGCCGGTCTCCAACGGTTCCGGCCTCGATCGCAAGAACCTGCGCAAGGCCGTCAACCTGCTGAAGCAGGCCGGCTGGGAAATCCGCAATGGCGTCATGGTTCAAGCGGCAACGGGTGCGCCCATGCGCTTCCAGATGGTGGTGCAGTCGCGCGACCAGGAAAAGATCGGCCTCCACTTCCAGCGCTCGCTGGCCGCCATCGGCATCCACATGGACGTGCGCCTGGCTGATTCCTCACAGTTCCAGCGGCTGCTGGATACCTACGATTACGACATGATCCCCTTCACCTGGTATAATTCGCTGTCGCCCGGCAACGAGCAGGTGTTTTACTGGGGCAGCATCGGGCGCGACCACCCCGGCACCCGTAACTACATGGGCGCCCACGATCCCGCCATCGACAAGCTCATCGATGCGATGCTCAAGGCAACAGCCGAGTCCGACTTCATCGACGCGGTGCGCGCCCTCGACCGCACCTTGATGTCACACTACTACGTCATTCCCCTCTACAATGCCCCCGGCCAGTGGGTCGCCCGCTGGTCCTACCTGAAATACCCCAAAACCCCCTCGCTCTACGGTTATTCCGCCGCCAGCGCCTGGTATCAGGCGGACTAGCGATACCGAGCGAAAATTTGCTCTTCTTTGCAGCCAGCCTTGGCTTATGGTTGCCGCCATGACCGCTTATCGCTTCACCGGCCCCCTGCCCCCTGGGCGCTTCAACCTGACGCACTACTGCCTTGCGGACGCGACAGAACGCCATCCCGCCAAGCCCGCCCTCATCATCGCCACCGATGCCGCCGATGCCGCGGCCTGCATCCGCGTCACCTATGCCGAGATGCAAGAGCGCGTCCTGCGCCTTGCTGGCGGCCTCATTACCCACGGCATCCAGCCGGGCGAACGCCTCTTCATCCGCATGGGCAACAGCCTCGATTACGCTCTCACCTTTCTCGCCGCCATCGCCGCCGGCATTATCCCCATCCCCGCCTCATCGGCGCTGAGCGACCGCGAGGTGCGGGTGATGATCGACGATGCCGGCGCCACTGCCGTTGCCTGGGATCCGGCGCTGCATCTGCCCGACCTGCCGGATGGCGTACGCGTCCTCGACCCGGATTTGCGCGAAAGACTGGCGACCTCGGACCCGGCTTCCTATGCCGATACGGCCGCCGACGATCCCGCCTACCTCATCTATACCTCCGGCTCCTCCGGCCGGCCCAAGGGCGTCCTCCACGCCCATCGCGCCGTATGGGGCCGCCGCCCCATGTACGAAGGCTGGTACGGGCTCGGCGAGACCGACACCATGCTGCACACCGGGGCCTTCAACTGGACCTATACGCTGGGCACCGGTCTCTGCGATCCGTGGGCGTCGGGCGCCACCACGGTCGTCTACACAGGCGAGCGCGACGTGACCGTGTGGCCGAGGCTCATTGCCGCTCATGGCGCCACCATCATGGCGTCTGTCCCTACCCTCTACCGCCAGATCCTCAAATATTGCGACCTCGAACCGGGAAGCCTTCAACCCTTGCGCCACGGCCTCACCGCCGGTGAAGCCCTGCCCGATGCCCTTGCCGATCAATGGCATGCCACCACTGGCCTCCACCTTTACGAAGCGCTCGGCATGAGCGAGATCTCCACCTATATCTCGTCATCGCCTTTGGTCGGCTTTCGCCGCGGCTCGCCCGGCAAGGCGCAAGCCGGACGCGCCGTGGCCATCCTGCCCGTCGACGGCGACGATACTCCCCTGCCAGCGGGGGAAAGCGGGCTTCTGGCGGTCCACCGCTCCGACCCCGGCATGATGCTTCGATACTGGAACCGCCCCGAGGAGGAAGCCGAGACCTATCGCGGCGAGTGGTTCGCGGGCGGCGACATGGGGCATTTTGACGTCGACGGCTGGTTCTGGTTCGAGGGCCGCCACAACGACCTGATGAACGCCTTTGGCTACCGCGTGTCGCCGCAGGAGGTGGAACAGGTGATCGCCCGCCACCCGGGCGTGGCCGAGGTCGGGGTCGGCGAGGTAAAAGTCAGGGCCGATGTCTCGGTGATCGCCGCCTTCGTGGTGCCCAGATCGGCGGGCACGCTTTCAGCCCCCGACATTCTGGCATTTGCCGAGCCCGATCTGGCGGCCTACAAGATGCCGCGAGAAGTCTATTTCGTCGATCACCTGCCGCGCACCTCCAACGGCAAACTGGTCCGCCGCCGGCTCGGCCAACTGATTTGAAGGATGAGCCCATGAACGAAGCCGTCACCATCGATGTCGTTTCTGACGTCATGTGCCCGTGGTGCTATATCGGCAAGAAGCGGCTGGAAACAGCCCTTGCCTCACTGCCCGACGTCGAGACCTCCATCCACTGGCGGCCGTTCCAGCTCGATGCGACCATCCCCGAGCACGGCATGGACCGTCAGGAATACCTGAAGGCAAAGTTCGGCGACGGCGGCCGGGCCGATGCGATCTATGCCCCCATTCGCGAGGCCGGCAAGGCTGAGAACATCGCCTTCCAGTTCGACCGCATCACCCGCGCGCCCAATACCCTCAATGCCCACCGGGTGATCCGCTGGGCACGCACCGCCGGGGTGCAGGATGCGGTGGTAGAACGCCTGTTCCAGCTGTATTTCATCGACGGCGCCGATCTCACCGATAACGACGTCCTCGCCGATTGCGCCGAGATGGCCGGCATGGAGCGCGATATTATCGTCCGCCTGCTTGAAGGCGATGCCGACAAGGCCGAAACCCAGGAGAAAATCGCCCTTGCCCAGCAGATGGGCATCACCGGCGTGCCGACATTCCTGGTCGGCAACCGCTACGCTGTCATCGGGGCGCGCGAGCCGGAAGTGATTGCCGGTGCCATCGCCAAGGTCCTGGAAGAGCGCGAAGCCGCAACAGATTAATATTCACGAATAATCCTTTCCGTGTCATCCTCGGGCTTGGCCCGAGGATCCAGGGGCCAAGGCTCAGGCGGGTGCCCCTGGATCGTCGGGTCACACCCGACGATGACACTTGGGGGGTCGTGGCAAGCCTAAGCCGCCTTCGCCAGCATCACCCCGACCAGTTCCGTCAGTATCCGCTTCGCCCCCTTCAACCGCTCGGCGCCGGTCTCCCAGGTGCGCATGATCACCAGCCGCATGTCAGGCCGCAGCTTGGCGCGCGAGCCCTGCGCGGTGATCCATGCAATGAGCGCGTCGGGATTGTCCACCCGATCCCCGCGAAAGGCGATCAGCGCGCCCTTGGGGCCGGCATCGATGCTGGCCACGTTCACCTTGCGGCACATGAGCTTGATGGACACCACCTCCAGCAGATGCCGCACTTCTTCCGGCGGCCGCCCGAAACGGTCGTGCAGTTCGGCGGCAAATGAGTCGAGGTCGCCCTCATCGTCGAGGTCGGCCAGCCGTCGGTAGAGCCCGAGGCGCAATTGCAGGTCGGCGACGTAGGTTTCCGGGATGAGCACCGAGGTGCCGGCATTGATCTGCGGCGACCAGGCGCCCTCGACTTCCTCCTCGGCGCCACCTGCCCTGAGCGACGACACGGCTTCTTCCAGCATCGCCTGATAAAGCTCGTAGCCCACCTCGCGGATATGGCCCGACTGTTCCTCGCCCAGAAGGTTGCCGGCGCCGCGAATGTCGAGGTCGTGGCTGGCCAGTGAAAACCCCGCCCCCAGCGAATCGAGCGATTGCAGCACTTTCAGGCGCTTTTCCGCCGCCGGCGTCAGCATGCGGTGCGGCGGCAGGGTGATGAGGGCATAGGCGCGCTGCTTGGAGCGCCCTACCCGGCCGCGCAACTGGTAGAGCTGGGCGAGGCCGAACATGTCGCCGCGATGCACGATCAAGGTGTTGGCTGTCGGGATGTCGAGCCCCGATTCGATGATCGTGGTGGCCAGCAGCACATCGTACTGGCGGTCGTAGAAGCCGGTCATGATGTCGTCGAGTTCGTTCGGCGCCATGCGGCCGTGGGCGACGGCAAACTTCACCTCCGGCACATGATGGCGCAGGAATTCAGCGATTTCCGCCAGATCCGAAATGCGCGGCACTACATAGAACGTCTGGCCGCCGCGATACAGCTCGCGCAACAGGCTCTCGCGGATGATCACCGGATCGAACGGCGACACATAAGTCCTGACCGCCAGCCGGTCGAGCGGCGGCGTGGTGATGAGGGAGAGTTCGCGCACCCCGGAAAGCGCCAGTTGCAGGGTGCGCGGGATGGGCGTGGCGGTGAGCGTCAACACATGCACGTTGGCGCGCATTTCCTTCAGGCGTTCCTTGTGCTTGACGCCGAAATGCTGTTCCTCGTCGATCACCAGAAGGCCGAGATCGCGGAACCGCACGTCCTTGGCGAGGAGGGCATGGGTGCCGATGATGATATCAAGATCGCCTGACTTCAGGTCGTCCTTGACGGCGTTGATTTCCTTGCGGCCGACCAGGCGCGAAGCCTGGGCGATGCGCACCGGATAGCCCTTGAAGCGCTCAGAAAAAGTAGCAAAGTGCTGGCGCGCCAGAAGCGTCGTTGGCACCACCACTGCCACCTGCTTGCCGGCCATGACGGTGACGAAGGCGATGCGCAGCGCCACTTCGGTCTTGCCAAACCCCACATCGCCGCAGATCAGCCGGTCCATGGGCCGACCCTTCACAAGATCGGCCAGCACCGCGTCGATGGCCGCCAGCTGGTCCTCGGTCTCCTCATAGGGAAAGCGCGCGCAGAACTCGTCGAACAGGCCTTCCGGCGCCGGGATGATCTCGCCGGGCCGCAGTTCGCGCGCCGCAGCGGTGCGGATCAGCCCTTCGGCGATCTCGCGCACCCGCTCCTTGAGCCTGGCCTTGCGCGCCTGCCAGGCCCCGCCGCCCAGCCGGTCGAGCTGCGCGCCCGCCTCGTCGGAGCCATAGCGCGACAGAAGTTCGATGTTTTCAACCGGCAGGAACAACCGGTCGCCGCCGTGATAGGTGAGGAACAGGCAATCGTGCGGTGCGCCTTGCACCTCGATGGTCTTCAACCCCTCGAAGCGCCCGATGCCATGGTCCACATGCACCACCAGGTCGCCGGGGGTGATGGAGGATAGCTCGGCAATGAAGTCGCTCGCCCGCTTGGTGCGGCGCGAGCGGCGGATGAGGCGATCGCCCAGGATGTCCTGTTCGGCGATGACCGCCAGATTGGCGGTCTCGAAGCCGGCTTCCAGCCCCAGCACCACCATCGCCACCATGTCGCGCGTGAGCTTTTCCACCGCCGGAAAGTCATCGGCCGCCGCCAGCGGTGCGATATGGTGGTCGCGCATGATGGTTTCGAGCCGCTCGCGCGCCCCATCGCTCCACACCGCCACCAGCACCCGCTTGCCGGACGTGCGCAAGTGATCGACATGATCGTGCAACGCCTCATAGACGTTGCGCCCGGCCTCGGCGCGTTCGGCCGCGAACGAACGCCCCTGCCGGCCGCCCGCCGAAATCACCGCGCTGCCCCCCTCGTCCGGCGTCTCGAACGGGCTCAGCGCCAGCACCGGGCGGTCCTTGTGCAGCGATTGCCACGCCTCGGCGCCCAGATAAAGCCGCTCCGGCGGCAGGGGCTTGTAAGGTGCAGCCCCGAAACCTTCTTCTTCCAGGGCGTTGTGGCGGGCCGTGAAATAATCGTCGATGAGCGCCAGCCGGGCATCGACGGCTTCGTCCGCCAGATGGTCATGGCTGATGACGGCGAGCGGCAGATAGGTGAAGAGCGTTTCCAGGCGCTCATGGAACAAGGGTAGCCAGTGCTCCATGCCCTGGTAACGCCGCCCGGCGCTCACCGCCTCATACAGCGGGTCGGAAAGCCCCGGGCCCCCGAAGGCCGCCGCATAACCGGTGCGGAAAAGGGCAATGGAGATGGCCGTCACCAGGACTTCGCTGGCGGCATCGACAGTGAGCGCCGGCATTTGCCCGGTGGTGCGCTGGGTCTCGACGTCGAAGCTCCTGATCGATTCGAGCGTGTCGCCGAAGAAATCGAGCCTCACCGGCCCGCCCGATCCCGGCGGATAGATGTCGATGATGCCGCCCCTCACCGCATAATCGCCGCGGTCGACCACCGTTCCGGTGCGCGAATAACCGTTGTGGGTGAGAAAGCCCTGCAGATCGTCCATCTTGACGCGATTGCCGGGGCGAGCGGAAAAGTGCGCCTTTTCCACGGCTTCGCGCGGCGGCACCCGTTGCAGGGCGGCGTTGACGGTAGCGAGAACGATCAACGGCGCGGTGCCCTCACCGCGCTGGGCCAGACGTGTCAGGGCGCTCATGCGCTGGGCCAGAATGTCGGCAGCCGGCGATACCCGGTCGAAGGGCAGGCAATCCCAGGCGGGAAAGCGGATCACCTCGATATCGGGTGCAAAGAACGAAAGTGCGGTCTCCAGATGGTTGAGCCGCTGGTCGTCACGAGCGATGTGGAGGAGCGGGCGCGGGCTGGCGAGCCGGGCGACATCGCCCAGCACCAAGCCGTCGAGGCCCTCTGGCAGCCCGCAAAGCACCGAGCGCCCGGGCGTCGCCATCAGGCGCGCCAGTCCCTGCTCTATTCCTTTCATCACAGGTTTCCGTAACTATCTGTTTCGAAGCGGATTTTCCGCAAAGCATCGATCAGCTCCAGCGGCACCCCCGGCACCGGTGTCAGGCACCGCACCAGGCAGTCGTAGAGGTCGGCGTCGGTCGCATCGAGCAAACTCTCGAAGCTCGCAATGGCCTGTTCGTCCATCGCGGCCGCCTCGCGCCGCGCATATGTGCCGAGGATGAGATCGATTTCCTTCATGCCGCGATGCGTTGCGCGCCATACGAGACGGCGGCGGCGGGCATCGAGGGGATCGCTATTTTCTGTCATCATCGGCTGGTGGTTGGATCGCGCTCCTTTTAGTGGCAGATTCCGACGCTGTCGATGCTGCGGGAGCACTTTTGGGGCCTGTGGACAGTTACGGTTGTGGTGCCGGTTTGACAGGATTGGCTCAGATTCCACGGGGTTGAGGAGGAAGGACATGCTGGCATATTCGACGACGAAGCCGCGTGAAGATGGGCCAATCCTGTCAAATCCCTCAGAGACGTGGCCCATTTTGCCTCTGGACGTCACTTTGAGCGGCTTGAAGGGGTGGGCCCTGCGGCGCCACTCAAAGCTAGCCAGAGACAAAATGGACCACGCCGGCGCCGCAACCGTAATTGTCCACAGGCCCTAACGAACATGACCATCGCCATCATCGGATATGGCTCGTTGATCTGGGATCGCGATGATCTTGAACCCCACGTCATCGGACCCTGGCAGCGCGGCGCGGGGCCGCTTCTGCCGGTCAAGTTCTCGCGTATCTCCCCCAAACGCAAGCAGGCCCTTGTGCTGGTGGTGGACGAGGCCGCCGCGGCCCCCTCGCCCACCAGCGTCATTGCCTCGGTGCAGTCCGACCTCGACGATGCCATTGCCGACCTGGCACGGCGCGAGCGCTGCCGGCCGCACCAACTGGGCATCGTCGCTCGGCGCAGTGGGAGGGCCTTCAGCCGTTTTCCCGAAGTTGTCGCCACGGTCGAGGCATGGCTGACATCGAGTCCCTACGAGGCGGCCGTATGGACCGAACTGGATGGCAACTTCGAGGCCGTCACCGGCCAAACCTTCTTGCTGACCGCAGCCGAAGCCTATCTGCGAACGCTTGAAGGCGAAAGTCTGGCCGAGGCCTGGCACTATCTGGAAGAAGCGCCCGCCGAAACCGACACCCCGCTGCGCCGCCATATCCGGGCGCAGGACTGGTGGCGCGCTCTCGGATTTCCCGCCGGCGACGAGGAGGCACGAGGCCATGCGGCCGAGCCTGCTTGACCCCTATTTCTCAAGTGCCACCGGCATTCGCGGCGTCGGCCCGCGCTTTGGCAGGCTGTTGGGCAAGCTGTTGCGGCCCTCAGGCGACGGCGCGACTGGCGATGCGCGGCTTGTCGACCTGCTGTTCCATCTCCCCTCCGGCCTGATCGACCGCAGCTACCGCCCGGTGATCGCCGACCTGCCGCAACACGGCATCGTCACCATCCTCATCACCATCGGCCGCCACCGCCCGCCGCCGCCCCACAACAAGCGGGTGCCCTACCGCATCGAAGCCTTCGACGACACCGGCTCGCTGGTGCTGGCGTTCTTTCATGCCTACCCCGACTATCTGAAGAAGGCCCTGCCGGAAGGCTCCGAGCGCTACGTGTCGGGGGCCATCGACTGGTATGGCGGCCTGCCGCAGATGGTCCACCCCGACCACCTCGTGGCGCCGGAGGATTTTGCAAAGCTGCCCCCTATAGAGCCGATCTATCCCACCATCGCCGGCGTGGCGCAGAAAATCCTCGGCAAGGCCATCCGCTCAGCCCTCGATGCCGCCCCGCCGCTGCCCGAATGGCACGACCCCGCCCTCATGGCCCAGCAAGGCTTTCCGGGCTTTCACGCCGCACTTGAAGCCCTGCACCGCCCGTCGGCCGCCGACATTCTCGAGCCCTCAAGCCCGCCGCGCCGCCGCCTGGCCTATGACGAACTGCTGTCGGGCCAGTTGGCGCTGTCGCTCATCCGCCGCGACATGAAGCGGGCCCGCGGCCGCCCGGTGAAGGGCAGCGGCGACAAGCGCCAACGACTGCTGGCGCGACTGCCCTACAGCCTGACGCGCGCCCAGGAAGCCGCCATCGCCGATATCTTGCGCGACATGGCCTCGGGCGAGCGCATGCTGCGTCTGTTGCAGGGCGATGTGGGCGCCGGCAAGACGGTGGTGGCGCTGATGGCCCTGGCGACGGCGGCCGAGGCGGGCGCCCAAGGCGCCTTCATGGTGCCGACCGACATTCTGGCGCGCCAGCATTTCGCCACGCTGACGCCCCTGGCCGAGGCCGCCAGCCTCACCGTTGCCCTGCTCACCGGCCGCGAGAAGGGCCGCGTCCGCGAGGACATCCTTTCCCGCCTCGCCTCGGGCGACATCGACATCCTCATCGGCACCCATGCGCTGTTTCAGTCCGACGTCGCCTTCAAGGACCTGGCGCTGGTGGTGATCGACGAGCAGCACCGCTTCGGCGTGCACCAGCGGCTTGCCGTGCAGGCCAAGTCGGACGGCCATGCGCATGTGCTGGTGATGACCGCAACCCCCATCCCGCGCACCTTGACGCTCACCATCTATGGCGACATGGACGTCTCGCGCCTCACCGAAAAGCCCGCCGGGCGCCAGCCGGTCGATACCCGCACCGTTCCCATCGATCGCCTCTCAGAAGTTGTTGACGGCATCGGCCGTGCCATGGCGGCGGGGCAACGCATCTTCTGGGTATGCCCGCTGGTGGAAGATACCGAGCTTGTCGAACTCACCGCCGCCGAACAGCGCTTTGCCGCCCTTGCGCAACGCTTTCCCGGGCAAGTCGGGCTGGTGCACGGACGCCTGAAGGGGACCGACAAGGACGCCACCATGGCGCGCTTTCAGGCCGGCGACATTTCGATCCTGATCGCCACCACGGTGATTGAGGTGGGCGTCGATGTGCCCGAGGCCAGCGTCATGGTGATCGAGAACGCCGAACGCTTCGGCCTCGCCCAGCTTCACCAGTTGCGCGGCCGCATCGGGCGTGGCACCCGGCAATCCACCTGCATCCTGCTCTATCAGGGACCTTTGGGCGAGACCGCCACGGCGCGCCTCAAAACCCTGCGCGACACCGATGATGGCTTCGTCATTGCCGAGGAGGATTTGCGCCTGCGCGGTGCCGGCGAGCTTTTGGGCACCCGCCAGTCGGGCATGCCCGGCTTCCGCCTCGCCGATCCGTTCGCCCATGCCGATTTGCTGCAGGTGGCGCGCAAGGACGCCGAGGCCCACTTGCTGCGCGATCCGCAACTCGCCTCGCCGCGCGGCGACAATCTGAAACTGCTGCTTTACCTGTTCGGGCGCGACGACGCCGTCAGGCTTTTGTCCGCCGGGTAGACTTGCGCGGCTGCGGCTTTTTCGCGGTGCCGGCACGGGCTTTCTTCGCGGTATCGGCGCGGGGCTTCTTCCTGGCCGGAGCACTTTCGGGCTTGTCGCTGCTGACCGCTTCGGCCTTGTTGCTGCGGTGCAGCAGCACGTCAACCACGTCTTTTTCGATCTTCGGAACCCCGGGCAGGTGCTTGGCGACGGTGGTGGGCGTCACCAGGCCGGCCGATATGACCAGCTTGGCGCCATCCTCCACGCTGAGGTCGAGAATCCGCACTTCGTTCTTGCGCAGGAAGAACAGGAATCCCGATGTCGGGTTCGGCGTGGTCGGCATGAAGGCCGAGATATAGGTTTCGCCCGCCGGCAGGCCGATCTCGCTGCCATCCAGTTCGCGCGCCACGAACACCACCACATAGGTGCCGCGGCGCGGATACTCGACCAGGCCCACCTGGCGGAAATTGCTGCCGCTTTGCGACAGCGCGGTCTGAAAGATCTGCTTGGTGGCCTTGTAGACCGAGCGGATCACCGGCATGCGCCCGAGCACCGATTCCCAGTAGCGCAAGAGGGTGCGGCCGACCAGGTTGGCGGCCAGCGCGCCGATCAGGGTGATGAGGATCAGCGCCGTCAGCAAGCCGATGCCGGGCACCCGGAACGGCAGGTAGTTGCGGGGATTGACGATCGACGGCAGGAACGGCGTCACCCACCCATCGACCACGGAGACGAACCACCAGGCGAGCCATATGGTGATGCCAATGGGCGCAATGACCACCAGGCCAGCGAGGAAATAGCCACGCAACCGACGCAGGAAATTCATCTTCGGTCCAAACGCTCCGCTCGCCGCTCCACGGCCGACCCCCCGACATGTGGCAGGTATTCTAGTGTGCCCGCGCCCATATCGCCAGATCGCAGCGACACCTTGATGAACGCCCTAGATCAGCATGCAATTGGGCGGAATCACCCAATTGCATAAAAACTGAACGATTCCAATATGTTGAGCATGATGCCGAAAAGCGGTTTCCACTTTTCGGCATCATGCTCTAGAAAGCGAAAGTGGTGTTGATCCTCGCTGCCGTGTATAAGCGGCACCACAACTCACTGGTCCGCGCAGTCCTCGGCGGGCATTTGCCAAATGCCCGGCGATATCCCATTTTTCTGGCATACGATATGTGGTGGACCCGCATTCGAAGGAGGCAAGCAACATGGCTGAAGATCCGCGCATCTCACAACTGCACGAGCGCCTGCAACATCTGGAAAGTGAACTGGCGGCAACCCGCGAGC
>CAZMSA010000042.1:0-23075 GCA_964568825.1 uncultured Rhizobiaceae bacterium | reverse complement strand
GGTACTGGTAATAGTGCTGCAGCCGGTTGGGGTTCTCGCCGTAACGGCCGTCCTTGGGGCGCCGTGAGGGCTGCACGTAGGCGGCCTGCCATGGTTTCGGGCCGACCGAGCGCAGGGCGGTGGCGGCATGGAAGGTGCCGGCGCCCACTTCCATGTCGTAGGGCTGCAGGATCACGCATCCCTTGCCCGCCCAATACTGGTGCAGGGTGAGGATGAGGTCCTGAAAGGATTTCTTGGGCTGAAGCCCGCTAGCGGTCATGGCGGCATCCGTTGAAGTCCCGGCGCCGGGACCGGGCGCAAACTATGAGCGATGCCCGGGCGGGTCAAGCGGCAAGCAAGGGGTCAGGAATCTCACCTTCAGCGGTAGATACCGGTCTTGGGATCGCGCTCCAGAGTCGTGATCTTTTCGGCCGGCTGGCTCGCCTTCGGGGCCTTGGCCTTGGCGGGTGCGTCACGGCGCGGCTCGCCCAGATGGCGAACCAGCATCCAGCCTACCAGTATGGCGATCACCGCAATGAGTAACTTGGTCAGCATGGTCTCATACCTCTAAGCGCCATTATAACCCGAAACGCTGCCATAATGCACGGGTCTCGGCCGCGGCAATCAGCCCCTCGGCAAGGCCGGCGGCATCCAGGGCGATGCCGGGCGCTTCGCCGCGCGGGGCAAGCAGCCGCCTCAAGCCCCAGCCGCTCGAAGCGCGCACCGGGCGAATATCGACCTTGGCACCGAATTTTTCCTCCAGCACCTGGTGCAGGTGGCCGAGGCCGTCGATGAGGCCCAGTTCGCGGGCCTTTTCTGCGGTCCAGAAGGCGCCCGAGAACAGTTCCTTGTCGTCGCCCTTCAAGCGCTCGCCGCGGCGGTCGCGAACATGGCGTATAAAACTTTCGTGGATCTGTTCCTGCAGCTCTTTCAGGCGAGCAACGTCGGCCTTTTTTTCCGGCTGGAAGGGATCGAGAATGACCTTCGAGTGGCCGGCTGTATGGACGCGACGCTCGATGCCGAGCTTGTTCAGGGCATCAACGAAGCCGAAGCCGGCGGCCACCACGCCGATCGAGCCGATGATGGAACTTTGATCGGCATGGATTTCATCGCCCGCCAGCGCCAGCCAGTAACCGCCCGAGGCCGCCACGTCCTCGCAGAAGACGATGACATGCCTTTTGTGCTTTTTGGCCAGCTGGCGGATGCGATCGTGGATGAGGGCCGACTGGACGGGCGAGCCGCCGGGAGAATTGATCACCAGCGCGACCGCTCTGGAGCGCGGCTTGAAGGCCCGTTCGAGGACATCATTGACGGCCACCAGGGAGAGGCCGGGCCGGAGCGTCGAGCCCACCGCGATGACGCCGGAAAGCCGCACCACGGTGACGACGGGGCGGTTGCGGCGAAAACGCCTGAACCACGACCAGGGGAAACGCGATGTTTTGGAGGATGACGCCATGACGGGGTCAGATAGGGTGCTTTGCGGCCCGCCGCAAGCTGCATCTCAGTGTCAGCGCAGGCGCCAGGCCATGCCGTCGCGCAGGATGGCTTCAGCTTCAGCCGTGAAGGAGGAGCCGTCGTTGTGCAGCACCAGGCCGGGAAGCAACTGCATGGGCGCCCGCGATCCCCTCACCCCCTGCACGATGACCCGCGAAGCGGCCATGCCGGGACGGGCGAACAGCGGCGCCACACGGATGTCGCCGAAGCGCTCACCCATGGCGGTAAGCAGCCGCCCGAGGCTGTCGGCGCGGTGCACCATCGTGGCGGTGCCGCGCATCGCCACCATGGTGGCGAGAACCTTGACCCAGGTTTCCAGATCTTCCGGCCCGAAGGTATTGGCGACGGCGCGCAGGGACGTCGAGGGCTGCGTCACCTTGTCGTTGTCGAAGAACGGCGGGTTGGCGAAGGCGTGATTGAACGAGCCGTGGGCCGGGAACTGCGCGAGGTCGCGCCGCAAGGCATCCTTGACGTCGCCCTTGATGACGCGGATGGCGCCATCGAGGCTGTTCCGCTTGGCGTTCTGCTCGGCCATCATGGCATAGCGCACAGCCACTTCGACACCGGTGATGTGGATGCCCGGCACCCGCGCCGCGACACACAGCGAGGCAACCCCGGTGCCAATGCCCGCCTCGAACAGCGTCTCACCTTCCTTGGCCGGGATGGTGGCGGCGAGAAACACCGAGTCGATGCCGGCGCGAAAGCCCTTTTCCGGTTGCAGCGCAACGACCCGGCCGCCAAGGAAGGCGTCTTCGGTCAATGACGAAGACGCACCCGCCGCAGGCGGCGGCGGGGGTGGGGGTGTCGTGGATGAAAGCGCGCTCATCTGCATATTAAGGGTATTATCAATCACGCTTGGTTAGCGAGACGTTACCAAGTTCACGCATTGCCTTGTCATAGTAACCACTTTCCACCATTACCCGGCGCGGCAGGGCGCCAATGGACCCCTCCACCGCCGCCATGTGCTCATCCAGCACCAAAGGCTCGATACCCGCCTCGCGCAACACATGCAGCGCAAAACTCAGATCCACCAGGTTGTTGGTGCGGAAAACTTCGCGCATCGGGGCTCCTTGTCGTTGCGGCAAGCCTAATGCATTTGCGCTGCCGGCGATACGCAAAGCAGACATCGTTTACCCGCTCTTGCCGACAGCGAGCGCTACCCCTATCCTCCCGGCCCGATCAAAACGCCAAGCGCAGGGAAGGACCGATCATTGGGTGTCGTCGTCGCATTTGAAGGCAAGGACAACCGGACCGCCAGCATCGAACGGCTGGTGGGACTGGTCGAGCATGACATGGAGCGGGTCAACAACGCCATCCTGGTCAAGGCCCACAGCCATATTGACCTGATCCCTGAACTGGCCGGCCATCTGATCAACTCCGGCGGCAAGCGCCTCAGACCGATGCTGACCATCGCGGCAGCCCAGATGTGCGGCTATGCCGGCGATGCCCATGTGAAGCTGGCGACGGCGGTCGAGTTCATGCACACGGCAACCTTGTTGCACGACGATGTCGTCGATGAAAGCGACTTGCGGCGCGGCAAGCAGGCCGCCCGCCTCATCTGGGGCAACCAGGCGAGCGTGCTGGTGGGCGATTATCTTCTGGGCCAGGCGTTCAAAATGATGGTCGAGACCAAGTCGCTGGAATCCTTGCGTATTCTCTCCAATGCCGCGTCTATCATCGCCGAGGGCGAGGTGATGCAACTGGCCGCGCAGCACGACATCTCCACCAGCGAGGATCACTACATGCAGGTGATCGGCGCCAAGACGGCGGTGCTGTTCGCGGCCGCCGCCGAAGTGGGCGCAGTGGTGGCAGGCAGGCCCCGCGAAGATGTTTCGGCGCTCGAATCCTATGGCCGCAACCTCGGTATCGCGTTCCAGCTGGTCGATGATGCGCTCGATTATACCGGTCGCCAGGCGCTTCTGGGCAAAAGCGTCGGAGACGATTTCCGCGAAGGCAAGATCACCCTGCCGGTGGTGCTCGCCTACCGCCGCGGCGACGCCGAGGAACGGCGATTCTGGAAGCGCACCATCGAGGACTGCGATCAGGTGGACGAAGACCTGACGCAGGCGGTTAGCCTCATGCAAAAGCACGCGGCGCTGGAAGCGACCATCGACCGTGCCCGGCATTACGGCACCATCGCCCTCGATACCCTGGAGATCTTTCCCCACAGCGCCCATCGCCTGGCGCTGGAGGAAGCGATTGCCTTTTGCGTATCGCGCACCAGCTAGCTGCGGCGCATCAGGCCTCGCCACGGGCAACGGTTGCGACCGCCCACCAGCCGGGATGGCGGGCGGCCAGTGCCGCAGCGGCCGTAGCGGCGGCGGTGGCGTCGGGATAGATGCCGAAACAGGTGGCGCCGGATCCCGACATGCGGGCGATCAGGCAGTGCGGTGAGGCGGCAAGAGCGGCGATCACCTCGGCGATGAGCGGCTCGAGTACCATGGCGGCCGCTTCGAGGTCGTTGCGGCACCGCGCGAGATAGTCCGCCACGTCGCGGGGAGCGGCAAACCCTGACGGCAATGCAGGCAGCCCGGCATTGTCGCGGCGCGCCAGGCGGCGGAAGACCTCGGGCGTCGACACCGCGCGGCGCGGATTGACCAGCACCAGCGGCAGGTCGGGCAAGCCTTCGAACGGTTCGAGAATTTCGCCGATGCCGCTCATGCGAGCCGGGCGGCTGGCCATGCACACCGGTACGTCGGCGCCGAGGCTGGCAGCCAGCCGGGCAATTTCGACAGTCTTTGTATCGAGTCGCCACAACCGGGTGAGCAGGCGGACTGCGGCGGCAGCGTCGGCCGAACCGCCACCGATGCCAGAGGCGACGGGCAGGTGCTTTTGCAGCACCAGCCAGGCACCGAGCTGCGGGTCGCCGACCGCAAGACGCAACGCCTCGGCGGCTCTCACCACCAGATTGTCGCTGGTGGAGAGACCTGCGGCCATGGAGCCTTCGAGGCTGAGCGTGATGCCATCGCCGCGGCTCGCGGTGAGGCGATCACCCAGCTTGGTAAACACCACCAGACTGTCGAGCAGGTGATAGCCGTCGGCCCGCCGGCCGGTGACGTGAAGAGCGAGATTGACCTTGGCGGGGGCGGCTTCCTCAAGCGCCGTCACACCTGAGATCACGTGCGGTTCGGTTCCTTGCCGTTTTCAGCAGGCTTCAGTTCCTGTAACGGTGGCAACCCGTCGCTCAGCTTCTTGAGGATGACCTTCAGATCGGCCGGGTCGGGCTTGGAGTCACGGGCGTGCGCCCACTGGAATTTTGCTTCCAGCTTGCGCCCGATGCGCCAGTAGGCATCGCCCAGGTGATCGTTGATGGTCGGGTCCTCGGGGCGCAACTGCACGGCCCGTTCGAGATATTTCGTGGCTTGCTCGAAATCGCCCAGGTGGAAATAGGCCCAACCGAGACTGTCGACGATATAGCCGTCGTTGGGGCGGAGATCGACGGCCTTCTTCACCATGGCAAGGGCTGCGTCGAGATTCTGGCGCTTCTCGATCCACGAATAGCCGAGATAGTTGAGCACCGCCGGCTGGTCCGGCTGCATCTTCAGCGCCGTCTTGAAATCGGCCTCGGCCTTGGGCCATTCGCCGCTACGCTCGTAGGAGATGCCACGGAAATAATACACCGTCCATTGCTGCTTGTTGGGCGTCTTGAGGCGTTCGAGGGCCTTGGTGTAACTGTCGGCGGCCTCTTTCCAGCGCTCATGGCCGCGCAGGATGTTGCCGCGGCTATAAAGGGCATCGTAATTGCCGGGGTCACGGGCGATCAGCGCATCCAGACCTTTGATCGCCTCATCGGTGCGACCCAGATCATCAAGATCGTTGGCAATGCGCAGTTCGGCCGCCGGGGTAAGCGGGGAGGACTGCGGCAGCGACCGGAAGGCTTCGACCGCCTTGTCGGGGCGCTTCATGTCCTCGTAGATCTCGCCCAGCAGCATCTGCGCCACGGGATAGTCGGGCCTCACCCACAGGGCCAGCTGGTCGTAGACCTGCGAGATGTCGACCGACTGCTCATCCGACAGGGCGCTGGCGATACCGAACAGCACCTCGGCGACACCGGCGGTTGCGTCGGGGACAAAAGGCCCCGGCTTGATGCCCTTGCTGGCGTCCGCCAGCGCAGTAACGATCAGCGGGTTGCGCTGGGTCTTCTTGAGAAACGTGGAGTAGATCTTGATGGCCTCATCGGCGTGACCGGTGCGCTCGAGAAAGTTGCCATAGGCCTGGACCACGCGCAGCGAGGTGCCCGCCGCGTCATAGGTCTGGCGGAAATACTTGTCGGCATCGGCGGTATGGCCCAACAGGTCGGCGATGAGCGACTTGTGGAACAGGCGGAAGTTGTTCAGCGCCGAATTCTGATCGAGAGGCTTCAGGGCATTGTCGGCATCGACATACTTGCCTTCGGCGGCATAGCTCCAGGCCGTCAGCAACGAGGCCGAAAGCTCACCGACCGGCGTGTAGGCGGTATTGGCGAGGAAAGTCCGGGCTGCCATCCAGCGTCCCTCGCGTTCGGCCTTCACCCCGAGCAGCAACTGGGCGACGCGATGGCGCGGATTGGTAGCGACGATCTGCGCGGCCAATGCCTCGGCACGGGTAAAATTGCCGGCCGACAGATCAAGCAGGAAGGCCCGCTCGATGAGCACCGGATTGCCGGGATCCTCGTCGAGGGCGCGGGCGAAGAATTCCGCGGCATATTCCACATCGTGCACCTTGGTGGCGTAACGCCCCGCCAGATAGGCGCCAGAGGGGGAGGAATATTCCAGTCCCTTGAGGTCCAGCGACTGGGTCGCCAAAGCGCTTCCACTGCCCATGGCAACCGCCAAAGCCATCAAACCTGCCTGCAAGCCACGACGCATTTCGTTCAATCCTCCAGATGCATGGGGCGCCGCCGGGGGCGCCTTATGCAATGAATATGGTGTAAGGCGGCAATTTGCGCCCATTTATCCTGCGCCGCAAGCGCCGCGACGGCGATCAACGTTGCGTCATCAGCGGTAAACATTTCGGCAACAAGATGGCGGGCTTGGCCGCGCCCCCCCCGGCGCGATAGGCTTTCGCCATGAGCACACCCTTCAATCGCGGCCGCCTGATGGCCGTGCTGGCGATGACTTGCCTCATCTTGCTGCATTGCGGCACCTGCCTCGCCCAGACCCGTGCCGCGACCGAGCGCGATTTCTCCCGCTTCCTCGCCGGACTTTGGCCCAAGGCGCATGGGCTGGGGGTTTCACGGGCGGTCTTCGATGCCGCCTTCAAGGGCCTTACCCTCGACTGGTCGCTGCCCGACCTCGATCCCAGGTTCACCGGCAAGCCGGAGGCGCCGGCCCAGCGCCAGGCGGAGTTCCAGGCGCCGGCAGACTATTTCAACGAGGCCTCCATCGCCACGCTTGCGGCACGCGGCCGCACCGAGGCAAAGCGCTGGGGGCCGGTGCTGGATCGCATCGAGAAGCGCTACGGCGTGCCGGGCAGCATCCTCATCGCCCTGTGGGCGCGCGAAAGCAACTATGGCCGCGCCGCCATCCCCTATGACGCGGTGCGCACCCTTGCCACCCTGTCATTCATCGGCCGGCGGCCGGAAACCTTCCGACCCGAACTGCTCGCTGCCCTCGACATCCTGCAAAAAGACCATATCAGGCGCAGCGAGATGAAAAGCTCGTGGGCGGGCGCCATGGGCCTGATGCAGATGCTGCCGAGCCAGGTCCTCAGCGAGGCCGTCGACTTCGATGGTGACGGGCGCGCGGACATCTGGGGCTCGGTGCCCGATGCACTGGCCAGCGCCGCCAAATTGCTCGCCGACAGCGGCTGGCGGCGGGGCGAGACCTGGGGCTACGAGATTACCATGCCGCCGCATTTCGACTGCACCCTGGAGGGCATCGATCATGGTCGCAGCATCGCGCAATGGCTGAAGATGGGGCTTGCCCCAGTGGCCGGGCACACCATCCCGGCGCAAAGGCTCAAGGACGAAGCCTTCCTCACCCTGCCGGCTGCCCGCTTCGGTCCGGCGTTCCTGGGGACCCGCAACTATTATGTGATCAAGACCTACAACAACAGCGATCTCTACGTCATCTTCATCGGCCAGCTCGCCGACCGCATCGCCGGCAAGGGTGACGGTTTCGTGGCGCCGTGGGGCGGCATCAGCACCTATTCGCGCACCAAGGTCGCGGCGCTGCAAAGGAAGTTCCTCGCCGAAGGCTACAACATCGGCGATACGGTCGATGGGCTCATCGGCTTTCGCACCCGCATCGCCACCGGCCTTTACGAGAAGAAATACCGCCTTGCCGTCGACTGCTGGCCGGGGCCGCAGGTCTTCGGCCACGCCGGGGTGAAATAGCGATAACGCCTACTGCTTGGTCACCACGGTGGTGTTGGCAGGCGTATCGGCGGCGTTGCCGGAGGTGTTGGTGTCGATCACCGGCTGGCCCTGGCGGACGATGCGGATGCGATCCGCGATGGCCGGCATGTAGTTCTGCTCCACCGCGATGCGGATGGAGGCATCATGGCTCTTCTTGTCGACCGGGTAGGCAACAAACAAGGTATCGAAGAAGCCGCGCGTCTGTTCGTCGCAACGCGCCACCACCTCGCGCGCCAGAAGCCGGGCGGCGGCGGAATTTTGCAGCGCCAGGTTGTCGGCCTGACGGTTGAAGCAGTCGAACATCGCCTGCTTGGCGCGGGCGAGGTCGGGCGGCTCGCTCACCGCGACGCTTGCCTTGCGGCGGGCCTGGGCGCGCGCAGTTTCGGTCGCCGTGGTCGCCGCCGGCAAGAACGTGGTGCGCTGCAATTCCTTCATGGCCGCGTCGTAGCGCGCCCTGGAAAGGCCATGGCTCAGCACATCAACCATCGCGGTGTAGTCGCTCCGACAGCTCGAGCCGATGGCCTTCGTCATGATGGCGTCGGGCCGGGCAGCGGTATCGCGCACCGCTTCGGCGGCGGCAAATATGCCGATGCAGGCGCGCAGCTTGTCCACCGGGGGATTGCCGACATTTTTCCACCACCAGGCCTCGGTGGTCTTCTTCTTTGGCACCGCCTTGGCGCCGGCGACCCTGTGGGTCGTGCGGGTCTTGTGGGTCGTCGCTACCGGGATAATCTTGCGCGGCGCCTTGTGCACCACGACGGGGCGCTTGGGGGCCGCGGCATGGTCCTGATTGGTATAGTTGATGGTGGGTGTCAGGTCGCCCTCAACCTTGGCGCGACCGTCAGTGGAAAAGGACGGGACGAGCCGCTGCCAGAAGGATTCGCCGTTGTTGCGGGACTGGGCCTGAGCGGCGGGCTCGTTCCACGGCTGCTCGTGTGCGCCATCGGCGACAGCCGCCGGCACGGCCAGCGTCAGCGCCAGCATGACCATCATGGCTCGTGTGGCTTTCGTCACCACGCCCACCTCAACCGCAACAAACCGCCCCCTCAACCAGACAATACTGCTACCAGATGATGGGCAAGATTGCGGCAGAAAGCGATTATTTTGGTTACCGGCGACAAAGACGACGCAAGAAACCCGAAGAATCCTCACATGTTGGGGTAATTTGGACCCTCGCCACCCTGTGGTACCTGCCAGTCAATATTCTGCGCCGGGTCCTTGATATCGCAGGTCTTGCAGTGCACGCAGTTCTGGTGATTGATCTGGAAATAGGGCTTTCCCTGATCATCTTTGAGCACTTCATAGACGCCGGCCGGGCAATAGCGCTGGGCCGGTTCGTCATATTCCGGCAGGTTGCGGGCGATGGGGATCGCCGGGTCCTTGAGCTTCAAATGGACCGGCTCGTCCTCTTCATGGTTGGTGGCTGAAAAGGCGACGTTGGTGAGCCGGTCGAAGGACAGAACGCCGTCGGGCCTGGGATAGTCGATCACCGGGCACTGGCTCGCCGGCTTGAGGCAGGCATAGTCGGGCTTGCCGTGCTTGAGGGTGCCGAACAGCGAAAACCCGAAGATCTGGTTGGTCCACATGTCGAGGCCGCCGAGCGCCAGGCCGCCGATGAGGCCGAGTTTCGACCACATGGGCTTGACGTTGCGCACCCGCTTCAGGTCGGCATGCACCCATGATTTCTCGTAAGACTCCTCATAGGCCGTCAGTTCGTCGCCCTCGCGGCCCTCGGCGACGGCGGCAAAGGCGGCCTCGGCCGCCAGCATGCCGGTCTTCATGGCATTGTGGGTCCCTTTTATGCGCGGCACGTTGACGAAGCCGGCCGAGCAGCCGATGAGGGCGCCGCCCGGAAACGTCAGCTTCGGCACCGACTGCAGGCCGCCTTCGGTGATGGCGCGGGCGCCATAGGCGACCCGCCTGCCGCCTTCGAGGACTGCAGCGATCATCGGGTGATGCTTGAAGCGCTGGAACTCCATGTAGGGGTAAAGGTGGGGGTTCTCGTAGTTGAGATGCACCACGAATCCGACCGACACCAGGTTATCTTCCAGGTGGTAGATGAACGAGCCGCCGCCGGCTTTCAGGCCGAGCGGCCAGCCCATGGTGTGGGTGACCTGGCCGGCTCTGTGGTTTTCCGGCTTCACCTCCCACAATTCCTTCATGCCGAGGCCGAATTTTTGCGGGCCGCGCCCGGCGGAAAGATCGAAGCGGTTGATCAGCTTCTTGGCGAGCGAACCGCGCACCCCTTCGGCGATGAGCACATACTTGCCGTTCAGTTCCATGCCCGGCTGGTAGTCGGGCTTGGGGTTGCCGTCGTGGTCGAGGCCGAAGACGCCGGCCACCACGCCCTTGATCGAGCCGTCGTCGCGCATCACCAGATCGGAGCAGGCAAAGCCGGGATAGATCTCGATGCCCAGTTCCTCGGCCTGGGCGGCCAGCCAGCGGCACACATTGCCCAGCGAGACGGCATAGGCGCCGTGGTTGCTCATCAGGGGCGGCATGAGGAAGTTGGGCAGCCGCATTCCGCCGCCAGCGCCGAGCATGTAGAAGCGATCCTCCGTAACTGGGGTGTTGAGGGGAGCGCCCTTTTCCTTCCAGTCGGGGATCAGTTCATTGAGGGCGATGGGATCGACGACGGCGCCGGAGAGAATATGGGCGCCGACCTCGGACCCTTTTTCGAGCACGCAGACGGCGATCTCGCTGCCCGCGGCGGCAGCCAGCTGCTTGAGGCGGATGGCCGCCGAGAGACCGGCAGGGCCCGCCCCGACGATCACCACGTCATAGTCCATCGACTCGCGTTGGACGGTGTCCTGATCGCTCATCTCGTGAAACCCCTCCAGCATCTTAACCTTCACCACGCGCCCCCTTATAGTGGAGGCCATTGCCGCACGCAAAACTCCTTTGCGGCGTCGGCCCGCGCAACAGCGGCCACAACTGGGACCATGACATTGAACAGCGCACCTGACGACAAGGCCCGGCGGCTGCAAGACCTCATGTGGCAGATCGAGATGGGCGCCGACGAGGCCATCGCGGAGGTGCCGCGCGACCGCCTGTCACCGCCACCAGCGCCGGCGCCGGCGCCGGTCAGAACCGCTCGCGCTGTCGCGCCGGCCGCGAGGCCAGTCGAGGCCGCACCGCCGCGCGAGCCGGCGGTGAGCGCCGAGGTGCTGGCGGCGCGCTGCATGAGCCTCCACGACATCGCCCATGCGCTGGCCGGCTTCGACCAGTGCCCGCTGAAGCGCACCGCTACCAATCTCGCCTACATCGACGGCAACCCCGAAGCCGGGGTGTTGCTGATCGGCGAGGCGCCGGGGCGCGAGGAGGATTTGCAGGGCAAGCCGTTCGTGGGGCGCTCGGGCCAGCTTCTCGATCGCATGCTGGCGGCGATCGGCCTCGACCGCCACGCCGACGACCCCGAAAAGGCGGTGCTCATCACCAACGTCATCTTCTGGCGGCCACCCGGCAACCGCAAGCCGACGGAAGCCGAGACCTTGATGTGCATGCCGTTCGTCCAGCGCACCATCGCGCTCGTGCGCCCGCGCCTCATCGTTTGCCTCGGCGCCACGCCCGCCCAGCGCCTCATCGGCACGTCGGAGGGTATCCTGCGTCTGCGCGGACGCTGGACCAGCATTTCGGCCGATGACCAGGCCATCCCCGTAATGCCGACGCTTCATCCCGCCTACCTGCTGCGCCAGCCGGCGCAAAAACGCCTCGCCTGGCGCGATTTTCTGAGCATCAGGGAACGTCTCGACGGCGGCGCCTGACGAAATAGACATTCTCGCATCGATGGTCGGCAAGCGGAGCAAGAGCGGATTTTCGAAAGTTCCACACGCGACATAATCGTGCCTTTCAGGAAAACCGATTCTTTGTTAACGTTTCAGGTGGGGATGTTGTGCGGGGGGATCCAAAGTACGCAACCGGGGACATTGACGTCTCCGCGCGGCTTTTCTGTTCACAAGAACATTCATCTGAGGCGGGCGGCCATCAGATCGCTGGCGGTTGTGCAACGGGAGATTTGAGAGATGACGGGTGTGACTGCCGATCGCGCGTTCGTCGCGCTAAATATAGCGATAATGACCATTTCCGACACGCGCACCCTGGAGGACGACAAGTCGGGCCAGGTGCTCTGTGATCTCATCACCCAATCCGGCCATGAACTGACCGGGAGGGCCATCATCAAGGACGACATAAGGCAGATCCGCTCCAAGATGCGGAAATGGGCCCACCGCGCCGACATCGACATAGTCATCACCACAGGCGGCACCGGGCTCACCGGCCGCGACGTGACGCCGGAAGCCATGCGCGGCCTGTTCGACAAGGAGATCGAAGGCTTTGCGATGACCTTCCACATGATCTCGTGGCCGAAGATCGGCACCTCCACCATGCAGTCGCGCCCTGTCGCCGGCATCGTGAGGAACAAATACGTGTTCTGCCTGCCCGGTTCGCCCGGCGCCTGCCGTGACGGCTGGAACGAGTTGCTGGTGAAGCAGCTCGACCTGCGCCACGCCCCGTGCAACTTCGTCGAGATCATGCCGAGAATTGACGAGCACCGGCGGCGCAAGTAGCCTTAGCGGCATGAGCAGCGGTCGGCGCGCCTTCAGCTTCATCAATGCGGCGCATTTCTGCGACCACTACATGCTGCTCATTTACCCCACCGCGGTCCTCACGCTCGCCCCGCTGTTCGGCATCGGCTACGGTGCCGGCATCGCCATCACCACCGGGACCTTCGTGTGCTTCGGGCTCTTGTCACTGCCGGCCGGCTGGCTCGGCGATCACTGGAGCCGGCGCAACATGCTGGGGATGTTCTTCCTCGGCGGCGGCGCGGCGCTCATCGCCACCTCCTTCGCCCAGGGCATCTGGTCGCTGGCGGCGGCGCTGACGCTGGTCGGCGTGTTCTCGGCCATCTACCACCCTGTGGGCACGGCGATGATGTCGACGGTGAAGGGCGCAAGTGGGCGGGCCTTCGGGCTCAACGGGGTCTTCGGCAACCTCGGCGTGGCGGCTGCGCCGTTGTTCACCGCCGGGTTGGTGCAGGCGCTCGGCTGGCGCTGGGCCTTCGCGCTGCCGGGGGCCGTGCTCATCGCCATCGGCCTTGCCTACCTGGCGCTGGTGCCGGCGGGGACCGGCGAGGCGGTGCGCAAGGCGGCCGGCCACGAACGCTTCAACAGCGCACCCGATTTCCTGCTTGTCGCCGTGGCGATCGGCATCACGGTGGCAGCCGGCGGCTTCACCTTCAACACCATCACCATCACCCTGCCCAAACTGGTGGCCGAGGAAACGCCGGCCATCGCCGCCATACCCGTCCTTGTCGGAGGGCTGGCGACCGCAATATATCTGGCCGGGGCGATGACACAGATCGTTGTCGGCAGGCTTATCGACAAGATCGCCATCGAGCGCATCTTCGTGACGCTGGCGCTGATGCAGCTTTCCGGCTTCGTGGCCGTGGCAAGCCTTTCGGGAGCCGCGGTGCTGGGCGCGGCGGCGCTGATCCTTGCCGCCGTCTACGGCCAGGTGGTGGTCAACGACCTGCTGGTGGCGCGCACCGTGCCGGACCAGTGGCGGGCGCGGGCCTATGCCTTGCGCTATCTCCTGGGTTTCACCACGGCGGCCAGCGTGGTGCCGTTCATTGCCTGGCTCTATACGCCCAGGGCAGGGCTGGGGCCGGTCTATGCGGTCATGGCGCTGTTCGCCGCAGCCATCGCCGCGGCCGCCGTCACCTACTGGGTGAAGGCGCGTAGCGCGGCGCTGGCGCAGGCAGCGGAATAAGGCGGCAACCGTTGCGGCGCCAGGCGCGGTGATCTTCCGCGGTGTCCACATCGGCAAGTGTGCGCAGCAAGACCACGCGCCGGCCAGCGAGGTTGGCACGGGTATCGGCGAGGGCATGAGGGCTCGACCAGCGCACCCCGCCAAAGGGACGTTCCAGGCGGCGGCGGGCGAGGCCCACCAGCCAGTAGCCGCCGTCGCTCGCCGGGCCGAAAACCGCATCATGGCCGGCAAGGGCCTGAAAGCCGCGGGCGATATCGTCGGCTGCGATGGCCGGTATGTCGCTGCCAATGATGACAACAGGCCCCGGCGGCAGGCGGTCCATGAGGGATTGCATGCGGGAGCCGAGATCGCCCGAACCTTGCGCGATAAGGCGTGGCCGGAACGGGCCTTGCCACCAGGCCGGACGGGCGGCCATGTCCGGCGAGACGGCGAGCCAGACGCTCCAGCGCCGGTCGGGTGCCAGGCGGCGCAGGATGTCCGCCAGCATCACCCGGTAGGCGCGTGTCGCCTCGGTGGCCCCGACCGCGGCGGCCAGCCGGGTCTTCACCCGGCCCATGACCGGCTGTTTGGCCATGATGACCAGATGACGGCTCGGGCTCATCGGTAAAGGCGCGACAGGTGCTCGGGTGCAATACCGGCAAAGTAGCCGGCGAGGCAGGCGAGGTTGCGCAGAGGGCGGCGCACATAGCCGTCGCGGCGATAGCGCGCGGCGCTGGTGAGGGCACGAGTCGAAAGGGCCTTGAGGCGGCGGCGGCCGAGGCGGCGGACAATGTCGACGTCCTCCATCAGTGGCAGCGGGGCAAAACCACCGATTTCATCGTAGAGGGCACGCGAGATCAACAGGCCCTGGTCGCCATACGGCAGTGCAAAGAGCGCCGCACGCCAGGCCGCGGCCCGTTCCACCAGACGCGCCCGCAAGCGGTCGTCGTCGAGGGCGAGACGGAAATAGCCTGCCCGCCCGGTGCCCGCGTCGCGGATGAAGGCCCTCACCTCCTCGACCCAGCCGGGCTCAAGCCGGGTATCGGCATGCACGAACAGCAGCCACGCCCCCCGCGCCGCCGCGGCGCCGGCCCGCAACTGGCCGCCGCGCCCGGGATCGGCGCTGACGATGTCGGCGCCGGCCTGCTCGGCGATGTCGAGCGTTCGATCCCCGGAGCCACCGTCGGCGATCACCAGTTGCGCCACCAGCCCGTCGATGGCGCCGGGCACCAGCGCTCCAAGCGTCGCCGCCAGATGGTCGGCAGCGTTGAGTGTGGGGATGACAATGCTCAACAAATGTTCTTCCTTTGTTCTCTAACTCGTGCTACACAATGAAGCATGACCACGGTGCACCAGACAACGTTTGCCGACAACCATTACCGCCTCGACCGCATGGCGGCGACCAGCCTGCCAGGGCGGCGGCGGGGACGCGGGTCGCGCTCCAATGTCTCGGGGCGCCACGAGGCTTTGGCGCGCGAGCTGTTCGACGACGGCTGGCAGTCGCTGGAGGAGATGCCGGCGCTGAGGACCACGGTGACGGTGGAAGCTGCCCGCTCGGCCATGACCAGCAACGCATCGCCCGATCTCAATTTCGAGCGCTCGATCAATGCCTATCGCGGCTGCGAGCACGGCTGCAGCTACTGCTATGCGAGGCCGAGTCACGCCAACATGGGTCTTTCGCCGGGGCTCGACTTCGAATCGAAGCTGTTCGCCAAGACCAACGTGGCCGAGGTCCTGCGCAGTGAACTGCTGAAGACGGGCTATGAGCCCAAGACCATCGCACTGGGCACCAACACCGACCCCTACCAGCCCATCGAGCGCAGCTACCGGCTGACGCGGCGGATTCTCGAGGTGCTGGCGGAATTCGGCCATCCGGTGGGCATCGTCACCAAGTCGGCGCTGATCGAGCGTGACATCGACATCCTCGCACCCATGGCGGAAAAGGGTCTGGTCAAGGTGGCGATTTCGGTGACGACGCTCGATCGCCGGCTGGCGCGCTCGATGGAGCCGCGCGCATCGAGCCCCGAGCGACGCCTCAAGGCGATTGCGGCGCTGGCCGCTGCCGGCATCCCGGTGGCGGTGCTTGCAGCCCCCATCATCCCCGGCCTCAACGATGCGGAAATCGAAGGGATACTGGCGGCCGCCAAGGAGGCCGGCGCCAGCGAGGCGGGCTATGTGATGCTGCGCCTGCCGCTGGAGATCAAGGAGCTGTTTCGTGAATGGCTCATCACCGACCAGCCGGACCGGGCGCGGCGGGTCATATCGCTGACGCAATCGCTGCACGGGGGCAAGGACTACGATGCAACCTTCGGCCAGCGCCAGAAGGGTTCGGGGCCGATTGCCTGGACCACCGGTCGGCGCTTCGAACTGGCCTGCCGGCGGCTGAAAATCAACCACAGGAAGCTTCGCTTGACCGCCGAGCATTTCCGCAGGCCCCCGCAGCCCGGCGACCAGTTGACGCTTCTCTAGGTGCCGCATCACACTGGGCCATGGCCCGTGGCGATTCTGTTACCTGTACACTCGAGCTGGAGGATGCCGCCCGGCGGTCCGGCGCACGGCTCATCGCCGGCATCGACGAGGCCGGACGCGGCCCCTGGGCGGGACCGGTGATGGCGGCGGCGGTGATCCTCGACCGCGACCGCATCCCCGCCGGCATCGACGATTCCAAAACCCTTAGCGCCGCCCGGCGTGAGGCACTCTATAGCGAGATCATGGCGACAGCGCGCGTCGGCGTCGCCATGGCCGATGTCGAACGCATCGACCGCGACAACATCCTTGCCGCCACCTTGTGGGCCATGGCCGAAGCCGTGGCGCAGCTCGACGTGCGCCCCTGCCTGTGCCTTATCGACGGCAATCGCGCGCCCCAATTGCCTATGGCGGCGTGCACCGTGGTCGGCGGCGATGGCCTGTCGTTGTCCATCGCGGCGGCCTCGATCATCGCCAAGGTGACGCGCGATCGCTTCATGACCCGTCTCGATGCCGAAATCCCCGGCTACGGCTTTGCCCGCCACAAGGGCTACGGGACGGCCGCCCACCAAGCAGCGCTCAAGCGCCTCGGCCCCTCACCCCTGCACCGCAAGAGCTTCAAGCCGGTAAGCGCCCTCCTCGACCTGCCGCGTTAACCATTTCTGGCGTTTGCAGTTTCATCCGTGCCGAAGAGGACTCATGGTGAATCCTCAAGAAGAAGACTGTTGTGTTTGCGTAGGCGTCAAAAGGGGCTGGACCATGGGCTTCAATGCCCGGCCGGATATCGCGCCGCTGATCGACAGCGTGCTGGTGGGCGATTGTCTCGAAGAACTGGAGAAACTGCCGGCGAAGTCGGTGGACCTGGTGTTCGCCGACCCACCCTACAACCTGCAGCTCACCGGCGAGCTGCACCGGCCGGATCAGAGCCGCGTCGACGGGGTGGACGATGACTGGGATCGCTTTGCCTCGTTTTCCGAATATGACCGCTTTACCCGCGACTGGCTGAAGCTGGCCAAGCGGGCGCTGAAGCCCACCGGCACCTTGTGGGTGATCGGCTCCTATCACAACATCTTCCGGGTCGGCAGCATCCTCCAGGATCTGGATTTCTGGATGCTCAACGACGTCATCTGGCGCAAGACCAACCCGATGCCCAATTTCCGCGGGCGGCGCTTCACCAATGCCCACGAGACGCTGATCTGGGCCGCGCGCGATGCCGGCCAGAAGACCTACACCTTCAACTACGACGCCATGAAGGCTCTCAACGACGACCTGCAGATGCGTTCCGACTGGCTGTTGCCGATCTGCGGCGGGCCCGAACGGTTGCGCGATGAAGACGGCGTCAAGCTGCATCCGACCCAGAAGCCGGAGGCGCTGCTGCACCGGGTGATCCTCGCCTCATCGAATGCCGGCGATATCGTGCTCGACCCGTTCTTCGGCTCCGGCACCACCGGCGCGGTGGCCAAGCGCCTCGGGCGGCATTTCATCGGCATCGAGCGCGATCCGGCCTATGCCGCTCTCGCCCTGCAGCGCATCGACGCAACTGAGGCCGCGCCGCCTGAAGCGGTCAAGGTCTCGACCAGCAAACGGGCCGAGCCGCGCATTCCCTTCGGCACGCTGATCGAGCGCGGCCTGATCAAGCCGGGCGCCACGCTCTATGACCCGATGCAGCGGCATGCCGCAACGGTCAGGGCCGACGGGTCGATCGCCTGTCGCGATGCCTCGGGCTCGATCCACAAGATCGGTGCCCACGTGATGGGCGCGGAAGCCTGCAACGGCTGGACCTTTTGGCATGTCAGGAAGGGCAAGGCCCTCATGCCGATCGATCATCTGCGCCAGCAGGTGCGCGCCGAACTGGGCGCGGCTTGAGCGCGCCCGCTCCGAGCACCGCCGCCAGGACCTTCTTCATCAACGATGGCAAGGCTTCCTCCGCCAGCCGGTCGGGTTCCACGAAGCGAGCACCCTCGGGCGCCAAGGCGTCCATCGGCAGGCTGGTCGTCATCACCGCTAGCACAAGGTGGAAATGGGTGAAGGTGTGCTCCACCGTTGCCGCATGCCGCTGCCACCTGGCGGCAATCGGTGCGGCATCGGCAGTGCTTGCGGGCGCGGTGCGCCAGGGGCTCGAGGGCACTTCCATCATGCCACCTAGCAGGCCCTTTTCCGGGCGGCGGCGCAGCAACACGGCACCATCGGCGCGGCGGGCGAGGAAGGCGGTGCCATGGCGCACCGGTCGCGGCTTCTTGGCGGCGCGGCGCGGCAGCTGATCGGCGATGCCTTGCACCCGGCCGGCGCAATCGCCGGCCAGCGGGCAGATGAGACAATTGGCGCGGCGCGGCGCACAGATGGTGGCGCCGAGGTCCATCAGGGCCTGTGCGAAGTCACCGGGTCTTTCAGACGGCACGAGCGCGGCTGCGCGCGCCCTGATCTCGGGCTTGGCGGCGGGCAGCGGCGTTTCGATGGCGAACGCCCGGGCAATCACCCGCTCCACATTGCCATCGACCGCGACCGCGGGCTGATCGAAGGCGATGGCGGCGATGGCGCCTGCCGTGTAGGGCCCGATGCCGGGCAGCGCCACCAGGCCGGCCTCGTCTGAGGGAAACCGCCCGCCCAGATCGCGCGCCACCTTGCGGGCACATTCATGCAGCTTGCGGGCGCGGGCGTAATAACCGAGCCCCGCCCATTCCCGGAGCACGTCATCGAGGCTGGCGGCTGCCAGATCGGCGATGCCCGGCCAGCGAGTGGTGAAGCGCCTGAAATAGGCCCCGACAGTCGCCACCGTGGTCTGCTGCAGCATGATCTCCGACAGCCATACCCGGTAGGGATCGGGCGCTACGCCGGGCCTTGCTCGCCACGGCAAGTCGCGGCGGTTCACGTCATACCACTCGAGCAGCCGAGGCGCG
This sequence comes from uncultured Rhizobiaceae bacterium, assembly GCA_964568825.1. Classification (GTDB taxonomy): domain Bacteria; phylum Pseudomonadota; class Alphaproteobacteria; order Rhizobiales; family Aestuariivirgaceae; genus CAVVDT01. The sequence goes on along the minus strand of CAZMSA010000042.1, from coordinate 4,157 downwards.
AAGCCGTCGGCGCCCACAGGCCCATCGCTTGCATCAACAACTTGTAACTGTCCTGTCATGGCGCCTACCATTAATATGGCGCGCAGCGATCGCGCGAAAGACCATTTACGGCACCACAGGAAGTCGGATGCTGGACAGACTGGAAAAACACTTCACCCCCGTGGCCGGCAAGGCGCTGGAGCGTTTTGGCTTTGCCTATGGTGAGCTCATCGCCAACTGGGCGTCCATCGTCGGCGAGGCCCTGGCTCAGGGCTCGTCGCCTGAGCGCGTACGCTGGCCGCGCGGCGGCGAAGGCACCGGTGGGCGCGGGCGCGGCGGCACCCTGGTGATCGCGGTGGAGCCCGGTATGGCCATCGAGGTACAGCACGAGGCGCCGCGCATCGTCGAGCGCATCAACGGCTATTACGGCTATGAGGCGATCGCGGCACTGAAAATCCATCAGACACGGGTGAAAAGGACCAGTGCCCCGCCGCCCGAAAGGCGCCAGGTGCCGGCCGCCGAGGCCGAGCGCCTGCACCGCGACCTCGAGGCTATCGCCGATGAGCCCTTGAAGGCGGCGCTGGAACGCCTGGGCCGCGGCGTGCTGGCCGCCAGAAAGGACTGAGCTGCCGCGTGGTTGGTGCCCGTTGCATCGCAGCCCCGCCAAAGAGTACCGTTGGTTTAACCACCTCATTCAATCAGAGAGTCATGATGAAGAACCTCAATCGCAGACATATCCTCAGCCTTGGTGCTGCCCTCGCTGTCCTGCCGGGGCTTGCGGCAACCGCTGCCAGTGCCCAGGAAACCAGCGTCGATGTCGCCAAGCTGATGGTGCCGCCACCGCTGGGTGACCGGGTGCTCGGCAATCCCGACGCCAAGGTGACGATGATAGAATACGCTTCGGCCACCTGCCCGCACTGCGCCCATTTCAGCAACAACACCTTTCCCAAGCTGAAGGCCGAATATATCGACACCGGCAAGGTGAAGTTCATCTTCCGCGAGTTTCCCTTCGACGACCTGGCGCTGGCCGCCTTCATGCTGGCCCGCTGCGCCCCCAAGGACAAATACTTCCCGATGATCGAGGTGCTCTACGAGCAGCAGCAGAAGTGGACGCACAACGATCCCAAGGCCGAGCTGTTCAAGATCGCCAAGCTCGCCGGCTTCACCGAGGAAAGCTTCAACGCCTGTCTCAAGAACACCGAAGTGGCCAAGGGCATTGTCCAGGGCCGCGACAAGGCGGAAAAGGATTTTGGCGTCAACTCGACACCGACCTTCTTCATCAACGGCAAGATCCTGCAAGGCAACCAGCCGATCGAGCAGTTCCGCACGATGCTCGACGCCGCCCTGGGGTGAGCGCGGCGGAGGGGTTGGCGCCGCGTTGGCACTGCGGCCGGGCCCTGATTGGGCCACGAGCGACATCCGCGATGATCTGCATTGAGCTGTGCAGATCGGGCCCGGGGTTGCATTGGCGGCTTCAACGGCGGTGCCGAATCATTCTAGATTGGCTCGTTCAGGGGATAACCGCGCGAGGGAGCGGGACGGCATGAAATTCACCCGCCTCAGGCTGTCGGGATTCAAGTCCTTTGTCGAGCCGACCGAGTTCGTCATCGAGTCCGGTCTCACCGGCATCGTCGGGCCCAATGGCTGCGGCAAGTCCAACCTCCTGGAAGCGTTGCGCTGGGTGATGGGCGAAAGCTCCTACAAGAGCATGCGCGCCTCCGGCATGGACGACGTCATCTTTGCCGGCACCTCGACGCGGCCGTCGCGCAACATGGCCGAGGTGACGGTGGCGCTGGACAATTCCGCCCGCACCGCACCGCCTGCCTTCAACGACAGTGAAATCATCGAGGTTGGCCGGCGCATCGAGCGCGAGGCGGGGTCGGCCTACCGCATCAACGGCCGCGATGCCCGGGCGCGCGATGTGCAGCTGCTGTTCGCCGATGCCTCCACCGGCTCGCGCTCGCCGGCGCTGGTCAAGCAGGGCCAGATCGGCGAGATCATCAATTCCAAGCCGCAAGCGCGGCGCCGCATCCTCGAGGAAGCCGCCGGCATCACCGGACTGCATACCCGCCGCCACGAGGCCGAGCTGAAGCTGCATGCGGCGGAAACCAATCTGGAACGCATCGACGACGTGGTGGCGCAGCTCGAGACGCAGCTCAACGGCCTCAAGCGCCAGGCTCGCCAGGCCGCTCGCTACAAGCATCTCTCCGCCGATATCCGGCGGCTGGAAGCAACCACGCTGTATGCCACCTGGAAGGACCTCGACGGCGCGGTGGGGCGCGAGGCGCAAAGCCTCGACGAGATCACCCGGCGGCTGGCCGAGGTGACCCGCGCGGTTTCTGAAAAGACCCGGGCGCGCGATGTGGCAGGCGAAGCCCTGCCGGGATTGCGCGAGACCGAGACGGTGCGCGCAGCGGTGCTGCAACGGCTCACCATCGAGCGGGAGGGCCTCGACAAGGAAGAAGCGCAAGGCCGCCAGCGGGTCGCCGAACTGGAAAGCCGGCTGGCGCAGATCGTCGCCGACCTTGAGCGCGAAAGCGACATCCTCAACGATACCGGCAGCGTGCTCGAACGGCTCACGGCCGAGGCAACAGAACTGGCGGCGATGCAGGACAATGCCGCGGCCGAGCGCAGCGCCGCCGCCCACGACCTGCAAGCCGCCGCCGACCGCCTGAAGGGCTCGCAGGATACCGCCGATCAGGCATCGGCGGCGCTATCGGCGCTGGTCGCCCGGCATGACGCCCTCACGCGGGCGGTGGGTGAGCATGACCAACGCATCGCGCGGCTGGAATCGGAGCTTTCCGCGGTCACTCAGAAGCGGGCGGCGCTGACGGTCGTGGCCGATGAGGGTGATGAAGGTGCCCGGCTGCTCGAGGCCGTGACGGCCGCCGGCGCGGCGGCATCGTCCGCCGAGACCGAGGCCGGTTCGTCAGAAGCCGCGGCGCGAGCCAGCGCGGCGGCCGAGGCGCAAGCGCGCCAGGCGCATGACGAGGCGCGCCGTCAGGCCGAGCGACTGGCAACCGAGGTGCGCACCCTGGCCAAGCTCCTGGCGGTGGCCAACGGCGACCTGTTCCCGCCACTCATCGATGCGGTGAAGGTGGAACAGGGCTACGAGGCCGCCCTTGGCGCTGCCCTCAGCGAGGAGCTGGATGCCCCCATCGACGAGGCCTCGCCGGTGCACTGGCGCCACCTGGGACCGCTGGCGGCCCCCCATGGCCTGCCGCAAGGCGCCGAGCCCTTGTCGCGCTTTGTTGCCGCGCCCGCCCCGCTGGAGCGGCGGCTCAGTCATACCGGCCTCGTTGCGCGCGCTGACGGCAAGCGTCTGCAAGGCCTTTTATCTCCGGGTCAGAGGCTGGTCAGCCGCGAGGGCGATTTGTGGCGCTGGGACGGCTACAGCGCCGCCGCCGATGCCCCGACGGCCGCCGCCAAGCGGCTGGCGGAACGCAATCGACTGGGGGCGCTGGAAGCCGAAAGCATCGAGGCGCAACGGCGCGCCGATGGCCTGAAAGCCACATTCGAGGCCGCCCGCGCCGCTCACGAGGAGGCCGGCCTCGCCGAACGTGCCGCGCGCGAGGCCTGGCGCCAGTCGACCGCCGCCATCGAAACGGCCCGCCAGGCGCTGTCGCAGCACGAAAGGGCCATGGGCGAGCGCCTGCGCCAGGTGAGCGCCATGGACGAAGCGGTGCGCCGCATCGAAGAACAACTGGGTGAGGCAAGCAGCAGCAAGCAGCGCGTTCAGGCCGACCTTGAGGGCCTGGCCGATACTGCCACGCTGACTGAAAAGCTCAGCCAGCTCAAGGCAGGTGTCGACCGCGACCGGGCCGATTATGCCGAGCAGCGGGCTCGCCATGACGGTCTCGAGCGCGAGGCGCGCGGCCGCGCCGAGCGACTGAAGTCGATCGCCGCCGAGCGCCAGCAGTGGAGCGAACGTTCGGCGCGCGCCAGCACGCAGGCCGAAACCCTGGAAAAACGGGCCACCGAGACCCGCAACGAGCTTGCCGGCCTCGCCGGCCTGCCGGCCCGCTTTGCCGAAAGGCGCAGCAAGCTGTTGTCGGCGCTTTCCGATGCCGAGGCCGAACGGCGTCAGGCGGCCGACCGGCTGGCCGAGGCGGAGACGGCGGTGAAGGCCGCCGAGGACGACCTCGCCGAGGCCCAGGACCGGCTGGCCACGGCGCGCG
>CAZMSA010000041.1:0-23187 GCA_964568825.1 uncultured Rhizobiaceae bacterium | reverse complement strand
TGGTCTTGGGGTTGAGGCAGTACTCGCACTCGCGGCATTCCGGCGTATAGAGCGGAATGACGTGGTCACCGGCTTTCAGCGAGGTCACGCCGGGGCCCACCTCGAGCACCACGCCGGCGCCCTCATGGCCGAGAATGGCCGGGAACAGGCCCTCCGGATCGGCGCCCGACAGGGTGAACTCGTCGGTGTGGCAGATGCCGGTTGCCTTCACCTCAACCAGCACTTCACCGGCCTTCGGGCCTTCAAGATCGACTTCGACGATTTCCAGCGGTTTTGCGGCCTTGAAGGCGACGGCGGCACGTGTCTTCATGCGAATGCTACTCCCTGGTTCGATGCTTGGCGTGGCCGCAGTCTGGCAGGCCTCGCAACGATGCTCAACCCCAAAGCCTCAAGCCAGCGCCTGTTGCAGGTCGGCGATGAGGTCGTCCACGTCCTCGATCCCCACCGACAGCCTGACCAGGCCGTCGACGATGCCGATGCGCTCTCTGCTCTCGGCCGGGATGGTAGCGTGGGTCATGATGGCGGGATGCTCGATGAGGCTTTCCACCCCGCCGAGGCTTTCCGCCAGCGAAAACAGCTCGGTGCGTTCGAGGAAACGCTTGGCCGCCTCCAGCCCCCCCGCCAGCACCGCCGTCACCATGCCACCGAAGCCATGCATCTGGCGTTTGGCGACGGCATGGCCGGGATGGCTTTGAAGGCCGGGATAATAGACCTTTTCCACCTTGGCATGGCGGCTCAGCCAGTCGGCGATGATGGCCGCATTGGCTGAGTGGCGCTGCATGCGCACCGGCAAGGTCTTCAGCGAGCGTAGCACCAGGAAGGCATCGAACGGCCCCAATATCCCGCCGGCGGCATTCTGCAGGTATTTGAGCCGTTCGCCCAGCCTGTCATGGGCGCTATGAGCCGACACCACCGCGATACCCGCCACCACGTCGGAATGGCCGTTGAGATACTTGGTGGCGGAATGAAAGGCGATATCGATGCCGTGGTCGAGCGGGCGCTGCACGAAAGGCGAGCAAAAGGTGTTGTCGCACACGGTAATGAGGCTGTGGCGCCGCCCGATATCGGCCAGCGCCTCCAGGTCGGCGATCTTGAGCAGCGGATTGGTCGGCGTCTCGATCCACAACATGCGGGTATCGGGGCGCACCGCGGCTTCGACGCCGGCCGGATCCGAGAGGTCGACGAAAGTGACGTCGAGGCCCGCCGAACGCTTGCGCACGTTCTCCAGAAGCCGGTAGGTGCCGCCATAAAGATCATCGCCGGCGACCACATGGGCGCCGGAATCGTTGAGTTCGAGGATTGCCGCTTCCGCCGCCAGTCCCGAGGCGAAGGCGAGGCCCAATGCGCCGTTCTCCAGATCCGCCATGCAGTCTTCCAGCGCCTGCCGGGTGGGATTGCCGGACCTTGAATATTCATAGCCCTTGTGCCGTCCGGGGCTCTCCTGCACGTAGGTCGAGGTGGCGTAGATGGGTGTCATGATGGCCCCGGTGGTGGGGTCCGGCCCCTGCCCGGCGTGGATGGCGCGGGTGGCAAAGCCCTGGCGATTCTTCTTTTTCGTCATGAAGCCCCTGTCTTTCATTTTTTCGACTGCGCATGCAGCCTGAGATGGTTGAGCACATCGATCTTGGTGATGATGCCGTGAAAGCCCTTGTCGCTCACCACCGGCACCACCATGCCCTTGGTCAACAGCAGCAACACCCTGTCGAGCGACGCATCCGGGCCGACCGTCCTGAGATCGCGCGCCATGACGTCGCCGGCCACCCCGGTGAAGCAGCCGCAACTGTAGACATGCAGCAGCAGGTCCTCCTCATCGAGGATGCCTACCAGCTTTTGCTGGTCATCCAGCACCGGCAGTTGCGAGATGTCGTAGAGCTTCATCTGCCTGTAGGCCTGTTCGACCGGCGTATCGGCCTTGATGGTCACCGTCTGGTGCTCGGCATGCTTCCTGGCGATCAGGTCGCGCAGGTCGCCGCGCTCGGGCGGGTGGATGAAGCCGTTGTCGATCATCCAGTAGTCGTTGAACATCTTCGACAGGTACTTGTTGCCGCTGTCGCACACGAAGCTGACGATGTTGCGTGGTTCTTTCTGCGCCCGGGCATGGCGCAGGGCCGCCGCGATCAGCGTGCCCGATGACGAGCCCGCCAGAATGCCTTCTTCCTGCAACAGCGCCCGCGCCGTCTGGAACGCCTCGCTGTCGGGGATGGAATAGGCGCAATTGACCCGCGACAGATCGAGGACGGGCGGCAGGAAATCTTCCCCGATCCCCTCCACCATCCACGAGCCGACATCGGTGGGCAGCTCGCCGGTCTTGACATAGCCGGCAAGGATCGAGCCCTCCGGGTCGGCCAGCACCATTTCGGCATCGGGCGAGGCCTTGGCGAAGAAGCGTGCAAGCCCGGTCAGGGTGCCGCCCGAGCCCACCCCGCACACCACGGCATCGACGCTCAGGCCTATGGCGCCCATCTGCGCGAAAATCTCCGGACCGGTTGTCATCTCATGCGCCTGCGGGTTGGCCGGGTTGCCGAACTGGTTAACGAAGAACCAGCCGTTTTCGGCCGCCATGCGCGCCGCCACGTCCTGATAGTAGTCCGGGTGCCCCTTGCCGACATCGGAGCGGGTGATGTGGACCTCGGCACCCATGGCCTTCAGGTGAAAGACCTTTTCCTGCGCCATCTTGTCGGGCACCACGATGACGAGCCGGTAGCCTTTCTGGCGCGCCACCAGCGCCAGGCCGATGCCGGTATTGCCGGCGGTCGCCTCGATCAGGGTGTCCCCGGGCCTGATCTTTTCCTCATGCTCGGCGGCCTCGATCATCGAACGCCCGATACGGTCCTTGATCGAGCCGCCGGGATTCTGGTTCTCCAGCTTGAGGAACAAGTGGCACTTGCCGGTATCGAGGCGCGTGACCTCATAAAGCGGCGTGTTGCCGATGGCCTCCAGCACATTGTGATAGACCGGCGATGGCGTGGACATGGGAAACGATACTCCCGGCCCGGCATGGGCGAGGTTATCTAGCCCCAACGCCCGCCCGGCGGCAAATCACCAATCATTCATTGCGTCAGGATTTCCGCCGGCAGCCAGGTCGGATCGGCCTCGCCCACCGTCCGTCCAAGCTCCCTTGCCGCTTTCAGCGCCGCCGCCTGCCCCGACAGGAACGCCCCGTGGGCGGTGGCGTTGGCGCTCAGATGGAAGGCCTCCCCGGCAAAGTGCAGCGCCCCGAGATCGGCCTCGATTATTTCCACCCGCGCCTCCGCTTTGCCCGGCCGGGCCGAGGCATAGCCGCCGCGGATGAACGGGTCGAGCGTCCACCCGGTGGTGGCGCTGGCCGTTATCTTGCCCCGAATACCGGCCCCGAAGGCTGCGACGAGCTTTTCGATGAAGAAATCGATGCGCGCCTCATCGCCCGCCGCAACGATGTCACGAGCGAAATGGCCGGCGATGTGACCTATGGCGATGGGACGACCGAAGGGTGAGATCTCCATGTTGAGCGGCTCTGAGCCTTCGGGATCGACAATCTCGCAGCCACTGCGGCCGAATTCGGAGAAGGTTTCATCGCTCACCGCCACCGCCATCTTCTCGTAGGTCCCGCACGGCACCGCCGCCAGCGCGTCGCGGAACGCCATCGGCAGGCCCGGACTGAAGCGGATGGTCCCCGCGTTGAGGACATTGATCGAGGCGGTAACGATCACCTGCTCGGTGGCAATGATGCCGGTCGGCGTTTCCACCCGCATGCGGGTTCCCGCCTCGGCAATCCAGCTCACCGGCGCGTTGAGGACGATCGGCAACGCCCCGGCCAGCCGCGCCAGCAGGGCCCCGTAGCCGTCGCGCACCTTGAGGTTGATTTGGGTGTCGTCATAGCGGCCGTAATCGAGGGCGGAGACCTCTTCCGGCTCGGTCGAGGTCATGAGCTTCATCCAGTGGCGCAACACCGGCTGGAGCGGATCGCCGTCGACGAGAAAATCGCTTGCGGGCACATCGCGCCCGGAGGCGGCCACGCGATCGAGGTAGTCCCACACCTTGAGCCGCGCGGAGGACTCCATGTCCCAGCGGCCATGCGCGAACATCGGCATGGTCGCGCCCTCCTGGCGCGCCGCATAGCCATGGCCGAGACGATCCGCGATCGTCCTCAAGGGGTTCTGGTCGGCCGAATGGAACCAGTGGCAGCCATGGTCCCACAAATGGCCGAGGCTCGCCGCCTCGCTGTAGGCCCTGCCGCCCACCCGGTCCTTGGCTTCGAGGATGACGAACGGCACGCCGGCCTTGAGCAGGGCCAGCCCGGCACCGATGCCGGCGGCCCCCGCCCCGACAATCACCACCTGCGGGTCGCGTGTGACCGCCATCACGCCTCTTCGGGCGGCGTGGCGGACGGTGCAGGCCGCGTCCGGTCGAGGGTGATGAAGGTGCAGGCGGCCGAATCGCCAGGGCCCGGCTGCATTTCCTTGCGCTCGACCTCGGCCCAGCGCGAAAGATCGGGATCGCGGAAGAAGGTATCGCCCTCGACGTCCATATCGACCCGCGTCAGATAAATGCGCGTCGCCTTGGGGCGGATCTGGTCATAGATCTGGCCGCCGCCGATCACCATGATCTCTTCCTTGCGCCGCCGCTTGGCGAAGCGTTCAGCCAGCGCCAGGGCCTCCTCGACGGAGTTGACGGTGTAGACCTGCGGGTTGTCGATGATTTCGCGCCGTGTCACCACGATGTTGTCGCGGTCGACGAGCGGCTGGCCGATACTCTCATAGGTATGCCGGCCCATGATCACCGGATGGCGCAGGGTGAGTTTCTTGAACCGCTTGAGGTCCGACGGAAGCTTCCACGGCAATTCGTTACGCAGGCCGATAACGCCGTTGCGTGACGCCGCAACAACCAGTGAGATCCGCATTCTCAGTCTTCCCGCTCCCGGCCGTGGCGGCGCCGTGACGCCACCTGGGCCTCCCGAATTCCACGGCACATGCCGCCGACCGATCCTGCCCCCGGCCGTTGATTCGCAGCGCCCGTCCATCCCCTGGGAGGATTGTGGGATGCTTCGCAGTCCTGCTCAAGGGTTATCTTAGGGTCTGTTGAGAATCACGGTTGCAGACGGCCAGCCCGCTCAGATCTCGCCGCCGCTGTCGTCCTCGTCGCTGCCAAGCCGCTCGAGCGCCTTGCCGGTCAGCCGGAACACCGTCCAGTCGGCCATGGCTTCCGCCCCCAGCGCCCGGTAGAAATCAATGGTCGCCTCGTTCCAGTGGAGCACCCACCAGTCGAGCCGGCCAAGCCCCTCTTCCACGCAGCGCCGCGCCAGGCCGGCCAGCAACGCCTTGCCGATGCCGCGCCCGCGCAAGCCAGGTTCCACGAACAGGTCTTCCAGGTAGATGCCGTGACGGCCGCGAAAAGTGGAAAAGTTGTAGAACCACAAGGCGAAACCTGCCGGTACGCCGTTCCACTCGGCAATATCGGCGAAGACCTTCGGGTCCGGCGCAAACAGGGCCGACGCGACATGTGCCTCGTTCGCCTCCACTTCATCGAGCAGGCCTTCGTATTCGGCGAGCTTGCGGATGAAATCGCTGATGGCCGCGGCATCGCCGGGGCGGGCGGGTCGGATGACGAGGCTCATACCGCCACCGGGGCCTTGATATGGGGGTGGGCCTGGTAATTCACGATTTCGAAATCCTCGTAGCTGAAGCCGTCGATGGTGTCGACGTCGCGCCTGAGAACCAGCCGCGGCAGCGGCAGGGGCTCGCGCATAAGTTGCTGATCTGCTTGCTCGAGATGATTGCGGTAAAGATGTGCATCGCCCAGCGTGTGGATGAATGCACCCGCCTTCAACCCGGTCACGTGCGCCATCATGTGGGTAAGCAAGGCGTAGGATGCAATATTGAAAGGCACTCCGAGGAAAATGTCGGCCGAGCGTTGATAAAGCTGGCACGAAAGCCGTCCCTCTGCCACCCAGAACTGGAACAGGCAATGGCATGGCGGCAGCGCCATGGCCTCGACGTCGGCCGGATTCCAGGCGGTGACGATCAGGCGGCGCGAGTCCGGGGTCTTCTTGATGCGCTCCACCACGTCGGCGATCTGGTCGATCGTTCCACCGTCACGGGCCGGCCACGAGCGCCATTGCGCCCCGTAGACCGGGCCGAGGTCACCCCTTTCATCCGCCCACTCGTCCCAGATGGAAACGCCGTTTTCCTTCAGATAGGCGATATTGGTATCGCCCTTGAGGAACCACAGCAGCTCATGGATGATCGACTTGAGATGCAGCCGCTTGGTGGTGATGAGCGGAAACCCTTCCGCCAGATCGAAGCGCATCTGGTGGCCGAATACCGAGAGCGTTCCTGTGCCGGTACGGTCGTCCTTGGCGACGCCCGTCTCGCGTACCCGGCGCATGAGATCGAGATACTGTTTCATGGTCTTCGATGATGGCCCGATTCCGCCATGCCCGTAAGCCCTGATCTCCAGCTTGGCAACAGCTTACAGGATTCGTTCGCCATAACCCGCCCTTCCCCTTTCAAATCCCGTCGTTTCACCTATATTCATGGTGCCGGTCTTCGGGCCGGATATGGCGATAAATGGTCATCGCAATAAACCTATCGGACCCGGGGGCGGTACCCGGCACCTCCACCACAAGCCGCTTGGCTCGGATGGTGGCACCACCAGGCGGTTTTTGCTGGGGGTGAAACAGGATCGACGAGGGTGTAAAGGGTGGGCTTTCGCTCGGCATGGTTCCGCCGTTATCGGGCCGAACAATAGTTGCGAATGACAACTATGCTCCGGTTGCTCTCGCTGCTTAACGCAGTGCGATTAGCCGAAAATCAAGCCCTGTAGCTTAGCCGCTGCAGGCGGGGTTCGGCGGGCACCTGGCAACAGAAGCCCGCCACTCATTTTCCATCCCTGACGGTCTGTCACCATATTAATTGCCGCAACGATCTGGCGCGCACCGGTCGAGGGGCTATATGATGCGATGGATTCGATGCTTGGAGCACCCATGGCCGAAGACCTCATGAACTATGCCAGCCTCGCCCAGGAAGCCCTGCGTGGCGTGGTGCGGCTTGCCCTGCGCAAGGTCGAGCGCGAGGGCCTGCCCGGTGAACATCACTTCTTCATCGCCTTTTCGACCACCCATCCCGGGGTGCACATCTCCGAGCGGCTGAAGAACCGCTATCCCGAGGAAATGACCATCGTCCTGCAGCATCAGTTCTGGAACCTGATCGTGCGCGAGCGCGATTTTCAGGCCGAGCTCTCCTTCGACAACATCCCCGAGCGCCTGGTGGTGCCGTTTGCCGCCATCAAGGGCTTCCTCGACCCGCATGTGCAGTTCGGCCTGCAGTTCGAGCCGGCTGTCGAGGAAGAAGGCGAGCAAGGCGAAGCTGCATCGCCGCCCGCTGAACTGCCGGAGGTGGTTGCCAACGGCAGCGATACGCCGCCGGTTCCCGCCTCCAACGACGACTCCAAGGTCGTATCGATCGACGCCTTCCGCAAGAAATGATCGCCAGTCACATCACCGCCTGGGGCCTGGCCGTGGCGTTGGCGGCCACCGCCTTGGCGCCGGTCGTGAAATCGGCCGGCGACCAGCCCGACAGCGCCACCCGGGACCCCATCGTCGTGGCCAGCAAGTCGACCACCGACAAGGCCGACAAGATACCGGCCAAGATCCTCTTCGGGCGCGTGAAGACCCCGACCAGGGGTGAGGCTCAACCCATCGGCTTTTACGCCCGCGGCTGCCTCGCCGGCGCCGTGGCGTTGCCTTTGACCGGCCCTGCCTGGCAGGTCATGCGGCCCAGCCGCAATCGCTACTGGGGCACGCCCCGGCTGATCTCCCTGATCGAGCGTCTGGCCACCCAGGCGCGCGCCAATGACGGCTGGAACGGCCTTCTGGTCGGCGACATCTCGCAACCGCGCGGCGGTCCCATGACGTCGGGCCACGCCAGCCATCAGGTCGGCCTCGACGTGGACATCTGGCTCACCCAGATGCCCGACCACACGCTCACCACGCATGAACGCGAGACCATGTCGGCGCAGTCGGTCATCAAGACCCGCTTCGAGCTCAATCCGAAACTGTGGAGCGAGGCCGACGCACGCCTCATCAAGCGCGCCGCCTCCTATTCGGAAGTCGAGCGCATCTTCGTGCATCCGCCCATCAAGAAGTTCATGTGCGAATGGGCCCACGGCAAGGGCGCCTGGCTTGCCAAGGTGCGCCCCTATTACGGCCACTACGACCATATTCACATCCGCATCAGCTGCACGCCCGGTGCACGCAATTGCAAGTCGCAGGTCAAGTCCCATCCCAGCGACGGCACCGGCTGCGGCAGCGAACTGGCCTACTGGCTATCCGACAAGCCCTGGAAGCTGGCAAAACCTGTGAAGCCGGTCAAGCCGCTGCCCAAGCCCAAACCCAGGCCGCCGGTCACCATGGCCCAGATGCCGCCGGAATGCCGGGCCGTGCTGGAAGCGCAATAGCTGCATCGTGATAGTCACAATACGCCGCGGCGATGTCGGTTTCCGTGGTGCCGCCGCCGCAACGCCATGCTAGCCCATTGCTTGAGCCTCACACCTGCTGGACCCACCCTTCCATGACCGACATCGCCGCCTTTTCCTCACCCGGCCGCTTCTGGCGCGGCAACCTCCACACCCATTCGACCCTTTCCGACGGTGCCCTGCCGCCGGACAAGGTGATCGAGGCCTACCAGGACGCCGGCTATGATTTCCTCATGCTGTCGGAACACTTCCTCAAGCGCTTCGACTGGCCCATTGCCGATACCCGCCATTTGCGCTCCAACCGCTTCACCACGCTGCTGGGGGCCGAACTGCACGCCCCCAATACCGCGGTCGGCGAGTTGTGGCATATCGTCGGCGCCGGCCTGCCGCTCGACTTTGCCCCGTGCGGCGAAACCGAGACCGGCCCTGAAATCGCCCGCCGCGCCGCCGCCGCCGGCGGCTTCATCGGCATCGCCCATCCCTCCTGGTCGCAACTCACCATCGCCGACGGCGAGGCCATCGACGTCGCCCACGCGGTCGAGATCTACAACCACGGCTGCGCGGTTGAAAACGACCGCGGCGAGGGCTGGTATCTGCTCGACCAGTTGCTCAACCAGGGCCGCCGCCTCAATGCCTTCGCCACCGACGATGCCCACTTCCGCCATGGCGATTACGATGCCTTTGGCGGCTGGGTCCACGTCAAGGCTGAAAGCCTCGATCCCGATGCCGTGCTGGAGGCCCTCAAGGCCGGTCATTACTATTCCAGCCAGGGTCCGCAGATCCACGAACTGACGGTCACCGGCAAGGAGGTTTCGATTTCCTGTTCGCCGGTCAACGCCATCACCATCATGGGCGGCACCTCGCGCACCGTCACCCACGTCGGCCGCCACATCACCGGCGGCACCTTCGACCTCGACAAGCTTTCCGACACCTGGCTGCCGGGCGGTGAGACGGCATGGCTGAGGGTCGCCGTCATCGACGCCGCCGGCCGGCGTGCCTGGTCCAATCCCGTCTGGCGCGACGAGATCTGACTGCAGCATGATGCCGAAAAGTGGAATCCACTTTTCGGACAACATCATGCTCAACATATGGGAATCGATCAGCATGCCATTGGGTTACTGCACCCAATGGCATGCTGATCCTGAGCCGCCGAACCTTGCGCGACGCAAGGTCAACTGCCACCATGCGGCATGGATGTTGTTCACCAGCAACTGACCAGTCTCGACCAGATCGCCCTCGTCTCGCTGGTGGCCGTGGCGCTGGGGCTGGGTTGCATGCGCCTCAGACAGCCGCCCATCGTCGGCTACATCATAGCCGGCGTGTTGCTGGGGCCGACCGGTTTCGGCCTGGTGCAACAGTCCCATTCCATCGAGCTTCTGGCCGAACTGGGCGTTCTTTTGCTGCTGTTTCTCGTCGGCATGGAAATCTCCATCCGCGCCTTTGTGCTGGTGCTCAAGCCCGCCAGCCTGATTGCCGCCGGCCAGATCGCCTCGGCCCTGGTGATCACCTGGGCGTTCGGGGCGCTGGCCGGATGGACGCTTGAGCAGACGCTGCTGCTGGGCTTCCTGATCGCCGTCTCCTCGACCGCCGTTACCCTGAAGATTCTGGAAGAGATCGGTGAATTGCGCAGCGCGGTCGGACGCATCGCGGTCGGCGTCATGATCGCCCAGGACATGGCCATCGTGCCCATGCTGATCGTCGCCAACAGTTTCGGCAGCGAGGGCGGCTTCGGGATGGACCTGGTGCTGCGGATGATGCTGGCGGTCGGCCTCCTCGGCGGCCTCATCTACTACCTCGCCCAGCCGGGAAAATTCCGCCTGCCGTTCACCGAGGTGCTGGAGGACAAGCCCGACGTCATCGCCCTGGCGGCGCTCGCCTGGTGCTTTACCGCCGCCACCATCTCCAGCTTCCTCGGCCTGTCACCGGCCTACGGCGCCTTCATCGCCGGGCTGGTGGTGGCCAACTCGACGCTGCGCGCCGAGGCCATCGAGGTCACCTATCCGGTGCAGAGTCTCTTCCTGTTCATTTTCTTCTTGTCCATCGGCCTGCTCATCGACCTGCATTTCATCCTCGCCAACATCGTGCTGGTGGTGTCGTTCACCCTCGGCGTCATCCTGCTCAAGACCGTCATCAATGTCACCCTGACCCGCCTCGTCGGGCTGCCGCTGGGCGTGGCGCTGACGGCGGGGCTGTCGATGTCGCAGATTGGCGAATTCTCCTTCGTGCTGGCCGCCGTCGGCCTCAGGAACCGCATTCTCGATGCCGACACCTACCGCCTCGCCCTGTCGGTAATCGCCCTGTCGATCCTCCTGTCGCCGGCCTGGATGGCCGCCGCGCGGCGCTTCCACGACATTGCCCGCTCCGGCGTCTCCACCTACCGGGCAGCGCTTGGCGAAGCCTATGGCGATGAACTGGCTAGCCTTGGCGAAGGCTCTGCGGCGCTGCGGCGGCTGCTCGATCGCACCTATCTCTACGCACGCGCCCTGCGCATGGCCTGGCATCGCCGCCAGCGATAACCGCAACCTGCCCTCCCCCAAAAAGTGTCATCGTCGGGCCTGACCCGACGACCCAGGGGCCACACGACAAGGCCCCGCAATCGCTGTCACCCAGGGGCCGCACGGCATGGCCCCTCAGTCACAGCCGCCCACCCCACAACCGTCACCCCGTGGCTTGACCACGGGGTCCATACCGCTGGCCTCACCGCCTGCCGCAACCCCGGCGGCATGGATGCCGGGATCAAGTCCCGGCATGACGATGATGAGTGGGTTGGCGACCCCGCGCCCCCAAAGTGTCATCGTCGGGCGTGACCCGACGACCCAAGGGCCGCACGGCATGGCCCCGCAATCGCTGTCACCCAGGGGCCGCACGGCATGGCCCCTCAGTCACAGCCGCCCACCCCACAACCGTCACCCCGTGGCTTGACCACGGGGTCCATTCCGCTACCGCCGCCACATGCCGCAGCCCCGACGGCATGGATGCCGGGATCAAGTCCCGGCATGACGATGGTGATGGGGTTGAAGGATGAGGTGTGAGGTGTGAGGTGTAGGGATGAAGCATGAGGAACAAAATCACTGCCCCCAACAAATAATCCTTGACAAACGGACTATAATGTTCTATGTTTGTTCCCGTTGGTCTCCTACTCCCGGGGCGTGGCTCGCGAGCCGTCCGGTCACGGGGAGGCGGATGTGGCTCTCCGTTCGCAGTCCCTACGGATGACGGCGGACCGGGGTGCGGGTGTGTCCTAGCTCAGGGGTCCGGATACTACGGTCCGGACGCGCGCTTAAGGCATTGACCCTGGCGGTGAACTGGTGCCGGCCGGCCTGTAATGGCCGTTATCCGGCATGCCCGTCGAGCGAGCCTTTTGCGTGTTAAAGACTCCAGCCGCCCGTTCACAAGGCCACGGGGAAAGCGCCGGCAATGCGCATCCTCTAAACAGTCAAGCGCTGAACCGGCGCTTTTCCCATCCCCCGGGACTTCCCGATCCAGATGGTCGGCGGAAGATGAGAGCCCATGCCCGGCGCCTTGCCATTTCCGACCACCCCCGTCATCGCGAGACATCATTCCGCAACCGCCTGCCCTGACGGCTGGACCGTCCACGCCGCTCATGGTAAGCCGCGAGGCGCTTCAACCCCGGCGAGGGACCACCATGACCAAGACCCGCATCGAGACCGACACCTTTGGCCCCATCGAAGTACCCGCCGACCGCTATTGGGGCGCCCAGGCCCAGCGTTCCATCGGCAATTTCCGCATCGGCTGGGAACGCCAGCCCGCCCCCGTGGTGCGGGCGCTCGGCATCGTCAAGCGGGCGGCGGCTGAGACCAACATGCAGCTTGGACGACTCGACAGGAAAGTAGGGGCCGCCATCGTCGCCGCTGCCCAGGAGGTGATCGACGGAAAGCTCGACGATCACTTTCCCCTTGTCGTCTGGCAGACCGGATCGGGCACCCAGTCCAACATGAACGCCAACGAGGTGATCTCCAACCGCGCCATCGAAATGCTGGGTGGCAAGATGGGATCAAAATCGCCGGTGCATCCCAACGATCACGTCAACATGAGCCAGTCCTCCAACGACACCTACCCGACAGCCATGCACGTGGCCTGCTCGGAGGAAATTGCCCGGAGGCTGCTTCCCGCGCTCATCCATCTCCACAAGGCGCTCGACAAGAAGGCAAAGAAGTGGGCGAAGATCATCAAGATCGGCCGCACCCACACCCAGGACGCCACGCCGCTGACGCTCGGCCAGGAGTTTTCCGGCTATGCCGCTCAAGTTGAAAACGGCATCGCCCGCATCCGCCAGACCCTCCCCCAGCTCATGCAACTGGCGCAAGGCGGGACTGCGGTGGGCACCGGCCTCAATGCACCCAAGGGATTTGCCGAAAAGGTCGCCCGCAATATCGCCAGGATTACCGGCCTCAAGTTCACCACCGCCCCCAACAAGTTCGAAGCGCTCGCCGCCCACGATGCCATGGTCATGAGCCATGGTGCCATCAATACCGTGGCGGCCTCGCTCTTCAAGATCGCCAACGACATCCGCTTCCTCGGCTCCGGCCCGCGCTCGGGCTTGGGCGAACTGGCGTTGCCGGAAAACGAGCCCGGCTCCTCCATCATGCCGGGCAAGGTGAACCCCACCCAGTGCGAGGCGCTCACCATGGTATGCACGCAAATCTTCGGCAACCATGCGACCCTCACCTTCGCCGACTCGCAAGGTCATTTCGAACTCAACGTGTTCAACCCGGTGATGGCCTACAACTTCCTCCAGTCGGTGCGTCTGATGGCCGATGCGGCCCGCAGCTTTACCGACCATTGCGTTTCCGGCATTGAGCCGCGCGTCGACAACATCAAGGCCGGCCTTGAGCGTTCCTTGATGCTGGTCACCGCGCTGGCCCCGAAGATCGGCTACGACAAGGCAGCCGAGATCGCCAAGACCGCCCACAAGCGCGGCACCACCTTGAAGGACGAGGCCTTGCGCCTCGGCTATGTCACGGCCGAGGAGTTCGATGCCGTGGTGCGTCCGGAAAACATGATCGGGCCGAAGTAGGCCGATGGCCGAGATCGTCAATCTGCGGCGGGCGCGAAAGCTGAAGGTGAGAGCCGACAAGCAGGCGACCGCCAGCCGGAACCGCATCCGCTTCGGGCGCACCAAGGCTGAAAAGGAGGCCTCGCGCGCCGAAACCGAGCGTGCCGGGCACAGCCTTGATCAATTGAAGCGCGAGCACGATGACTGAGGCGCCGCTCGCCAAGCGTTCCGTCACCATCGCCGGCCACCGCACCAGCCTGTCGCTCGAGCCCGAGTTCTGGCAGGCCTTGAAGGACCTGGCGCGCCGCGACGGCTGCTCGCTGGCGGCGCTGATCGCCAGGATCGATGCCGCCCGCGGCAACCGCAACCTGTCGAGCGCCGTCAGGGTTCATGTCCTCGGCAAAATGACCGGGACGGCCAACGATTGAACGGTCCTAGTGGCCGGCGGCAGGGAAGCGTCCGGTGCGCAATTGCGGTCTGAGCAAAATCGGTGCGCCCTGCACGTTGAACAGCGATTTCGGCGCCGAGCCGGTGTTGTCGGGGGGTGACGGCGCCGGCACCACGAGCGGCTGCTGGGCCACTTGCGGCGCGAAGTCCGCGGGCACCGACGGCTTGGTCTTGGGTGTCGGGACAGCCGTGGTATCGACGGTATCCTTGGGAACGGCCGGCACGGACTGCAGGTCGGCACCGTCATTGCCGGACTGCGAACGCTGCCAGGCCTTCAACTGGTCGAGCTTGCGCGACAGTTCCCGGCGCGTTTCCTCCTTGACCGCCTGCTCCTTCTGGAACTGCAATTCTTCCTGCTTCATCTGATTTTCGCGGCGCTGCAATTCCTCAAGCTGCTTGATGCTCTCGTTCAGCACTTTCACTGTCAAATAGTTCTTGAGCGCCTGCGTATCGCTGGAGCGCACCAGCGCATTGGCCGGTCCGGCATAGGCGACCTGGAATGAAGGCACTCCCTCGGGCTTGGCAAGCTTGAGGTCGACGGCGATGTCGACCTTGCCCTCGGCCGGTTCGAACAGCATGCGCAACTGGCCTTTGGCATCCGCGGCCGCCAGCGCCAGCGGCGATGCCGTCAACACACCCTTTTCGAGACCGAGGGTGCCCTCACCGCCGAAGAAAGCCATGTTGCCCGAAGTCAGCGCATCGCGGATTGCCTTGTCGACGTCCTCGGGAACCTTGGCCTTGGCGAATTCGACCGCAAAGGCACCGGGTGAAAGTTTGTCGAACACCCCATCGGCAAGCTTGTAGGTGCCTTTGGCGGTGGCTGCCGCCGCCAGTCCCTGGGGTGATCTTCCCTCGCCGGAAAAGCCGAGCGTGATGTCGCTGTCTCCGGATATGACGCCCCCGCCATCGGCCCGCCGGAAGATCGCCCCAAGCGGCAGGCGGCCGGTGATGTTGCCTGACATTTTAGCGCCGTCCTCACCGGGTTCGGCCACCAGCGCCAGCGACAGGTTCTTGCCGCCATTGCTCGAGCCGTTCAGCTTCATGTCCACCTTGTTGTCGCTGGCCGTCATGTCGAGGCTGGCCTGGTTGAGGACCAGGCCTGGGAAAAGTTCCACCGTCTGAACGCGCAACTTGGCGTCGATGCTGGCCGGCAGATCGAAGGTGTCGGCAAACGGCGTGGTAAAATCGTGTTTCTTGCCATCGTGCGGCAGGGCCAGAGCATCCAGCAGCCACGGCCCCGACAGGCGCCCGAGGTCGAGCCGCACCTTGACCTGAGGCCTGTCACCGCTCAGATCGGCAGTGGCGCGCCCGGAATAACTGCTGCCGGCGATGGTGCCGTTGAGATCGTCCAGCGTAACCTTGCCACCCTCGGCATTGAGCCCGCCCTCGCCCGATAGCACCTGCGCCATCGGCGAAAGCTCGCCCGTCGGCACGCCCAGAGCCTGATAGAGAAGCGCCGCGCGCTCGGCCAGTATCGCCAGTCGCCCGCTCAGGCGCGGCCCGCTGGCACCTTTCGCCAATGTGCCGACGAACTGAGTGTTGGCGCCGTAAGCCGTGGCATCAATGGTCGTGGCGAGGCCGCGCGCATAGGTGCCGGTGCTCGACAGGTTGAGCCGGGCCGCGGCGTCCTCGCCACCCCTGGCGTTGAACCCGAGAAGGCCGAGCACTGCCGCACTGGAGGGATCGTCAGCTATCGCCGATATGTGCACCGAGCCATTTTGCCAGTCGCCGGCATTGCCGTCGAAATTGGTGTTGATCGCCAGGCTGGTCTTGCCGAACACACCATTAACCTTCAGGCTGGCGGTCGTGTTGTCACCCTCCGCCGTCGCGTCTCCGACCACCTCGATGTTCAGTGGTTTGAGGGCGGCGAGCCGGTCGTAGATGGAGGGTACCTCGCTGTGCCCAACAAGCCCCAGCAGGCGGAACAGCCCGTCGGGATCGCTGGCGGTAACCTTCGCATTGATGGAGCCGGCCACCGCCTCGTTGGGGAAATTCAAAAGCCCCGTCATGTCGAGGCGCGCTCCGGCGACGTTGCCTACATCGACGGTCCTGAATTCGATCCCGTTCTCGTTGGCGCTCATGTCGACAGCGACGTCTTCGGCCTCGACCCCGTTGAGCTTCAGGCGGCCGACGCTGGCCGTCAGGTGAAATTCGCCCAGCCCCATGCTGCTGGCCACCATGTCAACGCCGGCCAGGAACGGATTGCTTTCACTGCTCGCCAGCGTCAGTCCTTCGGGCGCATAGCGGTCGACGTCGAGCCGGTCGGCATCCACCCGGATGGAAACCGACGGGGTTGACCCCCCGGCCAGCCGCACGCTGCCGCCAATGCTGGATCCATCGAGTTTGGCAGTGATGTCGCTGAGCCTGAGATCGGTGGCCGAGATATCGGCCTTGGCCTTGAGCGTCAGCCTGCCACGCTGACCCGACCACACCTTGGCAATGTCACGAGCCGTGGCCGGCGCGACCCACATCGCCAGATCGCGGATGGCCAGCGAATCGACATCGACATCCCCGATCAGCTGCGGCCCACTGTCGCCCCTCACGAAGGAACCGGCGAATCCCAGTCTGGTCTGGCCGGGGAGCTGCACCGCAAGCCGTCTGATGGACAACCGCTGGCGCGACACGATGGCATCGAGGCTGGCACCGTCGAGCGTCCCGCCGGCCACGACGAGGTTCTTGATATCGAGCTTTATCTTGGCCGTGAGGTTGGCGGGCATCAGTTTCTGGGCCGCCGCCACAATTTCGAGGCTGGAGGGCGAGTAGAGCAGCTCGCGGCCGTGCTCGCCAGTCACCGCATCAACATCGACCTTGGCGGCCGTCAGATCGGCATCGACCGCGATGGTCGAGCCCAACCGCACCACCGCCTTGCCGGTCAGCAGATTGGCCGCATCTAACGCCCTGGCAGGATAGAGCTCGATCTTGTCCAGGGTGACCGTGTCGTCACGCACCTTGATGGCGGTATTGAACACCAGCGGCTTCAGACCGGTTTCCTTGTCACCCCTGCCATCCACGGTCTGCGCCGGCGTCAACTTGAGATCGCCGGAGATGGCATCGGCCCGAGCGCCGCCCACTTCGCCATCGAAGCTGTAGACAATGCCATTGCCCTTGGGCGGTGCCACCCTGGCACCGACCGTCAGCGGTTGGCCCTTGTGGTACTTTCCAGTCGTGACGTTGACCTCGATGGGCTTGCCGCGGTAACTGCCGGTGCCGGCGAAGCGCCAGGGTCCATCGAGGGCCGGCGCCGACAGTTGGGCATTGACGTCATCGATCTGGGCCAGCCCGCCGCGCCGCCCGTCGCCCACCAGCACGGTCGCTCGGGAGATGGTTATACCGGCCACCCCGATGTGTTCGGCGCTGACAAAGTCAGTTACTTCCAGTTTGGGCTTCAGATCCCAAGTGGCGCCGCCTGCCGCCAGACGCTCGAGACCGAAAACGGCCTTGTCGACTGTGATCTGCTCGATCTGCACATGTCCGGAGATCAGCGGCGCCAGCGCCAGCCGCGCCTCAATCCGGCCGGCGAGCAACAGGTCCGGGGTCTGGGCGCCGGGCGGATTGGCGATATGGACGTCCTGCATGATAAGCACTGGCCACGGAAACAGCCGGACGTCGATGATCCCGTCGATGCGCACGTCGCGACCGGTGAAGCGTCGGCCATAATTCTCAATATCGGCGCGATAGTGGGTCCAGTCGATGAACGGCGGCACCACCAGGGCAACCGCGGCCACGAGAATCACCAGGATTCCCAGATACAGCAGCGGTGATCGCCAGCCACTCATGCCTTGCCGCATCCCTTCATGGTCGTCACAATTGACCTGTCACACCGCCACGATCTTGCCCGGGTTCATGATGTTGGCCGGATCGAGCGCCTGTTTGATGGCCCGCATCACTTTGAGGCCGGCCCCGTGCTCGGCCTCCAGGAACCGCATCTTTCCGCGCCCCACGCCATGCTCGCCCGTGCAGGTGCCGTCAAGAGCGATGGCCCTCAGGATGAGGCGCTCGTAAAACGCCTTGGCGCGGGCGATTTCGTCCTTGTCGTCGGGATCGAAGAGCACCGAGACATGGAAGTTTCCGTCTCCCGCATGCCCGACGATGGGCCCCAGCAGATTACTAGCCTCAAGATCGCGCTTGGCCTCGCCGACGCATTCGGCCAGCTTCGATATGGGCACGCACACATCGGTTGCAAAGGCCTTGCAGCCGGGCCGCATGGCCACGCAGGCGTGATAGGCGTCATGGCGCGCCTGCCAGAGTTTCAGCCTGTCTTCCTCGTGCGCCGCCCAGTCGAAAGGTCCACCGCCCAGTTCGGCGGCGATCTCGGCAAAATTTTCCGATTGTTCGCGGGTGCCGGTCTCGGAACCGTGGAATTCCAGGAACAGCGTGGGTTGTTCGGCAAGGCTAAGCTTTGAATAGGCATTGCAGGCCCGGATCTGCACCTCGTCGACCAGTTCGATACGGGCGACTGGAATACCCATCTGGATGGTGGCGATGACGGCGTTACAGGCGGCTTCAATATCCGGGAACGGGCACACCCCGGCAATGATCGAGGGCGGAATGCCGTGCAGCCTCAGCGTCACCTCGGTGAATACGCCGAGCGTGCCTTCGGAGCCGACGAACAGGCGGGTAAGATCATAGCCGGCCGCCGACTTCTTGGCCCGTCTGGCAGTGCGCACGACATCGCCGTTGGCCAGTACCGCGGTGAGGTTCAGCACATTCTCACGCATGGTGCCATAACGTACCGCGTTGGTCCCCGAGGCGCGTGTCGCCGTCATGCCGCCAATCGACGCATCGGCGCCCGGATCGATGGGAAAGAACAAGCCGGTGTCGCGCAGGTAGGCATTGAGTTGCTTGCGGGTGACGCCCGGCTCGACCGTGCAATCGAGGTCCTCGGCATTGACGGCGATGATATTGTTCATCTGCGAGACGTCTATTGTAATCCCGCCGCGGGTCGCTGCGATGTGGCCCTCCAGCGAGGTGCCGGTGCCGTAGGCGATGACCGGCAACTGATATTTGGCGCAGATCTTGACGATGGCCTGCACTTCATTGCCCGAGCGCACGAAGGCGACCGCGTCGGGCGCACCGCCCGGATCCCAGGTCAGGTCCTGGCCGTGTTGCTGGCACACCGCCTTGCTGGTTGACAACCGATCGCCGATAACCGCGACGATCTCGGCCAGAGCCTGAGATACGCTGTTGCGCCGCGCTGCTGCCTCATCCGCCATCGTTCAGCCTTCCGATGCCTCGGGAACCGGCGCGATCCGAATTCACCGCCCGGCGCCCTTTATGTTATTCACGCCCGGCACTATACAGGCTTTCGCCGCCCGGCGAACACATTGCGAGGCAAAGATGACGGAATTTGGCGCCCCATTCGTCGGATCGATCAAGCGGGTCGAGGACCAGTGGATCGACTACAATGGACATTTCAACATGGCCTATTACGGTGTCTTGTTCGACCGCACCGGCGATGAGGCCTTCGACCTCGTGGGGCTGGGGCTGGACTACGTGAAACGGCATAACGCCTCGTTCTTCACCCTCGAAGCCCATTTCACCTATGCGCGCGAACTGGCCGCCGGCGACAGCGTCAGGGTAACGGTGCAGCTTCTCGACTACGACGCCAAGCGTTTCCACTACGTGCAGGAGATGTTCCATGCCCAAGAGGGCTGGCTGGCCTGCGTCATGGAGGCGATCTGCATGCATGTGGACCTCGACACCAAGAAGTCGTCCCCCTTCCCCGACAACGTCCGCCACAACCTGGCCGCGATGTATGCCGCCCACAAGGACCTGAAAATCCCGCCCCAGGTGGGTCATCGCATCGGCATCGTGCGCAAGATGGCGTGAACGGGCAGGCTGGGGCGCGGCTCAGGCGTAATGGTTGGCGATCACTGCCGCGGCGATCTCGGTCGTGTCGATGACACCCACCACGTCATCGGCGCGCGGTACCATGCTGTTACCGGACACAATGATCGCATAACTGCGGTTGCGGTTGTTCATGCGTGTGATGATGGAGTTCAGAATATTGCTTTCCGGCGCCACCACATAGTCGCTGGACAACACCTCGCGCAACGTCTGCCCGGCGGCGCGCGAGGCGGCATAGGGGATGGTACCCAGGCGAACGAACCCGGCGATGCGCTGGCCGTCGGCGGCAATAATGTGCGTCGCCCCCTGATCGGAGAGCGCGGCGACGGCATCGGTGATCGGCGTGTCGATGGGCAGTATCTTGAAGTTCTTCGCCATCAGTTCCTTGGCCTGGCGCACCAGGTACATGTTGGTGTGGCGGATGATGGGGATCGGCCGGCCGCGATGGCGCAGCTTGACCGTATAGATGTTGTCGACGATCAGCGAGCGGCGGATCCCGACCGCAATCGCCACGGTCAGCACCAGCGGCACGATGACATTGTAGTCGCGTGTCATCTCGAAGATCATGACGATGGCTGTCATGGACGCGCCGGTCGCCCCGCCCACTAGCGCCCCCATGCCCACCAGTGCAAACTCGGCCAGTTGGAAGCCGCTGGACGGGAACAGGTAATTGCCGATGGCAGCCACCCCAGCGCCCAGCGTTGCACCGATAAACAGCGACGGCGAGAACACCCCGCCCGAAGCCCCCGAGCCGAGACTGACCGTCGTCGCAACAATCTTGGCAAGCAGCAGAGCGCCCAGCAGCAACATGCCATAGGACTGGCCGTTGAGGATGTCCTGAATGGTGGCGTAGCCGACGCCCATGGTGTGGTATTGCCCGGTGGCGTAGAAGAATCCGTAGGCCAGCACGCCGATCACCAGCATACCGATGATGTTCTGGGTGTATTCGTTGCCGGGCAGCGACGGGAAGAAATCCTCGCACCAGGCAAGGATGGCAATGAAGGCCCACGACGCGACGCCAGCCGCCACGCCAAGGAGCGCGAAGGCCACGAACTGCGTCGGGTTGATCACGTGATACACCGGCAACGTCGCAATCGGCACAATGAAGGCCGGATCGAGCCCGAAGGCCATGCGTCCGACCGTGGTCGCTGTCGCGGTCGCCACCACCACCGGCAGGAAGGTCCGGTTGGAGACCTCCGGCAGCAGCAGCTCGATGGCGAACAGCACGCCGCCCAGCGGGGTGTTGAAGGTGGCCGCGATGCCGGCCCCGGCACCCGCTGAGAGGAGTGTGATTTTCTGCCAGCGCACCAGATTCAGCATCCGCGCCAGGGTCGAGCCGAAAGAAGCACCGATCTGGATGATCGGTCCCTCGCGCCCCACCGAGGCGCCCGAGCCGATGGAGATAGCCGAGGCGAGCGACTTCACCACCGCAACGATGCCGCGCACGTTGCCCCGGTTGTGATAGATCGCAAACATCACCTCCGGCACGCCGTGGCCCTTGGCTTCAGGCGCGTAAGTCTTGACCAGATAGACCACGATCAGACCGCCGATTACTGGCGCCAGCATGATGAGCGGCCCCCAGATACTGGGCAGATCGAACTTGTTGGCATTATAGAGAAACGAAAACGAGCCGAAGAAGAAGAGGTTGTGCACTACCGAGATCAGGTAGCGGAAAAACACTGCACCTAAAGCGGCGACAATGCCTACAAGGAAGGCGAGAACGCAAACGACCGGCAGGCTTAATGAACGGGCCTCTTCCGGGGCTGGCTCCTGGGCGGCCTCGATAGCCTCAAGACTCGATTGATCGGTGACGCTCATTGCGGCTCAATTTCAGCACGACGACTGCAACATTCAGACGCGACCGGCTGGACCGATCCCGACATCGAAAAAGCGAAAATCTCCGCCCAGACGAACGCTGCAGGACATTGAAGATTTTTTAGTCCTGAACCGGTGAAGCGTGAAAATCAAGGGGCAAGTGCCGGATTTACCAGCCTAATCACCAACTCGCCACGCGCATCCGCGGTTTGACGGCGGTTGCGGCGCATGCGGAAGTCGGTCTGCCGGCAACGGCTAGGTGAGGACGCCGACCACCGCCCCTGTCATCAGCGTTGCCAAGGTCCCTGACACGATGGAACGCGGTCCAAGCTTCAGCAGGTCGTCGCGGCGCGACGGGCACATGGCGATGAGCCCGCCGGTCATTATCCCCAGCGAGCCGAAATTGGCAAATCCGCAAAGCGCATAGGTCATGATGAGACGCGAACGCTCGCTCAAGATATCACCGCTCCCGGCCAGCCTTACATAGGCGATGAATTCGTTGAGCACCGTCTTGATACCCATCAACTGGCCTGCGAACTGCGCCTCGCTCCACGGGATGCCGATCAGCCAGACGATCGGTGCCGCGACCCACCCCGCCATACGCTCGATGCTGAGCGGCGCACCGTTGAGGTCGGGCAACAGCCCGAGAATGAGGTTGGCGAGCGCCACAAGCGCCATCATCACCACCAGCATCGCCCCCACGTTGGCCAAGAGCTTCAGGCCATCTCCCGTTCCTTCGGCGATGGCATCCATGATGCTGCCGCTGCGGGCGACAGCAATGCCGGAGGCTTCCTCATCGTCCTCGTCCTTGGCCGCCGGCGGCACCATCAGCCGAGCCACCGTCAGGGCCGCCGGGGCGCTGATGAGGGAAGCGATCACGATATGGCCTGCCGACCCGGGTAGCACCTTTTCGAGCAGGCTGGCATAGATGACCATCACCGTACCGGCGACGGTCGCCATGCCCGCCGACATCACCGCGAAGAAATCAGCCCGGCTCATCGTCGCCAGGTAGGGCCTTACCAGCAGCGGCGCTTCCACCATGCCGACGAAGACGTTGGCGGCAGTTGCCGTACCCAAGGCACCGCTCACCCCCATGGAGCGTTCCAGCACCCAGGAAATGGCCCTGACCACCCGTTGAAGGATGCCCCAGTAATACAGCAGTTTCGACAGCACCGAGACCACGAGGATAAGCGGCAGAGCCTGCAGCGCCAGCACGAAGCTGTTCTGCGGCGCCGTCACCGCATAAGGCTGCGGGCCCCCCGCCAGATGGCCGAAAA
This sequence comes from uncultured Rhizobiaceae bacterium, assembly GCA_964568825.1. Classification (GTDB taxonomy): domain Bacteria; phylum Pseudomonadota; class Alphaproteobacteria; order Rhizobiales; family Aestuariivirgaceae; genus CAVVDT01. The sequence goes on along the minus strand of CAZMSA010000041.1, from coordinate 333 downwards.
CGAACTGCACGCCGGTCAACGTGGCGTCCTGCAAGCCCGCCACCGCCCGGCCCAGCGCCATGAATACGCCAGTCAGCCCCGGCACTAGCAGGAACAGCCCCGCCACGATGAACTGCAAGATGAGCCCGACGGCAACGATGCGCCTCGCGTCCTTCAGGGGCGCTCGCCCCTTGCCCGCCATGAACCACGCCACGCCGGGTAGCACCATCAACCCCAGCAGTGCCTGCAACTCGGCCATGCCACCTTCCGTTCAGCCTTTGCGGATGCGTTCGTGGTTGTGGATGACCTCGTCGATGATGAAGCGCAGCAACCGCTCGGCGAAATCCGGATCGA
>CAZMSA010000040.1:0-23305 GCA_964568825.1 uncultured Rhizobiaceae bacterium | reverse complement strand
CTTGACGGGATAAATCTATCCCAGTGGGTGGACCACTTCATGGGGGGCATTCCATGGGGGCAAAATCGAAGAGCGCCACGCTTGATGGCGCCCTGGTTGGCGGCGAGGCCGGCTACAACATGATGATGAACAGCAATATCGTGCTGGGCGTCGCAGGCGACTTGCCAGCCGGCCTCGGCCGCGAGCCCGACGCCGGAAACATCGATGCGCTGATGCGGTATGGCCGGTAGATCGGTATAGTAGGAGAACTGCGCGCCCTTCGACCAGCCGCGCAGTATGACTCCATCATCGTTGAAGGCATTGAAGGGGGTCCAGATGAGGCCTGAATAGCCATATAAACTGCGGGGCCCGCCGGAAACGCCGCTGGTGAGATAGGCATCGGCCAAGGCCGGGGTGAGCGGGACGGCAAGGCCTGAGAGCAACCCTGCGCATAGCGCCACGCAGAGGCTCGCCTCCGCCCTGACGGCAAGCCGTGAACTTTTCTTGCCTTTGCGCGCCCGCGCGCGTTCCACGGCCTGTTCCCCGACGGCTGGTTCGTCCCCCCGCAGCCCCAGGCCCGAAAGGCCGGGTGCTGCACGCATTGGTTGACATTAGGATGGCAGGGCGGGCATGGCCAGCGGAAACCGCAGGTAGCGCACGCCTTTCAGCACACGTCGATGATGTGGGCGTTGCTCGCCGAGGCCAGGTCCCTGGCGTCGATTTCCATGACGCAGTTGGGCGTGCCGGCGGCGGCCCAGACCTTGGTGTAGGTGGTGAGGGCGCGATCCATGAAAGTGGTGAGCGGGCGGTCGTGTCCAATGGGCGGTATGCCGCCGATGGCAAAGCCGGTCTCGGCCCTCACCCAGTTCGCATCGGGGCGCTCGATCTTCTCACCTATGTCACCGGCCACAAACTCGACATCGACCCGGTTGTCGCCGGAGGCCAATATCAGCACGGCCCGGCCGCTCTGGCGCCCGCGAAACACCAGCGATTTGACGATCTGGCCGACCCTGCATCCGCAGGCCGACGCCGCCTCGGTGGCGGTCCTGGTGCTCTCAGGCATCTCCACGATGCGCACGCCGAGGCCGAGGGCGGCCACCTTGTCGGCCACTTTTTGCGCACTTTTTGGGAGTTTGTCGCTCATGACGGTCGATTTATCGCCGATTGGCATCATTGCTGCAAGGGGAAGCCGAAATCACGGCTCATGACCGCAGGAATGGCGGAAAATGATACACATTCGATCCGGGAGTACGTCCAGATGACCGTCGAGAGCCGCGAAACCGGGGCTCCCCTGGCGCCGGCCATGAACGCGGCGTTGCGCGAGGCGCGCGTGGCACAGGCAACCCATTTCGATGCTGCCGCCGATATTCGCGATGCCAAGTCGCTGCGCCTGCATGTGCTGCTGGATGACGTGCGTCCGCATCTTGAAGGTCTGAAGGCCCGCGGCGATGGCTTCCTCGATCCGCTGGTCGCGCCCGGCGAACCGCCGCGTCTGTGGATCGACATGGTCGCCTATGTTCTCATGGAACCCGACCCGCGCACCTTTCGGCTGCAGCGCGACACCGCGGGTGGCCATGAAATCCTGCTGGAGACCCGCGATCGCGGCGAAATGCGCGCCAGGATCATCACCTATGCGGCCCACCGCCTGGTGGAGCGCGAACGCCAGTTCGCCTTCGATGCCCGTGTGCGGCCGGCATCGTCCAGGGTTTACGGCAACGCAGCATTGTTCCTGGCCTGGCTGGCGGGATTTTGCGGTGGCGTGCTGGCGTTGTTCGCCCTCGGCGTCTGGTTGGCGAAAAACCCTTTTTGAACAATTCCTTGCCGCGTTCGCAATGCGTTACAATTTGAAACACCTTTTGATTTTATACTGCCCCGGCTAACTGCTAGGCCAATACCACGTGTGCGCCTGGGGTGTGCAGGCATGATTCTAGGGGTACCAAGCGCGACGGGTGGTGCCAGGCAGGCACATCGTCGAGCGGGGCAAGCGGGGTTTCAGCCTTGAAGATGGAAGTGATCGCCGGCGGGCTTGCGCATGGTCGCGACACCGAGGGTAAGATCAGGAGAACGCCGCGGGCGACGCCGGGCGGCAAGCGGGTCCTGGGGATGTTCGACACCCTGAGCGATGGCCTCGACTATGCGGCAGGCGGGGTTACGGGGTTCAATTTCTATTCTCCGCGCGGCGAGCTGGCCCATGTGATGCCCTACAGCCTGGTGCGCGAACGTGCCCTGGCCGTGGCGCGGCGGCTGGTGGGCTGCGGGCTCGAACGCGGTGCCAGGGTAGCGGTGGTGGCCGAGACCGGTCCCGACTTCATGGCCGTCTTCTTCGGTTGCCAGTATGCCGGGCTGGTGCCATGCCCGATGCCCTACAGCATACATATCGGCGGGCGCGATGCTTATGTGGAGCGCATTCGTGGCATGTTGACGGCCGCTGCCGCCACGGTTGCGGTGACGCCCGACGACCTCAAGGACCTGATCTGCGAGGCGGCCGGACAGGCCGGTGTCGGACGGGTTCTCACCCATGACGAACTGAATGACCTGCCCGAGAGCGATCGGGCGTTGCGGCCTTTCGGCGCCGACGAGGTCGCCTATATCCAGTATTCTTCCGGCTCGACCTCGAGCCCCAAGGGCGTGCTCATTACCCAGAAGGCGGTGACGGCCAATGTGCGCGGCATCCTCCAGCACGGCCTCAAGGTGCGGTCCGACGACAGGGCCTTTTCATGGCTGCCGCTCTATCACGACATGGGCCTGGTCGGATTTTGCCTGTCGCCGATGATGGGGCAGGTCACGGTCGACTATCTGGCGACACCGTCATTTGCGCGGCGGCCGGCCTTGTGGCTCAAGCTGATGTCGGACAACGGTTCGACCATCGCCTATTCGCCGACCTTTGGCTATGACCTCGCCGGCCGCCGGATCAACGGCTCGGCGGTCAACCTCGATCTCAGCAAATGGCGGATTGCCGGTATCGGCGGCGACATGGTACGCGCGGAAGTGCTCGATGCCTTCGCCGGCCACCTGGCGCCTTCCGGGTTCGACCGCCAGGCTTTCCTGCCGAGCTACGGCATGGCCGAAACGACACTTGCCTGCACCTTTGCCGATGTCGATGAGGCGTTCAGCATCGATGTGATCGATCGCGTCCAGTACAAGCTGTCGCGGCGCGCTGTGCCGGTCAATGCGGCCTACGCCAACCCCGACCGGGTCAGGAGCTTCGTGGTGTGCGGCCGGCCGCTGCCCGATCATCTGGTCGAAGTGCGTGACGAGAGCGGCGAGGAGCTTGGCGAACGTGAGATCGGCCGCATCTTCATCAAGGGCCCGAGCCTGATGGCTGGCTATTTCCAGTGTGAAGAGGCTACGGGATCGGTGATGGGCGAGGATGGCTTCCTCGACACCGGCGACATGGGTTATGTGATCGACGGCCAGATCGTCATCACCGGCCGGGCCAAGGACCTCATCCTGCACAACGGCCGCAACATATGGCCGCAGGACATCGAATGGGCGGCCGAGCGCATCGCGCCTTTGCGGAGCGGCGATGTGGCGGCGTTCGCGGTGGAAGGCGAAAACGGCGAGGATGAAGTGGTGGTGCTGGTGCAATGCCGGCTGAACAACGAAGCGGCCATGGAGGCCCTGCGGCGCGAGGTCAGTGCCGCGATACATCATTCGGCCGGCGTCGAGTGCGAAGTGGTGCTGGTGGCGAGCAGGAGCCTGCCGTTCACCTCCTCTGGCAAGTTGTCGCGGGTTGGCGCCAAGATCAGATACCTGAAGCGTGAAATCGCCGAGATTTCGAAATCGCGTGCCAAGCGGATAGTGGCCGATGCCCCCGTCGCTGCCATGGTCGCGGGTTGAGGTTGATGAATGCCGCCGGCGTCATGGCCTGCGGTGCCGCATTTCGCTGAACCCTTGTCAATGACGCAATCGGGCTGTTGCCTGCCCGCATCAACGGTTCTAGAACCGCGCAAACGGCCGATCACGGAGTGCCAACGAGATGACCGCGACGCGCGATGAGGTTTTCGCAAAGCTGTGCGAACTACTGCAGCCTTTCAATGCCAACAAGGTGGACCTGAAGGGTTCGACCGACATTTCTACCGATCTCAATATCGATTCGGTTTCGGTCATGGACTTCATCATGGAGGTGGAGGACCATTTCGACATCGATATTCCGCTCAATGTCCTTTCGGAAACCCGTACCATCGATGAACTCGGGACCGTCGTGACCGGAAGGCTGAAGGGAAAGTAGACGCCGTGGCGGACCTCTTCGACAAACATCGCGGTATTGCCGAGCGCTTCCAGCGCATGCTGGCCATGGGCGTCAACGCGGTTGGCGTCACCAACGAAAAGGTCCTGTCGCCGACCCGCGCCATCATCAACGGCCGCGAAACCATCCTGGCGGGGACCAACAATTACATGGGCATCACGTTTGATGCCGACTGTATTGCCGCCGGCAAGAAGGCGCTCGATGATTTCGGCACCGGCACCACCGGCTCGCGGATCGCCAACGGCAGCTACAGCCTGCATGGCGAACTGGAAGCGGAACTCGCCGCCTTCCTGGGCCGCAAACACTGCATCGTCTTCAGCACCGGCTATCAGGCCAATCTCGGCATGCTGGCCGGACTTGCCGGTCCCAAGGACACGATCTTCCTCGATGCCGATTCGCATTCCTCGATCTATGACGGCTGCACGCTGTCGGGCGCCAGGCTGGTACGTTTCCGCCACAACGATGCGGCCGATCTCGAACGGCGGCTGAAACGGGCCGACGATGACGGCGGCGGCCGGCTGGTGGTGCTGGAAGGCATCTATTCGATGATGGGAGATAGGGCACTACTTGCCGATTTCGTCGAGGTCAAGCGCCAGCACGGATTCCAGCTGCTGGTGGATGAGGCGCATTCGTTCGGCGTCCTCGGTCCCAACGGGCGCGGTCTGGCCGATGAAGCCGGGCTTGAGGCCGATTGCGATTTCATCGTCGGCACGTTTTCAAAGAGCGTTGGCGCCATCGGCGGTTTCGGTGCTGGCGATCATCCCTTGTTCGAGACTTTGCGCTATGCCGCCCGGCCCTACATGTTCACGGCCTCACCGTCGCCGACTTCTGCCGCGACCGCGACGGCTGCGGTCAGGAAACTGGCGACCGAGCCGCAACGGCGCCAGCGGCTTGCCGAGAATTCACAGCGTTTGCATGCGGGCTTTCGCGCCCTCGGGCTCGATCTCGGCTGCGATGAGCCCTCGCCGGTGATCGCCGTCAAGTGCAGCGACGAGGTTTCCACCATCGCCATGTGGAACGCACTGCTGGCAGCAGGCGTCTATGTCAACATCGCCCTGCCGCCCGGAACGCCTGGAAAGCTGTGCCTGTTGCGGTGCTCGGTGTCGGCCGCCCATACGCCAGAGGACATCGATCGCATCATCGAATTGTTCTCCGAGGTGGTCGCGGGGCAGGCCGCGCATCTCAAAGCCAGCGCCTGATTGCAACCGTGATACTCAACAGTCTCTAGCGCACCGCGCCCTTGCGCATCAGGGCAGGAAGCAGGATTACCGCGGCAACGATCGGGTGGCGGCGCTGCCAGGGTTTGAGGCGCACCTCGACGCCGGAATGGCGGGTTATTTTCCACGCCAGGTAGTCGGCGCCGGCGGTGAACGTGAAGGCGGCCTTCATCAGCCTCAGCATTGACAGCATCCGGCCGCGGCGGCGGCGGCTGGCCCAGCCGGGCCCGGTTGCCGATAGGGGCTGGCCCGGAACATCGAGCGCGGCAAGCGCGGCGTGCCCGGCCGATGCATAGTAACCGGGATTCGATTCGACGATATGATCGGCGCGGTGTTCGCTTTCAGAACGCAGTTCGGTGCGGTAGGTGGCGCGGAATCCTTCACGCCAGATTTCGAGGATGTTCTCCGGGGTGCCCGCGGCCAGTGGGCGGGCGGCGGCAATGAAGGTGGTGGCGGCCATCGCCAAGGCGTCGAGCACCCGGTTCTGCACAGCCTGGCTGGCGGCATGGACGATCCGGCAGGGCTGGGCGAAGCGGGCCCAGAAATACGGATTGGTAGTGGCCGGGGCGACGGCGCGGACGAACAGATCGATCGGCAGAACGGCATACTTGATGCGTAACCTGACGCCGTCATGCATGGTCTCGGCATAGGCCACGTTGGGGGGCACGAGGCGGCAGGCGAGACGGCTCATGCGGTTGGCGCTCACGCCTTCGAGGCTCCCGGTGAGAACATAGAGATCGATGAGCGTGTCGGTGGCGGCTTCGCTCCGCAGGACGGAGCCATAGGCCAGAACCGCGGCAACATCGGGTGCGTGCAGGGCCGCCACATGACGGGCCGCCATCGCCAGCGACGGCGCAGGAACCTTGAGCGCGGTCGAGGCGACCACATCGCGCAAGTCTTGAGAGCCGGTTGTCATTGCCGGCAAACATAGCCGAATTGCGGTCCGGTTTCGATGTGTAGTGGACCTTCATCGGGCGGGTCGAAGAATTCGCCGTCGATGACGAACGGGGAGGCCGTGACAATATCGATGCCCGCGGCGGCAAAGCTTAAGGTGCCGGGCGGCGGGGTGCGATCCTCGCTGCCGAAAAGCGCCGGTATGAGCCATCGCACCAGGTTCGGCGGCGGGTAGCCGAACAGGGTCGAACGGATCGGCGCACCACCACCACCGCCCCAGAAGGGCTTGCTGCCGAGAATGAGCTTTTCCAGGGTGGTGGCGATGAACATCAGCTGCTGACCGTCGCCGCGCAGCGTGCCATCGGCAGTAATTCGCATGGCGTGGGGCCGATCTATGCGCCCGACATCGCCGGGGTCGGGGCGGGTGAAGACGACGCGAGCGGCGGCGGCGGCAAGGGTGGCGAAGGTCGCCCAGTCGCCCTTCAGACCGGTGCGGTGAACCGCCTCCTGGCAGAACCGGGTCGCCTGCCAGACGGCGCCGGTCCCGATGAACATGCCGTGGCGAACGCGGCCATCGCGCGGATTGGCGATGCGCAGGGTGGGGCGGTAACGGATTTCGGTGGCGGCCGCCAGCGCCTCGGAATCGGCGATGACCCGGGCCTGGGTGTCGAGGTCGTTTATCCCGAAGCCGAGATCGGCGGCGGTCATGTTGGTGGTCCCGTGGGAGAGCAGTGCCAGGCGCGGCAGGAAGGCGAAGGGATTGCGCTCGGCCAATTCGGTCTGGATGGCCTGTATGGTGCCGTCGCCGGAACTGATGAACAAGGTGTCCACCCCCTCACCGGCGAGCGATACGAGGATGCCGGGCAATTGGGTGAAGTCGTCGAGAACAATGACAATGGCGTTGCCGGAGCGGTTGAGATTTTCAGCCAGTTGCAGTCCCTTGCCGCTCTTTTTGCCGGACTTCGGGTTGACGATGAGTGCAGCGGTCATGGTCGCGCCGGCGGGTTGCGCAGCGCCACGATGAATGCCGCCGCGACCGGGCCGGTCGAGGCGAGCGTCCATGCGGACCCGGCGCGTCTGAGGCGCAACATTTGCCGTTGCAGTGCTATCCACTTGATTGGAACACCTTTCGTGCGATGCCAATATGCCCAATGAGCAAGAATTGTGCCAAACCCTCCCACGCGTCAACCGTCGCTTCGAGGGTTCACTGGATGGTCTCTACCCGCAAAAGCAGGGTTACTGCGACGCCGGCAAAGATGAGCGATGGCAGCCAGGCAGCCATCCAGGGTGGCACCAGTCCCAATTCGCCCATGGTCAGCGAGATGCCGTTGAACACGAAATAGACAAAACCCAGTGCCACGCCGACGAAGAACAGCACGCCAATGCCGCCGCCGCGACGGAAACGGGCAGCCAGCGGCACGCACATCGCGATCATCAAGCTGGCGGAAAAGAACAGGGCGATGCGCTTGTGCCACCAGGTGACGAAAACGAAGACCGGACGGATGCCAAACCCGGAATTGTCGATGAAGTAGGACAAATCGGCGATGCTCATCTCCTCGGGATCGCCGGTGCGGGTGCCGGCGGCGGCGGGGCGCAGGTTGCCGCTGTATATCAGGGTGTCCAGGCGGTTGGGCGGCAGGTTCTCGTGATAGTAGACGATGACATTGTGCAGCACCCAGCGGCCGTTGATGAGATTGGCGTGCGCGGCATAGATCTGTTCGGTCAACTGGCCGGCGGCGTTGCGGCGGAAGATGATGACTTTGTCGAGAGCAGTGGCCTGGGGATTGGCATCGGCAGCGCGCATGATATCGGTGCCGGAGCGCATCCAGATCGGGTCTTTTTCGGATAGGTCGAGCCGCTTGTTGCGATAATCCCCGATGCCCCACTTGTGCAGGGTCGGTGCGGCGGCCGGCACCGCGACGTCATTGTTGATGAAGTTGAGTCCGCCAAGCACCATCCCGAGGGGCAGCAACATGATGATGACGCCGACAGGGGAAACGCCGGTCGCCCATATGGCGGTGATCTCCGAGCGGTAGGAAAGCTCCATCAGCGTCAGCAACAGCGCCAGAAGCACTGAAATCGGCATGAAGGTGGAGGCGGTGGCGGGCAGGCGCAGCAGGGCGTAATAGGCAAGACCGGACATGGCGCCGTCGTTGACACGCAGGATGTCATCGACATTGACGGCGATGTCGAGGGTAATGACGAAAATCGAGATGCCGGCCAATATGACCGCAAGCCGCAACGCCACCATGCGGGTGAGGAGCCAGGCGATGATCATGCCTTGCTCCATCCGGCAAGGCCGGCCAGGCGCTGGGTGTAGCGTCTCACCATGTCGCTAGCGCGTTCTATGAAGGGTTCCAGCCGATCGGGCCTGAGGCGGTAACAGGTGTTGTAGTAGCGCCAGCCCGAAAACGTCAGCAGCAGCGCGAACGGCAGCCACATGGTCAGGTAGGGCGACACCCCGTTGAGGCGGGATATCAGTGCGCCCTGATTGATCACCTCATTGAAGGCGACGACAATGGCCAGCGCCACGCCGAAGCGATAGGCACGATGACCGCGGCGGCGGCCGAGCGCGAAGGGCAAGGCCAGCATCGGCAGGATTAAAACGGTGGCGATGGACACCAGCCGCTTGTGCAGTTCGGCGCGCAAAGCGGCATAAGGCACCCGGTTCCGGGGATGCTTAAGGTTCTGGATCAGTTCCGGCAAGGTCAGCTCGCGCTGGTCGTCGCCGCGTGGCCGAAATACCTTGTTGCTGATACGCCCGAGCGGTGTATCGACCAGCTTGAAGGATCCCACGACTGGCGTTGGCGGCACTTCGGTACTCGAAACCTGCGGCCACTTCGGCAGTTTGAGGCGCTGACCGTCGTTGAGCCGCAGGACCGGCCGCGGATCGTTGGGGACCGTAATGAGCGAGCCGCTACGGGCCGTCACCGTCTCGCTGCCGTTGGCGCCGCGATTGTCGAACAGGAAAATGCGCTCAAACGAGTTCTGGCTGCGCGACAGCTTGTCGAGGATGAAGGTGCGCGTGCCCGCCTGCATGAAGACGCCTTCCTCGGCCAGATAGAAAACCTGGACATTCCTTACCGCGAAAAGAACGGTGCGATAGGCATAACGGGTATGGGGCTGCAGCCAGCCGAGCATGCCCACCGAAATCAGGCACAAGAACACGGCAAGGGCGGCGACTGCTCGCGACAGGCGGGCGATGCCGATGCCGGAGGCCATGAAGGCGTCGATCTCGGAATCCTTGGACAGCTTGTTGAAGCCGAACAGCAACCCCATGAACATGGCAGCCGGCACCGCGAGGCCGAGATAATGCGGCACCAGATAGGCCAGCATCTCGAATACCACGCTGAAGGAGTTCTTCTTGCCGAGGGTGACATCGAGCAGGCGCACCAGGCGTTCGGAAAGCAACACCAGCAGGCCGATGGCCATGGACGTCAGCAGCGGTTTCAAGACCTGCTGGGCAATGTAACGATCGACGATGGTGATGAATGCCATGGGTCAGGGTCGGTTGCGGTTCTGGTTCATGCCGCGGGCGATCACGATACCGCGTCCGGCTTCGGCGCCGGCTCGAGCGCGACATCCACATCCGACCCGGCAAGCTGGAAGGCACCTTCATCCACCATGGCACCCGTCGATTGATGCCAGCTGCGAACCGATACCTCGATCCGCCAGGCGCCGGCCCAACGTCTGATGCGATAAAGATACCAAGCTGCGGCAGATTTGTGACCTGACTGGATGGCCGAAGCCGAAGGGGCACCGATTACCGGCACCGGCCCGTGACGGCTCGACATGAGGGTACGCATGTGGATGTGGTTGTGGCCATGCAGCACCAGTTCGGCGCCTTCGTTCTCGAGCACGCCCTTCAGCGCCTCGGCGTCCTGCAGCGCCTTGCGGGGGACGGCCTGGCCGGGCAGCGGCGGGTGGTGAATGAGCACCACGCGACAGAAGCCTCGGCGCCTGAGATCTGCGAGGACGCCGGCAAGCGCCTCGATCTGGCGTGTCCCGAGGCGTCCCGATGCCCGGTGCCAGGCAACCGGCACCGCGCTCGACAGGCAGATGAGCGCCACGTTGCGGCGCTGGCGCACGAAGGGAAAGGCCAGCGGCGATGCCGTATCGGCGTCCGCCACCCGCATGTCGCCGGTCATGTAATCGGCCCAGTGGCCGAGGCCTTCTGCCCACGGCACCTCGACATAGGCGTCGTGGTTGCCCGGCACCACGGTGATGTGGCGGGGGTCGCCGTGGGCCTCGAGCCAGGCGCGGGCGCGAACGAATTCGGCGGGCAGCGAGATGTTGGCCAGGTCGCCGGTCAAGGCGATGTGATCGGGGCGATGGGCGGCGATGTCGGCCATGACGGCGGCCAGCACCTCGGGGCGGTGAATGGCCCGGCGGCGAAAGCGCCAGGAGCAATAGCCGATGAAGCGCTTGCCCACCAGCTCGCCCGGTCTGACATCGGGCAACGGCGCCAGATGCGGATCGGTTATGTGGGCGAGCGTGAACATCGATATTGAACGGCTCCGGCTATGGCATGATCCGAAAGGTGTCAGCACTCTTTGGATAGAAACATGCTCTATCTTGCTAGAATCGGTCAGGCTTATCACCCTGGATCGACCCGACCTAAATTGATACCGATCTTGCGGCGGCGATTCCCATAAAAAGCGCGATGCCGGGGAGACGGTGGCTGTTTACGCGCAACGGCTGTCGGGGTTCAAGTGTTGTGCGCGATATCGTCATCGCCCGAGTTGCGGCACAGCCCGGCAAGGCGTTCAGCATTCACCTCCAGCGGCGCCATGCCGTCCAGCCTGACAATGCGGGTGGCGGTGCGGCGGGCAAAGAGATCGAGGATCGTCTGATAGAGGGTGCGCAAGGGCTCGAGGCGGTGGGCGATTTCGCCGGGATCGAGGGCATCGAAGCGGCTTTTTCCATCGCGCCGGGCGGCGATGCGTTGCGCGGTCACCTCGGGCGGAACCTCGATCCACACCAGCACGTCCGGCGCGAAGGGCCTGAGCGCGGCAACGGCGGCGGCAAGGGCGGGTTCGGAGTGGGTTTGCGTTTCGATCAGCATCGACCACAGTTTCTGTGCCAGGCCCTGGTCGATGACGACCGGCAGCGGGACATCGCGGCGGTAATGGCGCGTAACGGTGACGATCTCGACGGCGCGGCCCAGGCGGTTGAGCGACAGCGGCCGGGTGGTGAAGCAGAGGCGCATGGCGGCACTTGCAAAGCGCCACAGATCGCGGCCCGGCTGAAGGCGTGTCATGGCGATGTCGCGGCGCTCGATGTGCGGCACGGCGAGCCCGGCGCACAGGCTCGACTTGCCGGCGCCGGGCAGGCCGGCCAGTTCGATGATCACCGGCGTCTTGCGCATTCGCGGGGCGGTCATGGGGCGGGCCCGGTCAGCCATCGCCGGTGCGCTGCCGCCCGGTGCGCGGCCGCTCGATGGAAGCGGCGGTATAATGAGCGCCCGTCACGGCGAACAGGGCGCCGGCATGATCCGGCATGGCTTCAAGGGCTCCTTCAACGCGCGTGTGCGTCTAGATCAGCATGCAATTGGGTGGAGTCACCCAATTGCATAAAAGCTGATCGATTCCAAAATGTTGAGCATGATGTTATCCGAAAAGTAGTTTCCACTTTTCGCACAGCATGCTCTAGCACGCCGAAGGCGGCAACAAAACCTCCTGATTGGTCGCGGGGACCAGGTAGCCGCAAAACGTCCGGAAGGCAGGCACGGGCCTGCCGATGACACTTTGGGAGGGGGTGGGGTGGTGATTGCCAACCCACGCTTCATCGTCATACCGGGACTTGATCCCGGTATCCATTCCGCTGGTCTCGCGGCTGGCTGCGGCTCTGGCGGAATGGACCCCGGGGTCAAGCCCCGGGGTGACGGTTGTAGGGGTAGGCGAGGCAAGAGCTGTGTGGTTCGTTGGGTGGGGTCAGGGGGTGGCGAGGTGGTGCCAGATGGCGCGTTTGGCGGCCAGCAGGACGTCTTCGTAAGGCTGGTTGGCATCGACGTCCACCACTTCCGAGGCGGGAAAGGTGAGGTGGGCGATGATTTCGCATTTGCGCTGGATGGTGGCGGGGTCGTGGTCCGGCTTGCGCCGGTGGGCGGTTTCGGGATCGACCAGCAGCTTGAGCAACAGGTCGGGGCCGAGGCGGGCGGCTTCTTCATACATGGGCACCTCGCGGCGTGCCGCCCACGCGAAGCCGCGGCCGTCCTGCAGCTTGGGGCCGTCGGAGATGCCGTTGACCTCGATTTGCGGATAGCGGTCGGCGATGACGAGGGTGCCGCGCGCGGTGAGGCGGCGTGACAGGCGCAGCAGCGCGATCTTGTGGCGCATCAGGGGGAGTTGGTGCAGTTCCACCAGACGCGAGAAAAACCCGTGCCTTTGCGGCGTTGCTTCAGGCTTTTGCGGCGGGCGAGCGCTGGGGGAGCGGCGTAGCGCCTTGACGGCCGCCTTGATGGTGCGCCGCAGCCAGTCGAACGGCGACGTGCCGCCGTCGCCGGAACCCATGTAGGCCGGATAGACATCTAGCTTGAAGCGCAGCCATTTGACGAGGTCGCTTGAGAGGGTGCTCTTGCCGGAGCCGTCGGAGCCGATGACGGCGATGATCGCGCCGCCGCGCGGGAGGGTCTTGCCGGTCTGCCACGGCAGATGCACGAGACGGCCGCCCTGGGCTGCCAGCATGCGGGCATTGCGGGCGATCGCCAGCCCCAGCGCCGCCCACCAGCCCATGCGGCGATGCGTGGCGAGGCAGCGACAGAGCCGGCGAGCGACGGGAATGACATCGCCGGTGGTGAGTTCCGGTGCCGTCAGCAGCGCCACAACGCCGGCGATCTCGGGCTCAAGGCCAAGCGCGTGCATGAGGGCTTCGAGGCGAACGGCATCGGCGTCGTGGCGCAGCCAGTTCAGTTCCTTCAGGATCTGCCGGGGAATGCGGGCGCCGATGAGCCGGCGTTGCGGCGGCATCTTCGCCCAGATGCGTACCAACAAGATGATGAGTTCCATCTCGGCCGCCGGGATCGGCCAGCCGCTCGATGCATCGATGCGCAGGTTGGCGAGGAGGGTTTCCTCCCACGGGATATGCAGGTGCTTCACCCGCTTCAGGCCGGTGAGCAGGGCATAATGGACGTGCAAGTGCAAAAAGCCGCCCGATGGCGGATCGAAGGCCAGCCAGTCCTCGACGCCGGGATAGGAAGCCCAGGGCTGGCTGGCGATCTGGAGGACCGACTGCGCCGCCATGACCTCCTCGAAGGCCTGGCGGTCGGCGGCGGCGACGTAGAGGTCGATGTCGGTTTCACCGGCCAGCGCCGCGGCCAGGTGGTCGTTGCTTTTCCAGTGGCAATAGCGCACATGGGCTTGCGACAGCGCCCGGTTGAGGTCAGCGGCGGCCTTGAGGGCGGGCGGCCGGCGATCGGCTGGCGGGGGTGTTTCGGGCATGAGCGCTCGTCCTGGCTCGCCGGCAGCCCTTTGCGGCCCGGCACGCGGGCGCATTGATCCGGCATTGCCGCGCCGGAATCAAGAGTGAGCGGCTTTGCGGATTTGCCACGCTCCCCGCCGGGAGGTATGATCGCGCCACATTTCGACACTTGGTCAACGGTTTCATGACATCCAAACGACCCGACCTCAGCGTGCTTGGCTATGACCTGAGAGCCAGCGGCGTGGTGCGCAATGCCTTGCGCATCGCCGGTGCCGCGCATGCGGCGGGCCTCAAGACGGAATTATGGGTAGCGCGCGCCGACGGGTCGTTGCGTGCCGAGGTGCCGGGAGGCATCGCCGTCAGGGATGCCGGCTGGCGCGGCACGGCGGTGGTGGGGCGGAGCCTCGATCTGGCGTTTTCGCTCAAGGCGTTCGCTGCCTACCTGAACGCAGCCAGGCCGCGCATCGCCCTGTCGTCGGGCAACCACATGCATACCGCCTCCAGCCTTGCCTATCGCCTGGCCGGGGCACCCAAGGATGTGTCGATGTGGGCAAGGGCCAGCAACGCCACGCTGAAGACGCCACTGTCGGCCTATCTCGGGCGTCCGGTGCCGCGCCCGCTGGCTGGCCTCATCGACTTCGGCAATGGCCTGCAGTATCGCGACTTCGATCGCGTTATCGCGGTGAGCGAGGAACTGGCGGGAATCCTGAGGCGCGACCTCAACATCGAGCCGAAACGAGTGAGCGTCATCGCCAATGGCGTCGATGTCGCCGCCGTGGCGCGCCAGGCCGCCGCCCGGCTCGACGATCCGTGGTTCGCCAAGGACAACACGCCGGTCATCGTCTCGGCGGGCCGGTTGTCGCGGCAGAAGAATTTCGGCGACCTCATCCGCGCCGTGGCCCGGGTGCGCCGCACCCAGCCGGTACGCCTGGTCATCCTCGGCGACGGCCCGGCGCGCCAGCGGCGCGAACTGGAGGGCATCGCCCGCTCGCATGGACTGGCGGATGATCTGCGCCTGCCGGGCTTCGAGGCCAATCCGTATCGCTTCATGGCCCATGCCTCGGTATTCGCCCTGACGTCGCTGTGGGAAGGCGCCAGCAATGTGGTGCTGGAGGCGCTGGCGGCCGGGGCGCCGGTCGCCGCCTACGGCTGCCCGACCGGCATTCGTGAGGTGCTCGATCCGCTGGGGAGCGAGGCTGTGGTCAATCCCCACGACGTCGATGGGCTGGCCGGCGGCATTCTCGATCGCATGGCGCGGCCACGCGACGAGGCCCGCCTCAAGGCGCATGCCGCCCGCTTCGACCTGAGCGAGACACTGGAGGCCTATGTGGCGTCCTTTACCCGGGCGCTAGATCAGCATGCACTTGGGTGGAATCACCCAATTGCATGAAAGCTGATCGATTCCAATATGTTGAGCATGATGTTATCCGAAAAGTGGTTTCCACTTTACGGCATCATGCTCTAGATGCCGCGTCGGCGGCGTGAAGGTCATCTTCTGGCGAAAATTTCCTCTACCAGGCGCTTGTCTTCGGGCTTGTCGACGTCGATGGCCGCCTCGGCCATGGGCATGAGCACCGGGCGGGCGACGACGCCGATGCGTTCGGACGCGAGGCGGAAGGCGGTATCGAGGTTGAGGGTGCCGGTGATATAGCGCAGCAGCGGCGTCAGGCCGAACGCCGACACCAGCTTTATCGGGTTCTTGCGGTTCGATTCGATCTGCTCCCAGAAGGCGATGGCCTCGAGGCCGCGTGGCGTCAGGAAGGCATAGAGATTGCAGCCCGACACCTGGTCGCGGCCAAATCGCAAGAAGGTCCGCACGGCTTCAGGGTAACGCCCGAGAATGGTCTCGGCGCGGGCAAGACCGGCGGTCACATCGGCACCGGCGACCTCGGAACAGCTGAGGAAATGATCGAGCATCGCCCTGTCGAGCAGGGCATGGTCGGCGGTGGTCACCAGCACCGGGCCGTCGAAACCACCGGTTGAGATGGCAGCGGCGGTGGAGGCGGCGGCGCTGTCGCGGGCCGCGACGAGTTCGATGCGGGCAATCAGCGAGCCCAGCGCCGGGGCCACCGGGGTGCCTTCCTCGATCACAACCACGATGCGCTTGATGTTGGGGTGGCGGGCGAGGGTACGCACCACCCGGGTCAGCATCGCCTCGCCGGCCACCGGCAACAGGCACTTGTGGCTCACCCCGAACGCCGCTGTCAGCTTGTCGCCGGGGCGCGAGGCGGCCAGCACCACGGCATGCCAGTGAGTGCGGCCGCCGGTTGCGGCGTTCATAGGGCCAACTCGTAGACCCGGTAGGTCTTGTAGGGCTTGGCGCCGAGGACATCCAGCATGTGGCGCATGGGCCAGTTATCCTCGAGAATCCACGACAATTCCGCCTTTTCGGTGCCGCGCGCCAGATGCGCCTTTCGCACCGCCTCGATCGCCGCCAGGGCGAGGGTGGCGCCCAGCGGCTGGCCGTGGAAGGCGCGCCTGACGCCCATCAGCGGCATCCGCACGGCCTCAGGCGGGCGGGCCAGGAGATGCCATAAAACCTGCACCCAGCCGAGCGGCAGCAAACGGCCATTCAGACCCTTCACCCACTGGTTGATGTCGGGCAGGGTGACGGCCATCGCCGCCGGTGTGCCCCGCCATGAGGCTATGGAGATATAGTCCTCGCCCACCAGCATCTTGAGATTGTTGCCGAGCGCGGTGATCTCCTCGGGCGTCATGGGCACGAAACCCCAGTTGTCGCTCCAGGCATCGTTGAATATTTCGATTATTATGGAAAGATCGCGCGCCAGGTTCTTCTTGGACAGTGGGCGGACCTCGAGATCGCCCGAGGCGTAAGCCTTGTCGAGCATCGCCTGCATGGCGCGCGGCAGCGGCGTGCGGCCATTGTAATCATAGGCCAGCACGTCCTTGACCTTGGTAAAGCCGAGGGCATCGAGACGGGTCGCAAACCACGGGCGGGCATGGCCCATCATGACGCGCGGCGGGGTGTCGAAGCCGTCGATCAAGAGGCCGGTCTCGTCGTTGATGGAAAAGCTCATGGGGCCGGTCATGCGGGTCATGCCGCGGGCCTTCAGCCAGTCGCCGGCGGCGCGGGTGAGGGCGGCGAACACCTCGGCATCGTCGATGGCGTCGAGAAAGCCGAACTGGCCGGTCGCATCGCCGTAGCGGTCGAGGTGAAGGCGGTTGATCTGGGCGGAAATGCGCCCGACCGGCTCTTTGCCCTTGAAGGCGACGAACAGTTCGGCCTCGGCGTGCCGGAAGAAGGGGTTGGACTTGCGGCTCAGGTGGTCGCGGCGTTCGAGATAAAGCGGCGCGATCCACGCCGGATCGTCGCGGAAAACCGTGAACGGCACATCGAGGAAGGCGCGCAAATCCGCCTTGTCGCGCACGGGATGGACGGTTATGGCGGCGGCTTGAGCGGTCATGCGGTCTGCCGCCGTGGTTTTGTGGCCGGTTCAGGGCGCGAGCCGGGGGGCAGCGCCACCGGTGTCACCTTGCCGGCATCGACCTTGTAGAGATGGGTGGCGATTTGCGCCCAGGCCGGGCGGTGGGTGATGGCGACGATGGTATAGGTGCCGGCAAGTTCCGCCACACCCTTGCAGATCTGTTCTTCGGTCTCGGGATCGAGCGCGCTGGTTACCTCGTCGAGGATCAGCAGGCGGGGATGATGGACCAGGGCGCGGGCAAGGGCGAGACGCTGGCGCTGGCCGCCCGACAGGCGGGTGCCCATCTCGCCCACGTCGCTGTCCAGTCCCTGAGGCAGCGAGCGCACGAAGTCCAGTGCTCCGCCCCGCCCCAGCGCCGCCTCGATGGCTTCGGTGGTGAGGCTTTCATCGCCGAGCGCGATATTGTCGCGCACTGTGCCGTGCAGCAGGCTCAGTTCCTGCGGCACATAGCCGATCATGCGCCTCCAGGCGCTGAGCGACAGCTCGTCGAGCGGCACTCCGTCGATCAGTACCTGCCCGCGGTCAGGCTTGTTGAGGCCGATGACCAGATCGATGAGGGTGGTCTTGCCGGCGCCCGAAGGCCCTCGCAGGACAGTGATCCCGCCGGTCGGTATGGTAAAGCTGACGTCCCTCACCACCGGCTCTTCGGCATGGGCGAAGGTGACGTGTTCGAAACGGCAGCCCATTTCGAAGGTCGGCTGGCGGCTGCCGGGGTCGGGCTCGAGATGCGCGGTGAGTTCATCGGTCAGTTGCTGGGTGCGCCAGTAGGCGCTTTCAACCTGTACCGCCTGTTGCAGGAAGCCCTGTATCCTGGCGGAAAGCACGGTGATCTGCATGAAGATCACCCCCGCCACCACCATTTCCGAAAGTGCGATATGCCAATGCACCGAGGCGACATAGATGCCGATGCCGATGGCGGCCACCTGCAGCACCTCCTGGCCCTGCGCCTGGCCCTGGCGGGCGATGGCCTGGGTGATGAGGGCGCGGCGCAGCCGGCGGATCTTGGAGGCGAAGTAGACGGTGAAGTGATCCTGCCGGTCCATGGTCTTGATGGGCTTGATGTTGTTCAGCGCATCGGAGACCAGCACCACCAGTTCGGACGTGCGATCGGTCTGGCGAAAGCCGGCGCGCCGGGCGATGCGCACCAGCTGACCAAGCACGAGAACCAGAAACAGCCCGACGACGATGCCCGCCAGCGCCAGGGTGAGCGACACGAACAGGGCGACGATGATGTAGACCAGCGTCTGGAGGGAGTAGGCGACAAAACGGGCGGCGAGGAAATAGGCATCGCCGGCGCGGGTGCAGTCGTTGGAGATGGCATTGGAGATGCGGCCCACGCGGCGGTCGACGAAATAGCTCCAGCGAGCATCGAACAGGGCACCGAGCAGCCTGGTCCTCAAGGTCGTCGCCACGTTGGCCACCGCCACGCCGGCATAGGTGAGGGCAGCGAACGTCAACAGGTTCTTGATAGTGAAGGTTATGATCGCCACGGTGATGAGGATGCCGAGGCTCGGATGCACATGCACGGCGCCGAAGACGGTCGCGACGATGCGGTTGAGCGGCGATGTGGTGGGATCGTCGTTGGAATCCAGCATCGATACCACCGGCAGCAGCATGCCGAGGCCGATCGCCTCGCAAGCTCCGGCCAGCAGCAGGCAGGTAAGCACCGCGAACGGGTGGGTGCCCTCGGCCCCGAAGAAGATACGCAGGATTCTGAGCATGAGGCCTCGAATAGCGCGAGTGGCGGGGGAACTCAACGGGCGGCAGCGCCGATGCCGCCCTATCCCGTTAGCGAGCGGCCATGGCCATCGTAGGGCGCAAGATGGTCCACGCCAAGAACTTCGCAGAGGCGGGCACCATCGCTCGGGCGGCGAAACCAGCCCGGCGCCATCCATGCTGCCTCGCCGTCGATGTTGGGGGCGCTGCGTCCGGCCTTGACGTCGGGCAGCCACAGGGTGCGGGTTTCCAGCGAAATGCGGGTCAGGCCGGTGCGGTTGGGCACGCCGGCATGGGCATGGGCGCCGGAAAACAGCAGCATGTCGCCGGGCTCGATGACCACAGCACGAGTCTCTTCACCGCTCACGTCTTGCTTCAGATGGGGGATCAGGTCGTCGGCGGCGAGCGCTGTGCGGCCTTCTTTCCTGCCGCGCTCGATAGTGGCGGCAAGGTCGTAATCGCGCGAGGTGTTGGCGAGCGGCCGGGCCCACAGGCCGGGATAGAGGGCCACGCTGCGCCCGGCGGTGATCGGCCATACCGGTGCCCACCAGTTGACCTGGGCATAAAGGTTGGACCCCCAGGTGTCGCGGTGGAAGGCGACGGTGGAGGTAAAGCGCGAGCGGGGGACGGCGCGATCCGGGTTCTGGTGGGGCTGGAGGCGCAGATGCAGCCGGTCGTGGAATACCTCGGCGGCATTGAACCCGAGGCCGGTGAAGATGTCGCGCCACAGCCGGTGGGTTTCGGCAGCGGCGGAATAGCGGCGCTGGATGTCGGCGTAACGGGCTACCTGGCTCGCATGATCGAGGGCGGCATGGCTCATCGCCGGGTCGATATCGCCAAACTCGGCCTCGATCGAGCGGCGGGTGTGGGCGATGAGCGCACGCACTGGCAACGACTGGCGCCAACACAAGATGTCGCCGCGGTATATCAGGTCATGCAGCTGTCTGAGCCCGAGGCCGGGGTCGATGTCGGTCGGGTTGAGGGGCGGTAAGGCGGCGGTCATCGACTTCGTGCTAGAATTCGGGGCCATGTGGAAACGCCTCGCCTTTAGCACAGTTTCGCGACGCCTGCTGCACTCGTGGTTTCGCTTGACGCGCGGCCTGACGCTGGGCGTCAGGGTGGCGGTCAGCGACGGCGAGGGGCGCATCCTTTTAGTGCGCCATACCTATGCGCCGGGCTGGCTGTTCCCCGGCGGCGGCGTCGAACGCGGCGAGACCGCTGTTGCGGCGGCGCAGCGCGAGGTGGCCGAAGAAGCCGGCATCATCGCCACCGGCGGTTTGCGGCTTTTTGCGCTTTATGCCAACGAGGAGAACTTTCCCGGCGACCATATCGCGCTTTATGTGCTGGAGGATTTCGAGCAGCAACCAAGGACATCCTCGCTGGAGATCGCCGAGGCGGGGTTTTTTGCCCGCGATGCGCTGCCCGAAGGTGTGACCGGTGGCACACTGCGGCGGCTTGCGGAGATGGCCGGCGAGCGGGAAGTGGAGGAGACGTGGTAGCGCTGCCCCGGCAACAAGGTGTGGACCGCTGCGGCGAATGGTGCTATGCACCGCGCTGGCTCACTTCAGGTAACGCTGTGACAGAAATGAACGCGGTTTCGATCACCATAAGCTTGCGACGAGGCGGCACCAACGCCGGCTTCGGCCGGCACGCCAACCGCTCCTGAGGTTTCGGGGTTCCGCCGGCCGCAAGGGGCAGTGTTTCACGCCTTTTGCGCAAAGATCAAAACCCATGTCATCGCTTTCCCATGAAATCCTGCCGGAACGGCCCGGCGATCGGCCGAACATTGAAAATCTGCTGGATGAGGTCTTCGGCCTCGAGCGGCGCACCAAGACCTCCTATCGGCTGCGCGAGGGCGAGCGCCCGGTGCCGGGACTGTCGTTCGTGGCGGTGGGCGACGGGGCTGAGGTGCTCGGCGCCGTCAGCTTCTGGCGGCTGTGTGTCGGCGAGGCCGGTACGCCGGCGCTGCTGCTCGGGCCGCTGGCGGTTCAACCGGCCTTGCAGGGCAAGGGCATCGGGCGGGCGCTGATGCACCATGGTCTCGATCTCGCCAGGGCGGACGGCCACGGGCTGGTCGTGCTGGTGGGCGATGAGCCATACTATGCCCGCGTCGGCTTTCGGCGGCTGCCCGAGGGGCGGCTCATCCTCCCCGGCCCGGTCGATCCGGCGCGTTTTCTATACCTGGAGCTCAAGCCGGGCGCGCTCGACCATGCCGAGGGGCTGGTGCTGCCGCCCAAGCGGTTCGCGGAGTCTCATCGACCCTCGCGGTACCACATGAGCGAGGCGGCGAGCAAAAGCAAAGCCAGACTCAAGAGGGTGGAAAACAGCGGCAGCTCGCTCACCGCGCGCACCCGGTAGGCACCGTTCGACCTGAGGCCCAGCCAGCCCGGCCCCGACATGGAGCGGTCGGCCCCGATCTTGGTGAGGCGCGGCATGGAAATGGCGGTGGGATCGCTGCTGCCGGCGCTCAACCAGCGCACCGCGCCGCCCGAGGCCTCGACGATGGGTTTCAACAGGCGATCAGTGGCCGCCACGCTGGCCGCCTCGCGCGGGTCGGGGCTGCCGACGGCGGCGAAGGCGGAAAGGGTGCCGTCGGTGAGTCGCCAGATGCCGGCCTCGGCGACGGGAATGCGGGCGGTGAAGATGCCCGGCCGGGTGGAGGCAAGGTCGACGACCTGGGTCTTGCCGGTGGGCGAGGTGACGGTGACGGGCGCCGGCTTGTCGGCCATGGTCTGGCGGGTAATGGTGAGCGTCGAGCCGTGCTGGGCACCGGTCAGGGCCTCTTCTTCCAGTTCCGGCTCCTTCATCAGCCAGTGGGCGAGGCGGCGCAGCAATTCCGCCTGCGGTCCGCCGCCCTCGTAGCCGCGCGCCCACAGCCAGATCTGGTCGGAAAGGATCGAGGCAACGCGTCCCTTGCCCTGGTGAGCGAGGATCATCAGCGGCTTGTTGTCGGGCCCCGACATGAGGACGTCGCCGGCGTGGGCCTCGGCGTCGATGAGGCGGAACCAGCGGCCCCAGGTGGGCTTGCCGTCGACCGGTCCGGCGCCGTTGAGGCCGCGGCTCACCGGATGGCGGCGGCCGTCGCGGGTGAGAACCGGGCGGAACGGCCCGGTGGTGATATTGCCGGTGGGCGTGGCGGCGAGGATATCGGCCAGCGGTGTGCGGTAGATGCTCATCGGGGTGGCATAATCGGGTCCGGCAGCCACCAGGACGGCGCCGCCCTTCCTCACATAATCGGCGATATTGGCCAGGTAGGCGAGCGGCAGCACGCCGCGGCGCTGGTAGCGGTCGAAGATGATCAGGTCGAACTGGTCGAGCTTTTCAACGAACAGCTCGCGGGTCGGAAAGGCGATGAGGGAAAGCTCGCGGATGGGCGTGCCGTCCTGCTTTTCCGGCGGCCTCAGGATGGTGAAATGCACCAGATCGACCGAGGCATCGGCCTTCAGGAGGTTGCGCCAGGTGCGCTCGCCGGGATGCGGTTCGCCCGACACCAGCAGCACGCGCAAGCGATCGCGGATGCCCTCGGTGATGACCACGGCGCGGTTGTTGCGGGTGGTGATCTCGTCGGCAAGCGGCCCGACGGCCACCTCGATGAGGGTCTTGCCGCCGTGGGTGATCTTCAGCGGCAGTTCGACGGCATGGCCGATGCGGGCCGGGTAGGCCTCGGGCGCGCCGCCGTCGACGGCAATGGCGACCTCGACGGGCGCCCCGGCATCGTCGACGCCGACATCCTCGACCCTCACCTTCACCGCCTGGTCATGGCCGACGATGGCATAGCGCGGGGCGTTTTCAACGATGATGCGGCGGTCGCGCTCGCCCGGCTTGCCGGTGATGAGGGCGTGCAACGGGCCGCCATGGTCGAGATCGGAGACCTTCGCCGGGACATCGTGGACCTCGCCGTCGGTGACCATGATGGCGCCGGCATAGCGCTCCGGCGGGACATTGGCGAGGGCGCCGGCGAGGGCGGCGAACAGGCGAGTGCCGTTCTCGCTGGCGGAAATGCCGGACTTCACCGTGACGACGCGCAATTCGGTATTGGGCAGGGCGCGCACCTGCTGCTCGATGGCGGCGCGGGCCTTTTCGGTCTGGGCGGCGCGGGGGCCGATCGCTTGACTCTGGCTCTGGTCGATGACCGCCACGGCGATGTCGCTCAAGGGCGTGCGCTCTTCCTTGCGCATGGCCGGGTTGACGAGGGCGGCGACGATCAAGGCGGCGGTCAAAAGGCGCAGGATACCGCCACGGGCGCGCGCCACCAGACCGGCCGCCGCCAGCCCCAGCAACACCACGCCCACCGCCCATAGCGCCGGGATCGGCAACAGCGGGGCAAAGCTGATCGACCAGGTCCAGTCCATCTATTGGCCCAGCCTTTCGAGCAGCGCCGGCAC
>CAZMSA010000039.1:0-23693 GCA_964568825.1 uncultured Rhizobiaceae bacterium | reverse complement strand
CGATGAATCACGCAAACACGCCGATGGGAATCCCCTTCTCAAACACGCTCTGAGCCGGATGGTGGCGAACTCGACGCGAACGCCGCCGGTCGAGCCGTATCGGATAGCCTCCGGGCGGAAGGTGTCAATCACACTGCCGTTGCGACCACATCAGGCGGCGCGGACGTGTTCAAGCCTATCGACTGGATGACGATCCGGCTCTCGAAGGTCAACCTCATGAACCGCGTGTTGACGCTCCTACAGACGGGCGCGCTCAAGTTCGATCCGCGCATGGAGCACCTCGAAGGCCTCTTCGAGGCGTTGACGAACATGGAGTTGAACGAGACGGCGTCGGGACAGACCACAATGAGCGGGAAGAGGCTCGGAACCGACGACCTCGCGCTCGCGCTTGCCTACGCGTGCATCGGCTTCGACGATCATTTGAATGCAACCGGCACATTGCCGGTCAATTGGGCGTAAAGCCTCGCCATGGTGGCGAGGCACGCATAGCCGAAGGAGGGCTATCCTATGGACTTGAAAGAGAAGCTTTCCGCCATCCCGGCGGAGTATCACGAGACGGTCGTTGCGATCATAGAGGAGGAAACCGCCGGTTTGAAGACGAACCGCGACACGATCCTCACAGAGAAGAAAGCCAGCGACGCGGCGCGCAAGAAGGCGGAAGGCGATCTCGCCGCACTCATGGACGAGGTCGAGCCGTTGAAGAAACGCCTCTCGGACGCCGCGCCGAACTTGAAGGCGTTGACTATCCGCGCCGCCATCGCCGAACAGGCTCCCGGCCTCGGGATGCACCCGGCGGCGGTCCGGGACGCGATCCGGGCGGCAAGTGACGTCTTCGTCCTCGCGGACGATGGCGCACTTGCCACCGAAGACGGCGTCGCGCTCGACGCATGGCTGAAGGAGGCTCCGAAGACCGCGCCGCATTGGTTCGCGCAGTCGAGCGGGCGGGCGGCGGGCGGCGGACTTAACAACCCGTCGAGCCGTCCGACGATCACTAGGACGGACGCTTCAAATCACCAGTTGTGGAAGCGCGCGGACGCCGAAGCTCGCAAGCTCGGGTACGACGGACCGGAGGTCGTCGAGGGGTAAATCCATCTCACCCGCTATCTCACCACCTCGGACGTCTCACCTAAGTCATTGAAATTATTGGTGGGTGTACAAGGACTCGAACCTTGGACCCGCTGATTAAGAGTCAGCTGCTCTACCATCTGAGCTATACACCCATGCCGCGTCGGAGGCTTGGGGCCCCGGTCAGGCGGCGCATCTCTAACAAACGATGCGCCCCCTGTCCAGCTAATCGGCCGGCCGCGGCTGCAATTCATTCAAGGCCTTGAAACGCCAGGCCTTCACGGGCCGCGGCGCGCCTCGCGGTCGAGGTCCTCCAGCGGCGCCGGACGGCCGCGCCGCTTCTTGATCTCCAGCTTCGAGAGCGCCGCCATGTAGGCCTTGGCCGAGGCGACCAGCGTATCGGGATCGGCCGCCCGACCGGTGACCGACTTGCCCTCCTCGACATCCTCCAGCCTCACCGACACCTCGGCCTGGGCATCCGTCCCCTCGGTCACCGCGTGCACCTGGTAGAGCGCCAGTTTGGCGGTGTGCGGCCACAAGGCGTGAATGGCGTTGAAGGTGGCGTCCACCGGCCCGTTGCCGGTCGCCTGCACGGTCTTGTGCTCGCCATCGATGGCCAGCGTCAGGGTGGCCGACTGCGGGCCCATGGTGCCGGCGATGACGGTCAGCGCCACCACCTTCATCTTGTCTTCGGCGGTGGCGATATTCTCGTCCACCAGCGCCTCCAGGTCCTCGTCGAACACGTGCTTTTTACGGTCCGCCAGCGCCTTGAAGCGCACGAACGCATCCTCAAAGGCGTTGTCCGACAGCTTGTAGCCCAGATCCTCCAGCTTCGACTTGAAGGCATGGCGGCCGGAATGCTTGCCCATGACCAGCGAGGTCTTGCCCGCCCCCACCGATTCCGGCGTCATGATCTCGTAGGTCTGGGTATGCTTCAGCATGCCGTCCTGGTGGATGCCGGATTCATGCGCAAAGGCGTTTCGCCCGACGATCGCCTTGTTGTACTGCACCGGGAACGACGATACCGCCGAGACCAGCTTGGAAGCCCGCGCCAACAGCGCCGGATCGACGCCGGTTGTGTAGGGCAGCACGTCGTTGCGGGTCCTGATCGCCATGACGATTTCTTCCAGCGCCGCGTTGCCGGCCCGCTCGCCGATGCCGTTGATGGTGCATTCGACCTGGCGGGCGCCCGCCCGGACGCCTGCCAGCGTGTTGGCCACCGCCATGCCGAGGTCGTTGTGGCAATGGGTGGAAAAGATCGCCTTGTCGGCATTGGGCACCCGCCGGCGCACCATGTCGAACAGGGCGTAATACTCATCCGGCACCGTATAGCCGACGGTGTCGGGGATGTTGATGGTGGTGGCACCGGCCTTGATGGCGGCCTCGACGCAGCGGCACAGGAAATCGTGCTCGGTGCGGGTGCCGTCCTCGCAACTCCACTCCACATCCTCGACCAGCGCCCGGGCGCGGGTGACCGAGGCGATGACCATCTCCAGAACGTCGGCCGGCTCCTTCTGGAGCTTCCACTTCATGTGCACCGGGCTGGTGGAGATGAAGGTGTGGATGCGCGGGTGCTTGGCCTTCTTCACCGCCTCGCCGGCCCTCTCGACGTCCTTCATGCCGGCCCGCGCCAGACCGGCGACGGTGGCGTTCTTCACCCGCTTGGCGATCTCGGTGACGGCTTCGAAATCGCCTTCCGAGGCAATCGGAAAGCCCGCCTCGATGATGTCGACGCCTATCTCGTCCAGCAGGTCGGCGACTTGCAGCTTTTCATCCAGCGTCATGGTGGCGCCGGGCGATTGCTCACCGTCGCGCAGGGTGGTGTCGAAGATCAGTACCCGGTCCTTGTCGGCCCCGGGCTTGGGGTTGGTTGGCGTGCTCATGGCGAATTCCTCGTTGATGTCTTCATAGGATAGCAGAATTTACTGACCAGCCGTTACCGGCCCGGGTCATTCCCACGTTCATCCCCTAGACACACCGCCCGGCAGCAAAACCGGACCGCCGCGGCCTAGGGGCGGCTAAGGAGGAGGGTGAGGTCAAGCGCCAGGATCGAACCGGCCTTCAGGCCGTTCGGCAGGATTGCTGCAATGCTGGATGCGGTGATCATCGGTCCCGTCGATCCATTATCCTAAAGGGGCGAGCCGCTTGGCCCACTGCTTCGCGCCGACGTTCCATGCCATAAACCGCCGCCGCGATCAAGTGCGCTGTTGCCGCCCCGCTCACATCCCGAAGGCCAGCACCGCCATGATGATGGCGACGGCGGCGGCCAGCCACATGCCGGCAAGCCAGAACTCCAGCTTGCCGAGCAGCCCCGCATAGTCGCCGGTTCTGGCGATCTGCCCGCCGGTGCGCCGCGCCATGAGGTGGCAGGCGGTCAAGAGTACCACCAGGCCCATCTTGACGTGGAAGGCGGCGTTGAAGTCGCCCCTGCCTTCCGCCATCCGCATCCACACCAGGGAAAGCCCGGTGACCCAGATGCCGGCGATGATCATGTCGCCGAACATCCCCATGAGGCGCCTGAGGCCCTGCAGCGCCATGGCCCCGTCGCCCGACTGGCCGTGGGCAAAGCGCACGTTCATGAAATTGGCAAAGCTCATGCCGGTCACGGTGGCGATCAGTAAGAGGTGGGTGATCAGCAGTATGGTCATCGCGCGGTCTCCATCTGGCCGTGGCTGACGCGGACGGCCTGGCCGCCGACCCGCACCTTTCGAATTCTCCCGTCTTCGAGGTCGGCGAACAGCCGGATGAGGCTGGGGCGCCCCATGTCCTCGCCCTGGGCGATGACGATGGCATTGCCGCCCTCACCGAGCGCCCCCGCCGCCTTGAGTGCGCCGGGTATGGTGGCGGCCGCCGAACCGGTGGCCGGATCCTCGACGATGCCGTCGCCGGGTGCGAACAGCCGGGCGTGATAGTCGGCCTCCCCGCCTTGACCGGCGCAATAGAGATAAGCCCCGACCCGCCCAACGCCATCGATCCCGCTCCACGCGGCGCTATCGACCCGTGCTCTGGCCAGTGCCTGGCGCGAGGCAAGCGGCACGAAAAGGAACTCGTTGCCGGCGGCATAGAGCCGGGGGTGATGCGCCGCAAAACCAATGTCGTCTTTCGTCAGCGACAGCGCCGCGGCGATGGCTCCCGCATCGGGGGCGTTGCCGGTTTCTTCGGGTAGTTTGGCGGCCGTCAGTTCGGCATAGGGCGCATCCGGCCCCAGCCGCCGCACCAGCACCTCGACCAGACCGACCTTTTCCTCCAGCCGCAAGGTCGTCTCGAAGGCGCACCCCGGCTTGCGCTCCAGTTCCGCCAGCAACACCGCTGATCCGACGGTGGGATGGCCGGCGAACGGCAGCTCGCGCGCTGGGGTGAAGATGCGTAAACGCGCCGTGTTGGCGGCATCGGCCGGCTTCATCACGAACACCGTCTCCGACAGGTTGAACTCGCGCGCCACCGCCTGCATGGCCTCGCCCGACAGATCATCGGCATCCAGCACCACGGCCAGCGGATTGCCGCCGAAACGGGTGTCGGTAAACACATCGAGCGTATGAAAATCGAGCCGCATCCCCTGCCCCCGCCCTCACCCCAAAACTGTCATCCCCGTGCTCGACACGCGGATCCACAAGCGCCCGGCACGACTTCAGGCCGCCGCCCCTGGATCCTCGGGTCGAGCCCGAGGATGACACTGTCAACTCTCGTGCTCGGACGTTAAAGGTGGAGCACATGGCGCGCAAGAGCGCGGGCATAGGCCGGCATCGGCCGTTGGAGATCGCTTTGCCCCCTGACCGCCACCAGCCCCGCCAGTTCAGGCTCGTCCTGCCTGCCCATGAAGGCTTCGATACGCGCCACCAGGCGATCGGCCAGCTGCTGGAAGCGATAAACCCGTGCGATCGACAGGCGCCTTGCCTCGTAGACGGCCAACACCTCCCCGGCCTCGGCCTCGCCCAGATCGAGTCCGGTTTCCTCGCGCACTTCGGTCGCCATCGAGCCTTCGATATCGACGCGCCCGTCCGCCTCGATGTCGCGCGGCTCCAGCGATCCCGACGGCGGATAGGCAAGCCCGGCATTGAGCGTATGGGCGCCCATGATGCCGTAGATCAGCGCCCCGTCGCTCGACACCATCGCCGGCGAGCCGAAGCAGTTCCACGCCGCGTGATCGGCAAAGCCCCAGTCGCGCCATGCAATGAAGCTGGCATAGTCGATGGTGCGCATCCGCATGGCGAGCCGCCCGTCGACGATGGCCGGGTCGAAGCCCATCAGCATCTCGCCGTTCCACACGCGCGGATTGCGCTTGACGAGGCCGGCCCAATGGGCATCGATGCGGTCGCGCTGGCGCTCGGCGAACGCCCACCCACCCGGCTCGTGCACCAGGTCGGCACCGGCGATGGCGCGGATGCGAACGGCCTCATCACCCCCGGCGGTCAATAGTATCCCTCCGCTGGCCCTTTGTATTCCTGGATGGTGTTGCCGCCGTCGACGACGATCAGTTGCCCGGTCAGATAGCTTGCCTCCTCGCTGGCGAGGAACACCGCCACGTGGCCGATCTCTTCGGCCGTGCCCGGTCGCCCTATGGGCGCATTGTTGCCGGCGGTGATCTCCTCGGGTGGCGATGAGGCTGTGGCGATCCACCCCGGCCCGATGGCGTTCACCGTGACGCCTTCAGCCGCAACCTCGATGGCCTGCGCCCGCGTCATGCCGAGGATGCCGGCCTTGGCGGCGGAATAAATAGTGCCCCTGGGGTTCGACACCAGCGGCCCGGTCACCGACGACATGTTGACGATGCGCCCGTAGCGCCTCTCGATCATCCCTGGAACCACCCGTCTCGTGACCAAAAACACCGAGGTGAGGTTGATATCGATGCCGCGCCGCCACTGGGCTTCGGTGATGTCCTGCACAAGCTGCGACGGCTCGTCGAACCCGGTCTGCACCATGCCGGCATTGTTGACGACGATATCGAGCGGTCCCAGCGCCGCCTCCGCCGCGCTCACCAGCCGGTCCACCTGCGCCGCATCGGTCAGGTCGGCGATGGCGGCAAACGTCTCGCCCTCGACCTTGCCCAGCCCGGTGAGCCGTTCGAAGATCCGATGCGTTGTCGAGGTAATCGCCACCTTTGCTCCCGCCGCTCTGAGGAGGCGCGCCGTCGCGAACCCGATCCCGCCATCGCTCCCGCACCCCGTGACCAGCGCCACCCGCCCCTGAACACCCGCCATCAATCCACCTCCTGCACGTTTCGCATCCACCCTTTCTTACGTGATTCCGGCGCGGGTCGAAATCCAGGGCACACGCAAGAGTGTTTGCCGAACACTCAAAGCCCGTCACCCCGTGACTTGATCACGGGGTCCATTCCGCTGGCCTCACCGCCTAGTGCAGCCAAGGGATACCGTCGCCCGATGCCCCTTTCCACTTTCGCTTGCAAGCGCGCCAAGCCCGCTGACCAGCCTTGCAAGGTCGCCCCGATCAAAGGGTTCCGGCCGGTGCGGGTCGCAACGTTATGGGCGTATTGCACCATACAACTACCGCGTCCTCACTGCTTGATGCATTGGCATAGCGATGCGGTAGGTGGCTCGGGAAGGAGAAGCTGTCGCCTTCCTTCAACTCGTAGGTCTCTTCGCCCAGGGAGAGGCTGAGGGTGCCGGCGATCACCAGACCGGCCTCCTCGCCTTGATGGTGATAACAGTCGTCACCGGTCGAGGCGCCGGGCTTGTAGCGGGAAATGCCGAGGATGAGCTGTCCGTTGAGATTGGCCGAAAGCAAATGGTCCTCGAGCCCCAGATAGTCGGTGCTCGACAGCGCCGAGTAGGCGATGCGGCGGCGGTTCTCCCTCCTGACAATGAACCGGCGTTCGTTGCTGTCGGCGAGCGCGTCGGCCTGGAAGAAGAAGCCGATCTGCACCCCCAGCGCTTCGGAGATGTCCTGCAAGGCGGCAACCGACGGTTTGGTGAGATTGCGCTCCACCTGGGAGAGAAAGCCGATCGACTTTCCGGTCGCGTCGGCGAGGTCTTGCAGGGTCATGTTGCGCGCCTTGCGCAGATCGCGGATGTCGTCGCCGAGGCTGGCGAGGGCATCGTGTTCGGGCGTCCTGGGCTCGGTCATGGCCATCATCTCACCTCTCAAATGCGGGCGGCCGCCGTGAAGCCTTCCAGAACGGCCTCCTCCACGGTGCGCGGCGCTGCGGCATCGCCGATGACGATGACCTCGCCGGGGAAATCGCCGAGCCCTTCCATCAGCGTCGTCTCGGCCTGAGGTGCAAAGCAGGTGACCACGGTATCGACGTCCTCGCAGATGATCGGAGCGCCGCCGGTCAGGTGCTGGAAGTAGGCGGTTGAGCCATCGGCGCCATAAAAGCGGGCATAAGGTATCATCTCCACCCCCAGCTTGTGCAACTCGCCGATCCACTGGTCGCGCACGATGCCCTGGATGGATTCACCCGCCACGATGCCTCCCGACAAGAGGCGTACATGGCAGCCGTTGCGGGCGAGCATCTCGGCCAGGCCGAGGCCTGACCAGTCGCAGGCCCAGTCGGCGATGACGACGCGGGCGCCGACATTGGCCTCGCCGCGGATCACCGACCAAGAATCCACGACATGAGCCTCGCCGATCTCGGCCTCGGGCAGGCGGGCACGGGCGCCGGTCGCCATGACCACCACGTCGGGGCGGGCTTTGCGCACCGCCGCGACATCGACGGCATGGCCCTTCACCACCTCGACACCTGCCAGCTCCATCTCGCGGACGAGATTGGTGATGACGCCGCCGAACTCGGCGCGGCCGGGCAGCGCCTGGGCAAGGATCGCCTGGCCGCCGAGCTGGTCGTGACGTTCATGGAGGCTGACGCGGTGACCGCGCGAGGCAGCGACCGCGGCCGCCTTCATGCCGCCAGGTCCGCCGCCCACCACCATGACGCTGCGTGCCGGGCTGGCGGGCTTCAGGTCGCCCAGTTCGAGCTCGCGCCCGGTGACCGGATTCTGGATGCAGGAGATGCCGTAAAGCGCCAGGCGGTGGCCGACGCAGGCCTGGTTGCAGGCGATGCAGGCGCGGATATCGTCAGCCCGCCCGGTCCTGGCCTTGGCGGGAAACTGCGGATCGGCGATCAGCGCACGAGCCATGCCGACCATGTCAGCCTGGCCACCGGCGAGGATGGCTTCGGCGATCTGCGGCTGGTTGATGCGCCCGGCCACCAGCACCGGCCTGGAGACGGCCTGCTTGAGGCGGTGAGCGTCCGTGGCGACATAGCCGGCTTCGACCGCCATGGGGGGAAACACATGGATCCAGCCCGCCGGGCTGGCCGAGGAGCCGGAGATCACCGAGAAATAGTCAACATCGCCGTCGGCGTCGATGGCCCGGCAGATGGCGAGCATGTCCTCAGGCGTCATGCCGTTGGCTGTCATTTCCGACAGCGACACGCGCACGCCCAGCGTCTTGCCCGGCCCGATGATGCGGCGGGTGCCCGAGAGAACCTCGCGCAGCAACTTCAGTCGCGCCTCGAAGCCGCCGCCGAATTCGTCGCTGCGGCGGTTGGAATAGGGGTTGAGGAACTGCGAGACGAGGTAGCCCATGCTGGCCAGGATCTCGACCCCGTCGAGGTCGGCCTCGGCCAGCCGCCTGGCAGCCTGGTGATAGGCATCGATGATCTCCCACACCATGGCGTTGGACATGGCGACGGGGACCACCCGGTAGCGTTCGTCGGGGATGTCGGAGGCCGAATAGGTGCGCGGTCGCGACCCGTCGGCGCTGGTGCGCACCCCGCGCCCGGCATGGAAGAGCTGGCCGAACACCGGAACGCCATGGGCGCGGCAGGCCCGGCGCAGGGCGGCAAGCCCCGGAACCACGCCATCGTCGCCGGCATAGACATAGGCGCCCTGATAGTGGTGGCTGGGGTGGATGGTCATGCCCTCGATGATGATCAGGCCGACGCCACCTCTGGCGCGCGCCTCGTGATAGGCGATGAGCTTGTCGGAGACCTTGCCGCCCGCGCCCAGCGTGGTGCCATGCGGCGGGTTGAATATGCGGTTGGCGATGGCAGTGGGGCCGAGCTGGATGGGTTGGAAGAGATGATCGAAGGCGGGCATCGGCCGGGTCCTTTGGCATGAGATAGCGTGAAGCGCAATTATACATACGTGAAATTTCTATTGCAATTTTTCATTTTTGTGAGAAAGTGCCCCAGCGTTCCATCCGGGTCTGCCACATGAACAAGCCCTTCTCGACCACCCCCTCAAGCGCCCTCACCGCCGACCTGCTGGACCGTGTCGAGGCGCCGGCCGAGGCGGCGCGCGGCTTTCCCAATGCAGCCTATACCGATGAGGCCTTTCTTGCCCTCGAGCGCCAGCAGGTGTTCGCCCGCAACTGGGTGCTGGCCGGTTTTGCCCATCAGATCCCCAATCCCGGCGATGCCATGCCCGCCGACGTCGCCGGCCTGCCGGTGGTGCTGTGGCGTGGCAAGGACGGGGCGATAAACGGTTTCCACAACGCCTGCCGCCATCGTGGCGCGATGCTCGTCGACAGGCCCTGCGCCGGGCGCAACCGTCTGGTTTGCCCCTATCACGCCTGGACCTATGACCAGAGCGGGCGGCTGGCAGCGCGGCCCTATTTCGATGGCAAGCATCCCAGGGAACAGCAGATGCCGGCCGATCCGGGCTTTGACCTGCAACCGGTCAGGCTGGGCCAGTGGCAGGATCTGATTTTCGCCGATCTGTCAGGCGAAGCACCGCCGCTGGACGACGTCCTCAGGCCGATGACCGATGCCATCGCCGACTACAACCTCTCCCAGTGCCGGCATGCCGGCATGGCCGAGTTCGAGATCGCAACCAACTGGAAGCTCGCGGCGGAAAACTTCATCGAGAGTTATCACGTCTTCGCCGCCCATCCGGCGCTGGTGAACTTCGCACCCATGGACACGCGCCGTCCCGGCGGGTGGACGGGCAAGTGCTTTTCCACCCACTACCAGTTTCCCAAGGCCGAAGAGGGTCGGGGAGAAGGTCTGCCCCATTATCCGAATATGCCCGAGCACCTGAAGACGCGCGGCATCTGGTTCCTCCTCTATCCCAATCTCGGCATCGAGTTGTGGCCCGACCAGTTCGTGGTTTTCCGCATCATGCCACTGGCGGCCGCGCGCACTCGCGAGGAAATCCACGTCTATCTGATGGGCGAGGCGGCTGACGCCCCGGCCTATCGGGGCGAGCGTGAGCGGGTGATGAAGCTGTGGCGAGACCTCAACGGCGAGGACATCGGCCTGCTCGAAGTCCTCCAGAAGGGTCGCGCCTCGCCGAGCTATGACGGCGGAGTGTTCTCGCCGGCCTGGGAGCAACCGGTGCTGCAATTCTCGCAGCTCCTGGCGCGCGATCTCACCACCTAGAGGCGATGTGGCAATGAACGCTCCGCAAATACCCGCTCGCGCAATGGAAGCGCGTTACTATACCGACCCGGCAATCTTTGCCGCCGAGTGCGACGGGCTCCTGTCGCGCACCTGGCAGTTCGCGGGCCATGCCTCCTTGGTCGACAAGCCGGGCGACTATTTCACCTTCGAGATCGCCGGTGAGAGCCTGTTTGCAATCCGCGGTCGCGATCAAGGCTTGCGTGCCTTCTACAATGTCTGCCAGCACCGCGCCCACCAACTGGTCTCGGGGTCAGGCTCATGCAAGGTGGTTGTGTGCCCCTATCATGCCTGGAGCTACGAACTCGACGGACGCTTGCGCGCCGGCCCCAACATCAAGGCGGTTCCGGGCTTCGACAAGGCCGACGTCTGCCTCACCGAGGTCAGCGTCGAAGTCTTCTGCGGCTTCGTCTTCGTCAACCTCGATCCCCGGGCCCGCCCCATGGCCGAGTGGTTTCCCGGCGTCGAGGCGGAATTACGCGCCTTTGTTCCCCACATCGATCAGCTGAAACCGTTGCAATGGGTCGATATCCCGGAAAAGTGCAACTGGAAGGTCTCGGTGGAGAACTATTCCGAGTGCTACCACTGCCCCATCAACCACAAGACCTTTGCAACCGGGGTCATCAAGCCGGAGACCTACGACATCCAGCCGCAAGGCCATTGCCTGCGCCACACCACCGAATGTGCCAACCTCGACCGCATGACCTACCCCATCGACCTCGAGGCAAACCCCCATGCCGGGGACTATTCCTCCTGGTTCCTGTGGCCGGCCTTTTCCTTCCAGGTCTATCCCGGCAACATCCTCAATACCTATCACTGGCGGCCGGTGGATGCCGATAATGTCGTGGTGTGGCGCGGCTGGTATTCCATCGCCGGGGTGGATAACGAAGTCGTGCGGCGGCTGGCCGTGCAGGACCGCGCCACCACGGTGGAAGAAGACATCCATCTGGTCGAGTCCGTGGCACGCGGCCTGAAGAGCCGTGGTTACCGGCCGGGCCCGCTGGTCATCGATCCGAAATGTGGGGTCAATTCGGAACATTCCATCCAGGTGCTGCACCAGTGGATGCGGGAGGCAGTAGATGCGCATCCCTGAAACCATGCGCGCCATGGTACTGACCGGGCACGGCGGCCTCGACAAGCTCCAATACCGCGAGGACTGGCCGGTGCCGAAGCCCGGCCCTGGTGAGGTGCTGGTGAAGGTCAGGGCCCGCGGCCTCAACAACACCGACATCAACACCCGCATCGCCTGGTACGCCAAGAACGTGACCTCCGGGGTTACCGACAATGCCGGCAAGTCGGGTATCGAGGCCGACGCCGCCACCGCCACATGGACTGGCGAGCCGCTCACCTTCCCGCGCATCCAGGGCGCCGACGGCGCCGGCGTGGACGAAAGGCGCATCGGCGAGCGGGTGATGATCGACCCGTGGCTGCTGGGCCCCGGCGACTACATGAACCCCAGGACCTCAGGCTATTTCGGCTCGGAATGCGACGGCGGCTTCGCCGACTACACCAGGGTGAGAGCCGAGAATGCCCTTGCCGTCACCAGCACGCTGTCGGATGCCGAGCTGGCCACTTTCCCGTGCGTGGCGACCACGGCGGAAAACCTCGTTTCCCGCACCGGCCTGCGGCCCGGCGAGACTGCCGTTATCGCCGGCGCCTCGGTTGGGGTGGGCACCACCGCCATCCAGGCCTGCCGCCTGCGCGGGGCCCGCGTCATTGCCATCGCTGCCAAGTCCAAGGCCGACCGCCTGCTGGCGCTCGGTGCCCATGCCGTCGTCGACCGCAACGAGGCCGATCTCGATGCCGCCATCCGCGCCGCCGCCGGCGGACCGGTGGACGTGGCGCTGGACGTGGTGGGCGGCCGCATGTTTGCCGGCATGCTCGGCGCGTTGCGCCAGGGCGGGCGCTATTCGAGCTCGGGGGCGATCGCCGGGCCGATGGTCGACTTCGATCTGCGCCAGCTTATCTACAAGGACCTGCAGTTCACCGGTGCCACCATCGTGCCGCCCGGCACGATGGCCCGCGTCGTCAGGCTCATCGAGCAAGGACTGCTGAAACCCCTGCTCGCCATGACCTTCCCGTTGCGCGACCTGGCGCGGGCCCAGGAGGCCTTCATGGCCAAGGGCCACGTCGGCAACATCGTCGTCACCATGGATTGAACCGAATATGAAAATCACCCGCATCAGCGTCTACCGCGTGAACCTGCCGATTACCGGCGGGTACAGTTTTGCCAAGGCCAAGACGGTGCTCTCAGCCGACAGCACCGTGATTCGTGTGGATACCGATGCGGACATTTCCGGGTGGGGGGAGACTTGCCCCCTGGGCCCTTTCTATCTGCCGTCCTATGCCGAGGGTGTGCGGGCCGGCCTGTCGGTTCTGGCACCGCATCTGATTGGACTCGATCCGTGCCAGACCGCCGCGTTGAGCCGCAGGATGGACAGGGAGTTGCGCGGCCATCCCTATGTAAAGTCGGCGATCGATGTCGCCGCGCACGATATTCTCGGCAAGCAGGCGGGGCTCCCGGTTCATGCCTTTCTTGGCGGCCGCCAGATGGAGGCGGCACCCATGTACTGGTCGGTCAGCCAGGGCGATCCCGACGACATGCGCCGCGCCGTTGTGCAGGCCCGCCAGCAGGGCTATCGCCAGTTCCAGCTCAAGGTAGGGGGCGATCCTGCTCAAGACATCGAACGCATTCGTGCCGGCATGGACGGCGCCACAGCGGGCGAGACCTTCTTGTGCGACGCCAATACCGGCTGGCGCCGCGATGAGGCCCTGAAGGTGGCCTTTGCGACGGAAGATCTTGGTTACATTATCGAGCAGCCTTGCGACCTTTATAGCGACAACCTCTCGGTGCGCCGCCGGGTGCGTCAGATACTCAAGCTGGATGAAAGCCTGCAGCGGCCGGAGGACGTGTCGCAGGCGCTTGCCGACGATGCCTGCGACATCGCCTGCATCAAGATCTCCAAGATGGGCGGATTGTCCAAATCGCGCTTTGCCCGCGATCTGCTGGCCGCGCACGGCATCGCGATGACGGTGGAGGATGTGTGGGGCGGAGAAATCGTCACCGCCGCTCTTGGCCACCTGGCCATCTCCACCGCGCCTGACGCCTTGCTCAATACCACCGACCTCCACAACTACAATGAGACCCACCTGGCCACCGGCGCGCCCGAGAGCCGCGAGGGCAAACTGTATGTCAGCGACGCGCCAGGCCTCGGGATCGAGCCGGATATGGCGGTGCTGGGTGATCCCGTCGCCGTCTACGCCTGAGGCCCACGCCGTGAAAATCACCCGCATCAGCGTCTGGCAGCTCGATCTGCCCTTGCACAAGCCCTATTGGCTGTCGGGCGGACGGCTGAAATTCGAGGTGCTCGACTCCACCATCGTGCGCATCGATACCGATGAGGGCATTCATGGCTGGGGCGAAGGCTGCCCGTGGGGCGTCACCTACCTGCCGGCCTTCGGCAAGGGAATCCGGGCCGGACTGGAAGAACTCTCGCCCCTCCTCATCGGCCAGGATCCGCGCGCCATCGACCGCCTCAACCGGCTGATGGACGTGGCACTCCCTGGCCATCCCTACATCAAGGCCGCCCTCGACATCGCCCTTTGGGACATCCTCGGCAAGGTGGCGGGCATGGCGGTATGCGACCTGCTCGGCGGACGTGAGCCCGACCCGGTGCCGATTGCCTCCAGCGTCTCAACGGGCACCCCCGAGGAGATGCTGGCCGAGGTCGAGCGTTTTCGAGGCCTCGGCTATCGCGTGCATTCCTGCAAGATCGGGGCGAATATCGGGCTCGATATCGAGCGGATACGCCATCTCAATGCCCATCAGCAAGCCGGCGAGATCCTGTTCTACGACGTCAACCGCGCCTGGCTGCCGCGCGAGGCCATCACCGTGATGAACGCGGTCGCCGACGTGCAGTCCTGGTTCGAGCAGCCCTACGAGACACTAGACGAAATCGCCCAGGTGCGCCGTGCCACTCGCCATCCCATCTGCGTGGATGAGGCGCTCGTTACCCAGAACGACCTCTCGCGCATCCAGCGCGAAGGCATTGCCGAGATCGTCAACATCAAGCTCAACCGGGTGGGCGGGCTGACCAAGGCGCGGCGGATGCGCGACTTTTGCCTCGCCCATGGCATCACCATGATGATCATGGATTCAGGCGGCACCGTCCTCTCCGATACCGCCGTGGCCCATATGGCGCAGACCATACCCGCCTCGTCCTGTCTGGGGGTGTGGAGTTGCCAGGAGATGATCAGCCTCGATCCCGCGCCGGGCCAAGGCGCTCGCAACGTCGGTGGCTGTTTCTCCGCCCCCGCGCTACCCGGTCTCGGCGTGGAGCCTCTCGCACAGCGGCTGGGAACACCGTTTGCCGTATATTCCTGAAGCCACGCCGAAATCTCCTGCTGCCGGCTTGGGATCGCGAACCAGCCGACTTGACCGGCGGACATTGGCCGGGGGCGCGATCGAGCGCCGATCTTCAAACCGTGCGGGTGGGCTCAACCGCTTGGAGACGAGGGCAATCCGTGGCTTTCCCCGGCGCCGAAAGACGCCGTACAATAGTCTCAAAGGCGTTGAAGGGAGACGGTGATGCAAATCGATTTCGCAGGCAAGCGCGTGCTCGTCACGGGGGGCACGCGAGGCATAGGCCGAGCCACCGTCGAAGCGTTTCTGGAGGCTGGCGCGCGGATCGCTGTAAACGGGCGGACGGCAGGCTCGACCGCTACTGCAATCGGGGCGCTTGGCAATCGCGAGCGCCTCTTGGCTGTGCCGGGTGATATTGCGACGGCGGCGGGTTGTTCGGCCATCGTGAGCGCGGCTGTTCAAGGTCTCGATGGGCTCGATGTGCTGGTCAACAGTGCCGGTATCGGCAAGGAGGGGCGGATCGAGGATTTCGACGAAGCGGCCTGGGATGAGATGCTCGACATCAACCTCAAGGGGACCTTCTTCTGCATCCGTGCAGCACTGCCGGCGTTACGCACCAGCAAGGGCAACATCGTCAACCTGGCATCTGACGCCGGCTTGATCGGCGAACTCGGCCTGACCGTCTATTGCGCGTCGAAGGGCGGTGTCGTCAACATGACCCGGGCGATGGCGCTCGAGCTTGCACCGGATGTGCGTGTCAATTGTGTCTGCCCCGGCTATGTCGACACCGACATGGTTCGGCGCGACGGTATTGAGCAGGCAGATGACCCGGCCGCTGCCGAGCAGGCGCTTATCAATTACGCGCCGCTGAAGCGCATCGCAGCGCCCCGCGATATCGCCACGGCCATCCTCTATCTGGCCTCCGACGATGCGCGTTTTGTCACCGGGGCAGCTTTCCAGATCGACGGCGGCTCGACGGCTGGCCGTTCAGCCTGTGAGTGACCCGTTCGGACAACCGCGGATCCCCGAATGACAAGACGACGACCGGCCGGTCGCTCGTCGCCCGGAGCTTGGCGATGCTGTCGGCCATGTAGCCGATCGCGACGGTCCCCGGCTCGGCGTTACTGCGCCTTCATCTCGCCGAGATAGGCTTGTTGCACCATTTCGTTGTCGCGCAGGCTCTGCGCCGATCCCTCCAGCACCACCACGCCGGTTTGAAGGACATAGCCGTAGTCGGCGATGGAAAGCGCCATGTTGGCGTTCTGCTCCACCATGAAAATGCTCGTGCCCTGGCGATTGATCTCCTGAATGATGTCGAACACCTGCTCGACGACGGAGGGCGCCAGCCCCATGGAAGGCTCGTCCATGCAAAGCAGCTTCGGGCGCGCCATCAAGGCGCGGCCCATGGCAACCATTTGCTGCTCGCCGCCCGACAGGGTGCCGGCCACCTGCTTCAAGCGTTCCTTGATGCGTGGAAACAGGCCGAACACGCGCTCCTTGTCGGCCTCGATCTCGGCGGTGTCGTTACGGGTGAAGGCGCCCATCTCGAGGTTTTCCAGCACCGTCATGCGCGGGAACAGCCGGCGCGCTTCCGGCACCGGGGCGATGCCGCGCTTCACCCGATCGGCGGTCGCCAGCTTGTTGATGGTCTCGCCCGCATAGACCACCTCGCCGCTCTTGGGCGTGACGATGCCAAGGATGGTCTTCATGGTTGTGGACTTGCCGCAGGCGTTGCCGCCGAGCAGGCAGACGATCTCGCCCTGGCCGACGCGATAATCGACGCCCTTCAGGACGTGCAGTTCGCCGTAGTAGGTGTTGACACCCTTGAACTCAAGAAGCGGTGGCCGCCTCTGCAATAGCGTCTGTTGTTCGACCGAGGTATGCACGTAGCACTTCCTTGTTGGAGTGAATTTCCTTCGGCGTGCCCTCGGCGATCTTCTCGCCGTGATCGAGCACCACCACCTTGTCGGCGATCTCATTGACGACCGCCAGCTTGTGCTCGATCATCAACACCGTCACCCCGCGATCGCGCAGGCTCCTGATCTGGTCGCTGAGCTCCAGCGTCTCGGTCGGGTTCATGCCGGCGGTGGGTTCATCGAGCAGCACCACCACCGGTTCCGATACCAGCGCCCGGGCGATCTCCAGGCGCCGTCGGTTGGCATAGGAGAGCGAGTGGGCGAGATGCTGCACGCGCGGTATCAGCCGGTTGCCGAAAATGCGCAAGATCTCCAGTGCGCGGTCGCGCGCCGCAGTCTCCTCGCGCCGTGTACGGGGAAGGCGCAGCACCGCCCCGATGGCGCCGGTCGAGGTACGTGTGTGGGTCCCGACGAGGGCGTTTTCCAGGACCGTCATGTTGGAGAACAACCGGAGGTTCTGGAAGGTGCGGGCAATGCCCTTCTCCACCACCCGATGCGGCTTGAGCCCGGTGATGTCCTCGCCTTCCAGCAGGATTTTGCCGCGGTCGGGATCGGTGAGCCCGGTGATGAGGTTGAAGAAGGTCGTCTTGCCCGACCCGTTGGGTCCGATGATGCCGACGATGGTACCGGGCATCACGCTGAGATCGATGCCGGCTACGGCATGAATGCCGCCGAAGGATTTTGCCAGGTCCTTGATCTCCAGGATCGGCTTCGATGGATCGATGGTGCGCCGGTGGAGCGGCGCCAGCCGCGCTTCGATGCTGCGACGCGAGGGCATGGCGTTCTGCTCATCGTAGCTGAGGGCCGTCACCGCGGCGCGCTCGGGGATGATGCCCTGCCGCCGGTACAGCATCATGAACACCAGGATGATGCCGAAGATCAGCTCGATCGACTGCACCAGGTCGAGCTGCTGCAGGAAGACGATGCCGGTCAGATTGCCGAGCGCGTGGATCCACTGGGTCAGATCCTGCAGGAACCAGGATT
Source organism: uncultured Rhizobiaceae bacterium (assembly GCA_964568825.1). Taxonomy (GTDB): domain Bacteria; phylum Pseudomonadota; class Alphaproteobacteria; order Rhizobiales; family Aestuariivirgaceae; genus CAVVDT01. The sequence goes on along the minus strand of CAZMSA010000039.1, from coordinate 6,010 downwards.
GCAGCAATTGCAGGACCAGCGCGCCCACCACGACGCCGGCGACGCTGCCGATGCCGCCCAGCACGATCATGACCAGCAACATCACCGATACCGGGAACATGAACATCTCCGGCGAGGCCGTCTGCAGCTTGGCCACGAAGAAGGTGCCGGTGGAACCGGCGAAGCTCGCGCCGATGGCAAAGGCGAGGAGCTTCAGCCGGGTGCGGTTCACCCCCATGGCCTCGGCTGCGATCTCGTCCTCGCGTATGGCCAGCCAGGCGCGGCCGATGCGCGAGTGTTTCAACCGTGTACTGACGAATATCAGGAACACGATCATCACCAGGCCGAGATAGTAGTAAGGGGTCGACAGGACGCTGAAGTCGTAGCCGAACAGCTTTGGCGTGGTCACCCCGCTGAGGCCCTGGGCGCCGTTGGTGACATAGGGCCAGTTGCGCGCCACGATCGGCACGATCTCGCCGAAGCCGAGGGTCACGATGGCGAGATAGTCGCCCTTCAGCCTGAGCGTTGGCGCCCCGAACACGACGCCGAAGCAGGCCGCGACCAGCGCCGAGACCGGGATCATCAGCCAGAACGACACCGCAAAGTGCACCGTGCCGATGCCCCCGTCGGGCGTCAGGTGCTGGACAAGCCCGAGCCACTGCAACGGCACCCAGAAACTCGACCATTCCGGCTGCATCTGATAGGAGGAAAAAGCCCCGTAGGTGTAGGCGCCGATGGCGAAGAAGGCGGCGTAGCCGAGATCCAGCAGCCCGGCAAAGCCGACCACGATGTTGAGCCCCAGCGCCAGCATGGCATAGGCAAGCGCGTTGGCGGCCGAATCGATGTCGCCCTCGTTGCCGTCGATATAAGGAAAGGCCAGCGCGAACAGCAGGATCAGGCCGTAGAGCCACGGGCGGAAGCGCTCGCTCTTGGCGCGGTCGCGGATCGCCGGGATCCAGCTATGCAGCCGGATCATCGCTGCCGGCGGCGTGGTCTCGGAGGGTTCGAGGTGCGGTTCCGGCATAGGCGTTTAGGACCTAGTCGGCGCTGCGCGGCCGATCAGGCCCGTAGGACGGAACACCAGCACCAGCACCAGAAGCGAAAAGATGATGACGTCGGTCCAGCGCACGGCAATGTATTGCCCGCCGAGCGATTCTATGAGGCCGATGATGACCCCGCCGAGCATCGCGCCGGGGATGTTGCCGATGCCGCCGAGCACCGCGGCGGTGAAGGCGCGCAAGCCCGCCTGATAGCCGATGATGTAGCTGGTGTAGTTGTAATAGAGCCCGAAGATCAGGCCGGCCGCGCCGGCAAGCGCGGAACCGAGGAAGAAGGTGATGACGACCACCTTGTCGACATCGATCCCGACCATGCGGGCAGCTTCCTGGTCCTGGGCGGTCGCCTGCATGGCCTTGCCCATCTTGGTGAAGCGCACGAAATAGTGCAGCCCCAGCATGAGCAGCAGCGAAACCACCCACAACAGCACCTCGCGCAGGCGCAAGGTGGCGCCGCCGCTGATCATCCAGGCGGTATTGGGCAGCGGGTTGGCGTAGTTCTTGGAATCGGCCCCGGCCCCGAGCAGGATGATGTTGTAGAGGATGAACGACAAGCCGATGGTGGTGATCATCGGTGCCGTGCCGCGCACACCGCGCAGCGGCCTCAGCGTAAAGCGCTCGATCGCGACGCCGAGAACGCCGCTGCCCAGCATGGTGGCCAGCAGCGCCAGCAAGAGAACGCCGGCCAGCGGCAGTCCGTAAAGGATATGCGACTGGCCGACGAAGCCCATCGCCTGCAACGCCCACAGGGCGAAGAAGGACCCCATCATGAAGACGTTGAAATGGGCAAAGTTGATCAGCTCAATGATGCCGTAGACCATGGTGAACCCGAGCGCGAGGAGAGAGTACATCGCGCCCAGGCTCACCCCGTTGATCACCTGCTGGAGGAAGACATCCCAGGCGGTCATCGTTGGCACTCCCGATGCGGCAGCATGAGCTGGCGGCTCATGCCTGCGGCGCAACGGTCAGGTACTTGAGCTGGGCGGTCAGGTCGTCCGCCGGGTGGCTCGTGTCATGCCGATACTGGAAGACGCTGACGGTCCTGTCCTTGATATCGCCGTTCTTGTCGAACGAGACGGTGCCTTGCAGTGTCTTCACATGCGAGTTCTGGATGGCGTCGCGAATATTCGAGCGGTTCATCTTCTTGCCGCTCTTGGCGACCTTCTCGATCGCGGCCAGTATCACCTGGGCGGCGTCGTAGGAGGTGATCGAATAATCGTCGGGCACCTTGTTGAACTTCGCCTTGAAGTCCTTGACGAACTTTGCCGCCTTCGGGCTCTCGGTCAGGTGCGGGCCGGCGTTGGTGGAATACCAGCCCTCGACCGCCGGGAAGCCGGCGCCGGAGAGGAAGCTGCCGCCGGAAATACCATCGCCGCCGCCCTTGATCATCTTGGGAACGATCTCGTGGGCCTGCTTGGCGAGCTTGACGCCGGCCTGGGCCACGCCGCCGTAGTAGATGGCGTCGGGATGCAAGCCCTTGATCTTGGTCAGGACGGTCGTGTAGTCGGCCTCCTTGGGGTTGAGCTGGTCGCGGCCGACGATCTTGATGCCGATCTTCTTGGCCCGATTCTGGAAGGCATCGGCGAGGCCGACGCCGTAGGCGCCGGAATCGTCAAGCACGAAAACCGACTTCACATGCAGCTTTTCCTTGAAGTAATTGGCCATTTCCGGGCCCTGATAGGCATCGGTGGTCACGGTGCGGAAATACACCGCCTTGCCCTTGGGTCGGAACTGGCCGGCCATCTTCGGATTGGTGATGTCGGGATTGGTCGAGGCCGGGGTGATCGTGGCCATGTCGGCTTCGGATAGGATCGGCGACATCGCCTTGCCATCGCCGCTCATCTCCGGGCCGACGTTTGCGACCACGAGCGGATCCGACACCAGCTTCTTGGTGTTGGTTGCAGCCTGTGCGGGGTCATACTGACCCGCGGTTGCGGTGCCGTTGTCATACACCACCGGCACGATCTTGTAGCCGTGCACGCCGCCCTTGGCGTTGGCTTCCTCGAAGGCCAGCATGGCGCCGTCCTTGATCAGCGTCGCGTCCTCGGCATCGGCACCGGTCAGCGGCACGGTAATGCCGATCTTGACAACCTTGTCCGCTGCAAACGCCGACAGGCCGCCGAAGCCTGTCGCCAAAGCCGTCGCTCCGGTCAGGGCGGCGACGTTGAATGCGCGGCGTGATAACCTGATTTTCGTCATCGTTTCTGCTCCCTGTCAAAGTCCACCGTAAAAATCGCGACCATCCTGAGACGGGCGCGTTCACGCGTGCGGTGAGTTGATGGAGGCTCCAGCGAGTGGTCGGAGGAAAGGCATGGCCGCCGTCGAGACATTAATGCTCCCCCAACGATCATTGTGAGCTTCAAGTTGCCCCTATACCCAACTTCTACAGAGATAGGCAGCAATTTACCCAGAGATCAACGGAAATTAGCAGCATTGAAACAAATTGCCGCAGCAAGGTGGCGGCGATAGAGCTGTAAAAAGCCGGCACCCGCGTGCTGTCTAGCGGTAACATGAATAAATTTTAATAATCAGCAGGAGCGATTTGGCTTGGCAACGGGCTTTATTCCAACGTTGCATCAATTTGTATTCTCCAGGACTGACGTTTCCGTAAGAGAAAGGTTGACACACTCTATGGATGATAGACGTGGTGGTTTGAAAGGGAAAGTGCACGGCGCGGGTTATTGCCTGGCGTGAGCTTGTCGATTTGATCGCGCCTACAGGAGCACCACGCGCTTCCATGCCACGAAGGAGCACTCCAAAGCCGAAAAGCCTCGAGGTGGGCACCTGCTTGTGCCGGATGCGGGCCACCTGTTGCACATAACTATGCGAGCCCCCCTCCGAATGTGTCATCGTCGGGCCTGACCCGACGACCCAGGGCCACACGTCAAGGCCCCTCACTCGCGGCCACCCACCCCCGAACCCCGTCACCCCCAGGGCTTGACCCCGGGGTCCATTCCGTCGCCCTCCCCGCGTGCCGCGACCCGGGCAACCCACACCTCCCCCAGCGGCAATCTGCCTTACCAAGGCTTAATGCCATCCCACTTCCCTTGTGTTACACTGCACTGCAGCGCTGGGGGTCGACGCCCAGGTTTGCCTGCCGGGCGCGGGAGTTTTCCCCCCGTGTCCGCCCGCTCTCCTCTCCGCCGCTTTCCCGCCGCCACTGTTCAATTCAGTTGCGAGGAGAAATAGCGCAATGTCAGTCAAGGACATCCTGCATGGCAAGGGACGCAAGGTCGTCGCCATTCCACCGCATACGACGGTGATGGTGGCGATCAAGCGCATGAAGCTGGAAAACATCGCCGCCATCATGGTCTCCTCCGATGGCGGCAAGACCGTTGAGGGCATCATGTCGGAGCGCGACATCGTGCGCGCCCTCATCGACCACAAGGGCGATGTGCTCGACCTGCCGGTGTCGGAACTGATGAGCCGCGCCGTCGTCACCTGCACCCCCGAGGACAGCGTCGCCTCGGTGATGCGCACCATGACCCAGCGCCGCTTCCGCCACGTGCCGGTGGTGGAAAACGGCACCGTGGTCGGCCTGATCTCCATCGGCGACGTGGTCAAGGACCGCATCGACACCATGGAGATGGAGACCCACGTGCTGCGCGACTACATCGTCGCGCATAACTGAGGCGCATTTCCCGGGCGCAAAAGTGCCACGCACTTTTGCTGGAAAAGCCCCGGCATAACTGACACGCTCTGTCAGCATGCCGCCTTCCGCCGCCCGCCCTGGCGTCCTATATAGGAGCCCATGGGACACAGCCGCCAGGACGGGGGTTTCAGCGAAGCTCCGCAGAAAAAGCTCGAAGGGTATGAGGATATCCCTTCGATCGAGGACCTGTACGGGCCGAAATCCGAAGCCCTGAGGCATCGCCCCGACCCCATGGCCGGGCGCACCCTCATGGAGGCGCGCGAGCAATCCGGCCCCCGCGACGGCCTCGCCTTCCTGCGCCCCGACCTGCCCGACCTGCCGGTGTTCACGCCGCACCGCCCGCCACGCCCGGAAAAATCCGAAGGCGGCCAGACCCTGAAGATCGTCTCCGACTTCACCCCGCAGGGTGACCAGCCCCACGCCATCGCCGAACTGTCGGCCGGAACGAAGGCCGGCGAGCGTGACCAGGTGCTGCTCGGCGTCACCGGCTCGGGCAAGACCTTCACCATGGCGCACATCATCGCCGAGACCCAGCGCCCGGCCCTCATCCTCGCCCCCAACAAGACGCTGGCTGCCCAGCTTTATGGCGAGTTCCGCTCGTTCTTCCCCGCCAACGCGGTGGAATATTTCGTCTCCTATTACGATTACTACCAGCCCGAGGCCTACGTCCCACGCACCGACACCTATATCGAAAAAGAGTCCTCCATCAACGAGCAGATCGACCGCATGCGCCACTCCGCCACCCGCGCCCTGCTGGAGCGCGACGACGTGGTGGTGGTGGCCTCGGTGTCTTGCATCTACGGCATCGGCGATGTCGAAACCTATTCGGCCATGACCTTCGCCTTGAAGAAGGGCGAGCGCATCTCGCAGCGCCAGTTGCTCGCCGATCTGGTGGCGCTGCAATACCGCCGCAACGACCAGGCTTTTCAGCGCGGCGCCTTCAGGGTGCGCGGCGACACGGTGGAGCTTTTCCCCTCGCATCTGGAGGATCGCGCCTGGCGCATCTCGCTGTTCGGCGACGAGATCGACTCGCTCTCCGAGTTCGATCCGCTCACCGGCCAGAAGACGGCCGAGCTTGAGACCATCAAGGTCTACGCCAACTCCCATTACGTGACGCCCAAGCCGACCCTCGACCAGGCGGTCAAGCGCATCAAGGCCGACCTGCGCCAGCGCCTCGACGAATTCAATTCCGCCGGCCGCATCCTCGAGGCCCAGCGCCTCGAGCAGCGCACCCTCTATGACATCGAGATGATGATGGCGACCGGCTCCTGCGCCGGCATCGAGAACTATTCGCGCTATCTCACCGGCCGCGCCCCCGGCGAGC
>CAZMSA010000038.1:0-23984 GCA_964568825.1 uncultured Rhizobiaceae bacterium | reverse complement strand
TGCCGAACAGCACGATGTCGCCGGCCTTGACGTCGAGCGGCTGGATCTTGCCGCTTTCGTCGCGGGCACCCGGCCCGACGGCGATGATCTCGCCCTGCATGGGCTTTTCCTGCGCGGTATCGGGAATGATGATGCCGCCGGATGTCTTGGTGTCTTCCTCAACGCGCCGTACAACGACGCGATCATGGAGAGGACGGAATTTCATGCGTTTTCTCCTCGCATTGACTGCTCTTGAATGACCGAATGGTCCACCCTGAAGGCGGGCGGGCGAGTTGCCGGGGCCCACCTACCGGCCTCTTGGCACTCACTTGAGGCGAGTGCCAACAGTTGCCGGTTGAGATAGTCTTAGGCCTCTGCGGCGTCAAGAGGTGGCGGTCAAAAAATGCACCAGCTGCGACGCAATGGCCACCTATGGTGAACGGCACTCATCCCGGCCGGCCAAGCTGGTCCGAGAGTTTGCGCCGAACTGGCGCGTTTCGTGTCGGCGCCGGCTCTGCTAATGTAGGCCATCCATCCACGGAGAGACGATCCCATGAACAAGCCTGAAAAACTGTCGAAGACGGGCTGGCAACCGACCCCCAACAATCTCGAGAACTTTTGGATACCCTTTACCCCCAACAAGTCCTTCAAGGCACGGCCACGGCTGATTTCGCGGGCCAAGGACATGCATTTCTACGATGTATCGGGCCGCCCGGTGCTCGATGCAACGGCGGGCTTGTGGTGTTCCAACGCCGGCCATTGCCGCCCCCGCATCGTCGAGGCGATCCAGGCCCAGGCCGCCGAGCTCGATTTCGCCCCCAACTTCCAGTTCGGCCATCCAAAAGTGTTCGAACTGGCCTCCAGGCTGGCGATGCTGGCGCCGGGCAACCTCAACTACGCCTTCTTCTGCAATTCAGGCTCCGAAGCCGCTGACAGCGCCCTGAAGATCGCGCTGGCCTATCACCGCATACGCGGCGAGGCCAGCCGCACCCGCATGATCGGGCGCGAGCGCGGCTATCACGGCGTCGGTTTCGGCGGCATCTCGGTGGGCGGCATGGTCGCCAACCGCAAGTGGTACGGGCCGCTGCTGCCCGGTACCGACCACCTCTCCCACACCTATAACCGGGCCGAACAGGCCTACAGCGCCGGCGAACCGGCCTGGGGCATGCATCTGGCCGACGAACTCGAACGGCTGGTGGCGCTGCACGATGCCTCCACCATCGCTGCCGTCATCGTCGAGCCGATGGCCGGTTCGACCGGTGTACTGGCCCCGCCAAAGGGCTATCTCAAGCGCCTGCGCGAATTGTGCACCAAGCACGGCATCTTGTTGATTTTCGATGAGGTGATCACCGCCTTTGGCCGCCTCGGCCACTGCTTTGCCGCCGAACGCTTTGGCGTTACCCCTGACATCCTCACCTTCGCCAAGGGCGTCACCAACGGGGCCATTCCCATGGGCGGCCTGATTGCCGGCGAGCATATCTACGAGACCATGCTTGCCACCGGCGGCGAACAGGCCATCGATCTGTTCCATGGCTATACCTATTCCGGCCATCCGATGGCGGCGGCAGCAGCGCTTGCAACGCTCGATACCTACCGCGAGGAGGGCCTCTTCGACCGCGTCCTCAAGCTGGAAGACAAGTGGTCAAAGGCCGCGATGGCGCTGAAAGGCCACCCGATGATCGAGGATATCCGCACCATTGGCCTGGTGGCCGGCATCGACCTGAAGCCGGTCGCCGGCAAGCCGGGCCTCAGGGCCTACAAGGCCATGGAAAACGGCTTCCACGACCACGGCATCATGCTGCGCATCACCGCCGACACCGTGGCCCTGTCGCCGCCCCTCATCGTTTCCGAGGCGCAGATCGACGAGATCTTCACCGACCGCCTGCCCAAGGTGCTGGCCTCGGTGGAAAAAATCGCCTGAGGGTGATGCCGGAGGACCTGAGGCTCGAATAGCAACAAGGCGACGGCGGCTGGTGCCCCGCTGTCGCCTTGACGTTGTAAATGCCGCGGTCGCGCCTGCTTAGTTCATCAACAGCTTGGCGGTGTCCTGCTTTGCTGCGTGATGGTCGCAGCCGCCCTGGAACCCGTAAAAGGACTGCTGCAACGTTGCATTGTCGGCCGGCGCCGGCGTTTGAACGCTTTGCTGGTAGTTCGCCTGCGGGAGTGCCGTGTTGACGGTCGTCGGCTGATCGCCCGCCAAGGCAAGGCCGGCTGAGGATGCAAGCAACACGGCTGCAAATATCATGCGCATGACACTCTCCTCTTCAAAACCTGTCGCCCCTTCTACCATAACAGGGCGCATTGTGTAAGTGATGGCGGCAATCCGGGATTGTCCCGGTAAAGACGGTTGTAGTGAGAGGTGATGCTGGATAGTGTCGGCCATAGGGGCGGTGGGTTCAGGCGTTCGGGCAAGACTTGGCAGCCGATCGCCGTGGTGTGGTATTCGGGGGCAGCGGCGGACATGCAATCGGCTAGAAGTTCCGGTCATGTAGTATTCGTCGGCATCCTTGTCGTAACCTGCCTGGCGGCGGCGGCCTTTGCCGCCTGGTCGCTGGTTGCCCGCCAGCAGACCGAGGTGGCGGTGGCGGGTGCGGTCATCCTTCTGGCGCTGGTGCAACTGTCGGCCATCTTGTTCCGGCTGCCCGGCGAAAATGCTCCGTCCCGCAGCACGCGCGATGTGGAACGCGATAGCGTCAACAGGGATCGCGAGATGCGTGCCATGCGGCGACGTATGGACGCGCTCGATGAGCGCCGCGACCAGGACCGCGAGGACGTCGCGCAACACCTGAGCACCCAGATCTCCACTCTCGAACGCACCTTCGCCACCCTGGCGTCGCGGCTGGAAAGGCTGGGACCGCTGCCGTCGCCCGCCCGGGCTGCGGTACAGATTGCCGCTGCACGCCCCGAGCTTGCCCAGGACAATCGCGCCGAGGACAATCGCGCCGAGGACGATCTGGCGCTCTTCCTGCAGCCGATCGTGCGGCTGGCGAGCGGCCAGACCGCCTATTACCGCGCCAGCTACGCCCCTGACGGGCCGGACAGCGAAACCCGCTTCATCGCCCGGGTTGTCACCGTGCTGCGTCATCTTGACGAGCGCGGCCGGGCAATCGGCGTCTTTTGTCCGTTGTCGCCGTCAGCCTTCGCCGATGCCCGGTTCCTGCGCCGGCTGGTGAAATTCATGCGCCGCAACAAGGATGTTGCCGGCAAACTGGTGATCGAGATTACTCAAGCCGATCTGGCGCGGCTGAGCCGCGAGGGCATGCAAGGACTGGCTTGGCTGGCCGAACTGGGGGCGACATTCTCGTTGGGCAATGCCTCGCCGCAAGCCCCCGACCTCGCCGCCCTCAAGGAATTGGGCTTCCAGTTCGTTGACCTTGACCTGAAGACGCTGCCGAGGCTGCCACGCGACCGGCATCCGGTTCTTGCTGCCTTCGCCACCGAGGCCGATCGCCACGAGATCACCGTGATGGCCGGTCCGGTGCGCAATGGCGAGGATATGGCGGGACTGCAACTGGCGGCGAGCCTTGGTCACGGCCCGCATTTCGCCCAGCCCAGGCGGGTACGCGCCGATGTTGGCGAGGCTGTCGATAGCAGCGCCGCTGCCGCTTGACGCGCCACCGCCGGCGGTCTAGCCAGTGCCGGCATGAGCGTTGCCACTGCCCACCCCGAGCGATTGCATGAAGTGTTGGCCAGCGCCCGGGCACTGAGCGCGCGCTATCCGGTCTGGCTGTGCGATGTCTGGGGCGTCATCCACAACGGCGTGAAAGCCTGGCCCGCCGCGCTTGATTGTCTGGCCCGCCACCGCCGGGCAGGCGGCGCCGTGATCCTCATCACCAATGCGCCGCGTCCCTCAAGCGCCGTGCGCCGCCAACTGGAATGTCTCAAGGTGCCGCCGGACTGCTTCGATCAGGTGGTGTCTTCGGGCGATGTGACGCGGGTTCTGGTGGCTGAATGGCAGGGAAGACGCGTCCACCACCTGGGACCCGAGCGCGATCTGGCGCTGCTTGACGGCATCGATATCCACTGGGTTGGCCTCGACGATGCCGAGGCTGTGGTGTGCTCGGGGCTCATCGATGACGAAAATGAGCGTCCGGAGGATTATGACGGCGTGCTGGCAGGGATGCATCGCCGCGATGTGCAGATGATTTGCGCCAATCCCGACAAGGTGGTGCAAAAGGGCTCGCGCCTTATTCCTTGTGCCGGGGCGCTCGCTGAGCGCTATGTGGCGCTGGGCGGCACCGTGCGCATGGCCGGAAAGCCTTTTTCGCCCATCTACGACGAGGCCCTGCGGCTGGCCGAAGTGGTGCTGCGAAGGCCGGTTTCGCGCCATGAAATACTGGCCATCGGCGATGGTCTGGCGACCGATGCCGAAGGAGCACGAAAAAATAACCTTGGCCTGCTATTCATATCGAACGGCATACATGGCGGTGATATGGAAGGCGCCGACGCGCGATCCATTGCAGCCGCGGTTTACCAGGCGGTGCCAGGCGTTGGGCTTGCCGGCGTTCTTGGCGCCCTTTCGTGGACGGATGAGATCTGAATCGAGGCAGACTGCCGATGTCTATACAGACTGGTTACTTCATCGAGGAACTCGATGTCGGCATGGAGGCAACCCATGAGCGGCAGGTCTCCGATGATGATATCGTTGCCTTTTCGCAGGTGAGCGGCGACACCAACCCCGTGCATCTCGACGACATGTATGCCGCCGGGACGCCGTTCAAGACGCGCATTGCCCACGGCATGCTGACCGCCAGCTTCATTTCGACCATCATCGGCACCAGGCTGCCGGGCCACGGCTCGATCTACATGTCGCAGTCCCTGCGCTTCCGCGCGCCGGTCCGCATCGGCGACAAGGTGCGTACCGCCGTGCAGGTGACGGCGGTGGACGAGCGCCGCAACCGGGTGATGCTGGCATGTTCGTGCCGGGTCGAGGAGCAGGTGGTGCTGGATGGCGATGCCATGGTCATGGTGCCGTCGCGCGGCCCCGAAGTGCCCTGATCGCCGCCCCACCGAAGCAATCGCCCATGCGTCTTATCGCCCATGACGAGCCCGTGGGGCCCAACTGGCGGCGGCCGGTGGTGGCCATCGGCAATTTCGATGGTGTCCACCGCGGTCACCAGGCGGTGGTCGACCTGGCGCGCGACAAGGCTCGCGATCTCGGCGCCCCGCTTGGGGTCATCACTTTCGAGCCGCATCCGCGCAGCGTCTTCAACCCGGCAAGCCCGGTGTTTCGCCTCTCGCCGATGCCGCTCAAGGCGCGGCTGCTGGGCGGGTTGGGGTGCGACTTCGTGGCCCCGCTGCATTTCACCCGCGCGCTGGCCGCGCTGGAGGCGGAACGGTTCGTCGACGGGATCCTCATGCGGCGCTTCAACCTCGCCCATATCGTGGCCGGCTACGACTTTCACTTCGGCCACGGCCGCAAGGGTAATCCGGCGCTGCTGGCCGAGCTTGGCCGGCGCCGGGATTTCGGTGTCACCGTGGTGGAGCAGGTGACCGACGGCAACGGCATGGCGCCGTTTTCCTCGTCCACCATTCGCTCGAGCCTGCGGCATGGCGATGTCGTTGCCGCCGCCGACAGCCTCGGCTACTGGTGGAGCGTCATCGGGCGGGTGGTGGAGGGCGATCGCCGCGGCCGAACCATCGGCTTTCCCACCGCCAACATCGTGCTCGATGAAGGCTGCGAACCGCGCGAAGGCATCTATGCAGTGAGGGTTCGGCGTCTCGATGAAAGCGCCGCTGCCGGCCTCGATGGCGCCGCCTATGTCGGCATGCGTCCGACCTTCGACACCGAGCGGCGCTTCCTGGAAGTCCATCTGCTGGATTATTCCGGCGACCTCTACGGCGTCGAGCTTTTAGTCGAATTCGTGGGCTTCATCCGGCCCGACCAGCGCTTTGCCACGGTCGATGAACTGGTGACCCGGATGCAGGCCGACTGTGCCGCCATCAAGGCACTGCTCGCCGGCCTGAAGGCTGATGATCCAATGCGGTGCTATCGGCTCGGTCGGTTGCAGGCAGAAGGCCGCCTTTGACACTTGAGCAGCGGTGCCGGGGCAAATTCGACCGCTAGAGCATGATGCCGAAAAGTGGAAGCCACTTTTCGGATAACATCATGCTCAACTTCCTGGTCTAGCGGTCGCAATTGCGGCTGGGCGTCGTCGGCTGCCGCAGATTGGACCAAATCTAGGCGCAATTTTCCCGCGCAAACAGGGCACGACCGGCGAGACCTTGCGAGCCAGGGTAAAAAAGGCCGGATGCTCGCAACCACGAGGATACGTGAACATGAAGATGAACAAGCTCGCTTTGGCCGGCGCTGCGGCACTCTCCTTGCTGATCATGACCCCCCTCGCGGCCACGGCCGGGATGTACGTCAAGGATCCTGTTGGGTTGTTCAGCGGCAATGGCCGCTACTGGATGCCGCGCCACGGCAAGGGATCCGGCGTCATCAGGCTGTATCGTGACGGCAGTGTGACAATGGTCTGGAACAAGATGCCCTATCGCGGCACCTGGAAGCAGACCGGGGACCGGATCACGACCATGTGGGAAAGCGGTGCGCCGTTCAAGGCGCCCAGCTGGCGTGTCCGCAAGAATTCCGATCCCAAGAAGCAATACACCGCAACCAGCTCGATGCCGTGATCCGGCAGCGCTGATCGGCCGCCAGGCGGCAGGGACGGCGCGCGCGTTGAACAGGCTTCGCGCGCCCCTTTCGCGTTCGATCCGACTGCTGCGGCGGTTCCGAAGAGGCTCTAGGGCCTGTCCACAGGCCCTAGTGCTTCACATCGGTTTCGGGATCGAGCAGGCGGTGCATGTGGACGATGAAATAGCGCATCTCGGCGATGTCCATGGTTTCGCGCGCCTTTTTCTCCCACGCCTTGTGGGCCGCGGCATAGCTCGGATAGATGCCGACGATATCGAGCTTTGAGATATCCTTGAATTCCACCTTGTCGAGGTTGGACAGCTCGCCGCCGAACACCAGGTGCAGAAGCTGGCCGCTCACCGGATGCGGGGTCGTCTTGTCGGACATGGTCGATATCTCCGCTTTTTTTAGGAATGGCTCAAACAACGCGGGTGCGGGCGATGATTTCGCCGTGCAGGGCGGGACCGGCTGCCACGAAGCCGGGCTGGCGCGTGGCGTCGCGGTTGTAGATGAGGGTGCGCCCGGCGCGATCGCTCATCCGCCCGCCCGCCTCGTGCACGATGAGATCGCCGGCGGCCAGGTCCCAGTCGCTCTTGGGCGCCAGGGCGAAGGCGGCATCGAAGCGGGCCTCGGCCACCAGGCACAAGCGTAGCGCCAGCGATGTGACCATGCCCGTCTCGACCGGCGGCCATGGGGTCGGCCAGCGCTTGGGATCGAGCGCTTTTTGGTGGGTGATCACCCTGGCGCCTTCGAGGCGGCGGCGCGGCGAGACGCTGAGCCGATCGGCGTTGAGATAAGCGCCGTGGCCGTGCACCGCACCGAAATACTCATCGGTCACCGGTCGATAGATGCCGGCAAGCACCGGGCGGCCCCGATCGGTGAGGGCGGCAACGATGCTCCAGTTGTCGCCGCCGGCAAGGAATGACGAGGTGCCGTCGATGGGGTCGACGATCCAGCAGCGCGGCCCCGTCTGCCGGCCCGCCTCGTCGGCGGTTTCCTCCGACAGCCAGCCGGCGCTGGCATCGATGCCGCCAAGTGCCTCGTGCAGCAGCCGATCGACCGTCAGGTCCGCTTCGCTCACCGGCGTGCCGTCCGCCTTCATCCAGCGCTTTGGGTCGTGGCCGAAGTGCCGAAGTGCCACCTCACCGCCCGCCCTGAGCGCGGCCTCCAGCGCTTCGGCGAGGCCCGGCGTGGTGGCCGGAGCACTAGCGACCGGCAACGGTCATCTCCTCGATGCGGATGGTGGGCGCGTTGACACTGCCGCGGAACTTCAGATCGTCGGCGGCCGCGACCAGCCGGTACATGTCGATGAGGTTGGAGGCAATCGTCAGCTCGCTCACCGGATAGGTGATCTTGCCGTTCTCGATCCAGAAGCCGGAGGCCCCGCGGCTGTAATCGCCGGTCACCCCATTGACCCCCATGCCGATCAGTTCGGTGACGAAAAAACCTCGACTGATGGGCGCGAGGAGCTCTTCGAGGCTTAGCCCGCCCGGCTGCATATAGAGATTGCTGGCTGAGGGCGATGGGGCCGAATAGGGGCCGCGCGAGGCATGCCCGGTGGATTCGAGGCCGAGCTTGCGGGCGGTGCGGCAGTCGAGCAGCCAAGTCTTCAGCACCCCCTTGTCGATCACCGCGCGCGGCGATGTGGCGATGCCCTCGGCATCGAAGGGGCGCGAGGCGAGCCCGCGCCGGCGCAACGGATCGTCGATCACCGTCACGCCTTCGGGAAACAGCGCCTCGCCGAGGCGATCTTTCAGGAAACTGGTGCCGCGGGCGATGGATGCGCCGTTGATGGCGCCCGCCAGATGCCCCACGAGGCCGCCGGCAAGCCGCTGCTCGAACACCACCGGCACCCGGCAGGTGCTCACCTTTTGCGGTTTGAGGCGACGCACGGCCCGCGAACCGGCCGTTTGGCCGATCTCTTCGGGGGCGCCCAGGTCGCTGTCATGGACGACGGCGGAATAGTCGTAGTCGCGCTCCATGCCGGTGCCTTCGCCCGCCACCATGGAGGCGCTGATCGACCGCGATGTGCGTTCGTAGCTGCCGGCAAAGCCGTTGCTGGCAACCAGCGCGATGGCGCGCCGGCTGGCGCTTGCCCCGGCACCGGAGGAGCGTGAGACCCCGGCGATGCCCAGACCCGCCTGCTCGGCCCGGCACGCCCGGTCGATCAGGGTTTCCGCATCGGGCTCGTCGCTATCGGCGAGGTCGAGATCGGGAATCGCCGTGGCCAGCGCTCGCGCATCGGCCAGCCCCGCCGTTTCTTCCGCCGGCGCCACCCTGGCCATCTCGACGGCGCGCTTGGCGAGGCGTTCGAGGCTCGCCGCATCGAAACGGCTGCCCGAGACGATGGCTTCGGCCTTGTTGATGATGACCCTCAGGCCTACGTCCTTGCCCTCGGCGCGTTCGACCTTGTCGGCATGGCCGTCCTGGACCTCGACGTCGATGGCGGTGCCGGCGATGACCAGCGCGTCGGCCTCATCGGCGCCCTTGCTGCGCGCCAGCTCCACGAGGCGCGACGCCACGTCGACAAGTTGGGTCGTCCCGGTCATGAAATGCCTTTCAGCCAGGCATCCGCGAAGGCGCCGGCAAAGATGATGAGCCCGAAATCGCGGTTGGAGCGGAATAGCTTTAGACAACGCCCCGGATCATCGATATCGAGGCGTGAAAGCTGCCATGCCGCATGCAGCGCCGCTGCCGCCATGGCGGTATGGAAAATGATGCCGGCACCGCTGAGCCAGCCGCCGGCGTCGATGAGGACGAGGGCCATTGCAAAGAAGCCGGCGAGCCATTTCGGGCTGGCAGCGCCGAGGCGCAGGGCGGTGGATTTGACGCCGATCAGGATATCGTCCTCCTTGTCCTGGTGGGCATAGATGGTGTCGTAGGCGAGCGTCCAGGAGATGCCGCCGGCATAGAGCACCAGCGCCGCCGGGTCGAGCCTTCCCGCAACCGCCGCCCATCCCAGTAGCGCGCCCCAGTTGAAGGCGATCCCCAGGAACACCTGTGGCCAGTAGGTATAGCGCTTCATGTGGGGGTAGACGGCGATGGTTAAAAGCGAGGCAACACCCAGGGCGATGGCGAAGCTGTTGAACTGCACGAGGATGATGAAGCCGACCAGCGCCTGGGCGATGAGAAAGATCTTCGCAGCCCTGACGCTCACCTGCCCCGAAGGGATGGGGCGTGAGCGGGTGCGCACCACCTGGGCATCGAAATCGCGGTCGACGATATCGTTGTAGGTGCAGCCCGCCCCGCGCATGGCGACGGCCCCGATGAGGAACAGCGCCAGCAGTTTGGGGTCGGGCAGGCCGCCGCCGTTGGCGCCGCGGGCCAGCGCGATCGCCCACCAGCCGGGTAACAAAAGCAGCCACCAGCCGATGGGCCGCTCGATGCGGGCAAGGCGCGCATAGGGCCGCCACCCGGCCGGCAGAAACCGGTCGGCCCAGTGGCGGTGGACGGCATCGGCAACGCGCCCGCCGGCAGGACTTGAATCGCTCATGCCGCAACTGTTAGCGCGAACGGCCGCGCCCGGCAAATGCCGGGCGCGGGGTTCGGGTGGGGAGCGACAAAGTGCCGATCAGGGCAGCGGTTCGTATTTGCTGAAGCTGTCGGGGAGGCGGCGGTAGCCGATATCCTTGAGCTGCTCCGGCGACAGCCTGTCGAGGGCCTTCAGGGTGCGCCGCATGGCCAGGTAGTGGCGAAACCATGCAGCGAAGCGGGCGATGAGGCCTGGCCGATCGGGATCGCGATTCTCATACAAGGCATTGCATTCGCAGATGGGTTCGTTCGACTTGAAACTGACTATGTTGCTGGTCATCTGGTTCATCGGGGTTGCTCCTTCATTCGTGCTCCAGTGACCCGTAATTTGCGCTACCATTCCTGCCAACTGTGTGTCAGGATTGAATCGGTTATTTTCGGACCTCTGAAATATTTTTTGAGGACCGCCCGAAAGCGTCGCGAAAGCCGCCATGAACACCGTCGAAAGAGCCCTTGGCATCGTGCTTGCCCTGTCGGGTTCAAAGGTGATCCCGGCCAGCGCGTTGGCGCGCCGCTTCGAGGTGTCGCTACGCACCATCTACCGCGATGTCGACCGGCTTTTGGGGCTCGGCGTGCCGGTGGAGGGCACCCGCGGTGCCGAGGGCGGCTACCGGCTGGCGGAAGGCTATCTGCAGCCGCCGGTGGGACTGACGCGGGCCGAAACGGCCGCACTTCTGGTTGCGCTGGCGCTGGTGCGCGGCCTGAAAGCCACGCCCTACGCCGCCGATCTCGAAACGGCGGAGAAAAAGCTTTTGGTATCGCTGCCCTCGGCTGCCCGGTCGCTGCTCAAGGACGGTGCCCGCATCGTGGCGGTGGAGGCAGCACCTGAGGACATATTTCATTGGGAGCGGCCGGTTTCCGAACCCCTCGACGGCGGGCCGGCGGTGAACGGCTTTCTGACCGGCATCCTCAACAGCCGCCGGGTGCGGCTGGTCTACGAAAACCCTTACCGCAGCACCGTGCGCGAGCACGAGATCGAACCGCAAGGGATCCTCTATGATCGCGACCGCTGGTATCTCGTCGGCCGCTCGCTCGAACACGGCGACACCCGTATCTGGCGGGCCGACAAGGTGCGTCAGGTAACTGTCTCGACCATGGCTTTCAGGCCGGATCGCGAATTCGATATCCAGCGCTTTACCGGCCGCGCCTGGCTGGCCGCCGGCTTCGACCGCTGGTTCGAGCAGGACGCCCGCTCGGTGACCTGTATCCGCCTCACGCCGGAGCTGGCGGCGCGCCTGCGTCAGGACTGGTTCTACCGCCATGCCCGCTTCAGCGATGAAGCAGACGGCAGTGTCATCATGGCGGTGCCGGAAGTCGATCCGCGCTCCATCCTGCCGCTGGCGCGCTGGCTGGGGACGGAGGCCGAAATCATCTCCCCCGAGCCGTTGCGCCGCCAGATGGCTTCAGAGGCCCAAAAGCTCGCCCGCCGCTACGAGGCAGACGCCGATGCAGCGGCGGAGTAGCGCCATGACCCCAAATCTCGCCCGCATCCCCCGCCTGTATGTGGATCAGCCGCTGGAGACCGGCGCCGACGTTTCCCTGGGGCGCGATCAGGCCCACTATGTCCATGGCGTGATGCGCCTCAAGGCTGGCGATCCCTTGCGGCTGTTCAACGGCCGCGACGGGGAATGGCTGGTTACCATCGCCTCGGCGGGAAAACGCGGTGCAGCCGTGGTGTGCGCAGAACAGCTTGCCCCCGCGGTCGCCCCGCCCGACATCGACTACCTGTTCGCGCCGCTGAAGGCTGCTCGCCTCGACTATGTGGCCCAGAAGGCGACCGAAATGGGCGCCCGGCGCCTCCGGCCGGTGATCACCGCCCGCACCATCGTCTCACGGCTGAAGATCGAGCGCTTGCAGGCCAATGCCATCGAGGCCGCCGAGCAGTGCAATCTCGTGTGGGTGCCCGAGGTGTTGGCAGAAGAACCGCTTCAGCGCATCCTCGATCATTGGGATGCCGGTCGCCGCCTCATCTTCTGCGACGAGGCCAGCGCCGGCGCTTCGCCGCTTGCGGTGCTCAAGGCCGTGGCGCCCGGCCCGCTGGCGGTTCTTGTCGGCCCCGAGGGCGGGTTTACGCCTGAGGAGCGCAGCCGCCTTTTGGCCTTGCCGTTCGTGGTGCCGGTCAGCCTCGGTCCCCGCATCATGCGCGCCGATACCGCCGCGGTGGCCATCATGGCGCTGGTTGAGGCGACGCTGGGCGACTGGGCCTGATTTCAAGCATCGAAATTTCTCATGTGACGCATGGGCGCCATGCGCAGGTTGGGCTTGCCAGCGTTGCGTTCGCCCCTTTAGAGAGGGGGCCGGATCAGGCATGCCAACAAAAGGAATACCAGCCTCGTGAGCGGACCTGCCCCCGAAACCGGCGAATCGCACACACCCATCGAAAGCCGTGACCAGCTGGTTGCCTACCTGGAGGCCGGCTGCAAGCCGCGCGATCAGTGGCGCATCGGCACCGAGCACGAAAAATTCGCCTTTCTCACCGATACGCTGGAACCTGTGCCTTATGATGGCCAGCGTTCCATCAAGGCGCTGCTGGAAGGCCTCCAGCATCGCTTCGGCTGGACCCCGATCATCGAGAAGGGCAACATCATCGGTCTGGTCGAGCCCGAGACCGGCGGCTCCGTCTCGCTGGAACCGGGCGGCCAGTTCGAGCTTTCCGGCGCCCCGCTGAAGACGGTGTTCGAGACCTGCATGGAAGTTCACGAGCACCTCGCCCAGGTGCGCGAAGTGGGCGATGGCCTGGGCATCGGCTTTCTGGGCCTCGGGTTTTCGCCCCTGTGGACCCGTGATGAGACGCCGGTGATGCCCAAGGGCCGCTACCGCATCATGCGGGAGTACATGGGGAAAAAGGGCAAGCTCGGCCGCGACATGATGCTGCGCTCGTGCACCGTGCAGGTGAACCTCGATTTTTCCAGCGAAGCCGACATGGTGAAGAAGATGCGGGTGTCGCTGGCCCTGCAGCCGGTGGCGACCGCGCTGTTCGCGGCCTCGCCCTTCACCGAAGGCAAGCCCAACGGCTATCTGTCGTTCCGCTCGGAAATCTGGCGCGATACCGATCCCGACCGCACCGGCATGCTGCCTTTTGCCTTCGAGGAGGGCTTCGGCTTTGGCCGTTATGTCGACTATGCCCTCGATGTGCCGATGTATTTCGTCTACCGCGACGGCACCTACCATGACGTGTCGGGCGAGAGCTTCCGCGCGTTCATGCAAGGCAAGCTGCCGCAGCTTCCCGGCGTCCGCCCCACCTTGCAGGACTGGGGCGATCATCTGACCACCATTTTCCCCGAGGTGCGTCTGAAGCGCTACATGGAGATGCGCGGCGCCGATTCTGGCCAGTGGCGGCGGCTGTGCGCCCTGCCGGGACTGTGGGTCGGGCTGCTGTATGACGATGCCGCTCTCGATGCCGCCTGGGAACTGGTCAAGGGCTGGAGTGCCGCCGAGCGCCAGGCCATGCGCGATGCCGTCCCCAAAACGGCGCTCAAGGCGAGCATTGCCGGACGGCCGTTGCTCGATGTCGCCCGCGATGTGCTGGCCATTGCCCGCGACGGGCTGGAGGCCCGCCACCGGCTCGGCGTCTACGACCGTTCAGAAGCCCATTTCCTCGAAGCCCTCGATGAGATCGTCGCCTCCGGGCAAACCAACGCCGAGGATCTGCTGGCGCTCTATCACGGCGACTGGCACGGCGACATCACCCGCGTCTTCCGCGATTTTGCCTTCTAGGCGGAGATATGGAGCCCGGCCTTTCCCCAGTCATGCCCGCACTTGTTGCGGGCATCCATAACCACCGGCCTTGCCCGGATGGTGAGCGCGGGGGTTATGGATTGCCGGGATGAATCCGGCAATGACATTGCAGTGTCAGACGATCCCCTTCAACAGGTCGCTCCGCCCTTCGGCAAGCCGCTTCAGGTTCTCCTTAAGAATGTCGAGGACGCTTTCCTCGTAAGTCTGCGTCTCGCCGGCGGTGTGGGGCGTGAGGAAGACATTGTCGATGCCCCACAACGGCGATGCGGCATCCAGAGGTTCTTTCTCGGTCACGTCGATGCCCGCCCCGGCGATCAAACCCCTATGCAGCGCTTCAATGAGTTGGACTTCATTGACGCAAGGCCCGCGCGCCACGTTGATCAGCACCGCCGTGGGCTTCATGGCATCGAATTGCGCTGCCCCGATGAGCCCGCGGGTTTCAGGCGTCAGCGGGCAGGTGAGCACCACGAAATCGCTCTGCGGCAACAGCGCCATGAGCGCTTCCGGCTTGTGCAGCTCATCCACGGCGTCATTGCCCTGGGCGACATCGCGCTTGATGCCGATGACGCGCATGCCGAAGGCGCGCGCCAGTCTTGCCAGGCGCGTGCCGATGGCGCCGAGGCCATAGATCAGCATGGTCTTGCCCGGCAGTTCGTCCTCGCGTCGGGCGATGTCGGAAATCATGCCGCGCCAGAAGGCCTTCTTCTGGTTGTAGCGGGCCTCGCCGAGCTTGCGCGTGAAGGCCAGAACCAGCGCCATGGCGTGCTCGCTCACCGCGTTGACATTGACGCCCGAGGCATTGGCGAGGCGGATGCCGCGCGCCTTCAGGGCATCCTGATCGAAGGCGTCGTAGCCCGCCGCGCACACCTGGATGAAGCGCAGTTTCGCGGCATCTTCCAGCAGGCGATTGTCCCAGAAGCCGGAGATGACCAGGACGTCGGCCTCACCGATGCGCGCCTTGAGGTCGGCCCGGTCGTGGCTCTGGAAATGCGCCATGCCGGTATGGCGCGCCGCAAAGCGTTCGGCCAGCCGATAGGCGGGGTGGGCGAACTGGATGGTGATGTCGGACCAGCTTTTCGCCGTCATGCGTTGCGCCCCTCGATCAGGCCGATGATGGCGTCCTTCACCTCATCGGTCGTGGCATTGCCACCGAGGTCGCGAGGTCGGGTCTTGCCCGATGCCGTATAGCACTCGATGGCGTCCATCAGGCCCGCGGCGGCCTGTCGCTCGCCCAGGTGTTCCAGCATCATCGAGGCCGACCAAAAGGCGCCCACCGGGTTGGCGATCCCCTTGCCCATGATGTCGAAGGCCGAACCGTGGATGGGCTCGAACATCGAAGGATACGCCCGCTCGGGGTTCAAATTGGCGGTGGGGGCAATGCCGAGGCTGCCGCTCAGCGCCGCCGCCAGGTCGCTCAACACATCGGCATGCAGGTTGGTCGCCACCACCACGTCGATGGACCTGGGGTTGAGGACCATGCGGGTGGTCATGGCATCGACCAGCATCTTGTCGGTTTTGACACCCGGGAAATCCGCCTTCACCAATTCGAACACATCGTCCCACATCACCATGCCGTGGCGCTGGGCGTTGGACTTGGTGACCAGCGTCAGGTGCTTGGCCGGGCGCGAGCGGGCAAGCTCGAGGGCAAAGCGCTGGATGCGTTCCACCCCGGCGCGGGTGAATACGGCGACATCGAGCCCCACCTCGTGGGGGTGGCCACGATGCACCCGCCCGCCGGCGCCTGAATATTCGCCCTCGGTGTTCTCGCGCACGATCACCCAGTCGAGGTCGCCGGGACCGACATCGCGCAACGGCCCCTCGATGCCCGGCAAAAGGCGGGTCGGGCGCACATTGGCGTACTGGTCGAAGGGCTGGCAGATCGCCAGTCTCAGGCCCCACAGCGAGATGTGGTCGGGAACCCGCGGATCGCCCGCCGAGCCGAAATAGATGGCATCGAAATTCTTCAGGGTGGCAAGCCCGTCCTCGGGCATCATGCGGCCGTGCTCGAAGTAATAATCGCTCCCCCAGGGAAAGGTCTCCACCTTGAGGCGAAAGCCGCCGTCGCGTGCCGCCACCGCCTGCAGCACCTCAATGCCGGCATTGATCACTTCCGTCCCGATGCCGTCGCCCGGCACCGCCGCAATGGAGTGTTCACGCATGCCTTGATTTCCCTCAAATTGCCCGCGCCCTTGTTAGGCTATGCATCGGGGGCGGCGCAATCCGTCGACGGAAATCGACACATGAAGGGCTTGACATGTATTTTAGTGATCGCTAATTTAGTGAAACCTAAAATATGGATGATTGGATATGCACTCGTCAAACCGTCAACAGGTCATGGATGCGCTGGAAGCCAAGGCCGGCACGGTCGCCCGCGCGCTCAAGCTGCTTGCCAATGAAAAGCGCATTCTGGCGCTGTGCCGGCTGGCGGCGGCGGGTGAGATGACGGTGACGGCGCTGGCGGCGGCGGTAAGCCTCAGTCCGTCGGCGCTGTCGCAGCACCTGGCGCGCATGCGCAGCGAGGGTCTGGTCGGCTTCCGGCGGGAAAACCAGACGCTTTTCTACTTCATTGCCGATCCACAGGCCAATGATGTGCTGTTGTCGTTGAAACGGATTTACTGCCCCGACATGGTCCAATGAACCTGTCGGCCAACCGAAAGGAAACTGCAAGATGACGATCGATCGTGCTGTTATGGCCTTTGCCGGCTTCATGGTACTGCTTTCGCTGGCGCTGGGTTGGTTCGTCTCGCCTTACTGGTACCTGCTGAATGCCTTTGTCGGGCTCAACATGATCCAGGCATCTTTCACCCGCTTCTGCCCGGCGGCAATGATCTTCAAGGTGCTGGGCGTGAAGCCCGGAACCGCGTTCAACTGATGCGTTGCGGCCTGATGGCCGCGTTCGTCTGAACCAGAGGGGGGACCCGCGTGCTCAAGGCATTGGCGATGTTCTTGTCGCTTTATCTCGCGGCCGCCTTTATGGCTGTCACGGCGACGGCGGCCGACTACCAGGTCGCGCCCGTCACCGTGTCGGTGATGAAGTCGGTCTATGGCGAGGTGCAGACCCGTGACACCCTGGCCGCGCGCGCCCGCATCGGCGGCACCGTTGAGGGCATTTCGGTGAAGGTCGGCGATGAGGTGCAAGAAGGCGATGTCATTGCCAATGTCGTCGATCCCAAGCTCGCCCTGAAGCTCGATGCGCTCGATGCCCAGACCAAGTCGGCCAGCGCCCAGCTCGACAACGCCCGCGTCACCCTCGAACGCACCCAGAAACTCTTTCAGCAAGGCGCTGCCACCAAGAGCAGTCTCGACCAGGCGCAAACCAATGCCGACGTTCTCGACAGCCAGTTGAAGGCGGTCGAGGCCGATCGCACCGTGGTAGTGCAGCAGGCAAGGGAAGGCGCCGTTCTGGCGCCTGGCAGCGGACGTGTCCTCACGGTGCCGCTCGCCGATGGCTCCGTCATCTTGCCCGGCGAGACGGTCGCGAACATGGCGACCGGCGGTTATTTCCTGCGCCTGGCGCTGCCCGAGCGTTTCGCCGGTGGCATCAAGAAGGGTGGCGAGGTCATGGTGGCCAAGCGCGGCGTGGTGCCCGGCCAGTCGGCCGCTACCCTCAAGGGAAGCATCGTCACGGTCTATCCCGAGATCGAAAACGGCCGTGTCATGGCCGATGTGGAAGTTCCCGGCCTCGGCGGCTTCTTTGTCGGCGAACGCACTCTGGTGTCGCTTCCCATCGCCACCCGCCGGGCCATCGCCGTACCGCCTGCCGCCGTCGTCACCCGCCACGGCCTCGACTTCGTGACCATCCTTGAGGGCAGCGAAAAGATCGAGGTGAGCGTCATCCCCGGTGAGATCCTCACCACGCCTGAGGGTCCGATGACCGAAGTGCTTACCGGCCTGAGGGTGGGCGACAAGGTCGTCGTACCATGAAACGCGGCATTGCCGGTTGGCTGACCAGCCGCTTCATCGCCTCGCCGTTGACGCCGCTTTTCCTGCTGGCGGCGTTTGCGCTGGGGTTGGTGGCGCTGGTATCGCTGCCGCGCGAGGAAGAGCCGCAGATTTCCGTCCCCATGGTGGACATCCATGTGCGCGCCGACGGCCTCAAGGCCGAAGACGCCGTCAAGCTGGTCACCGAGCCGCTGGAAACCATCATCAAGTCGATCGACGGGGTCGAGCACGTCTATTCCCAGACCAAGGACGACGGCACCATCGTTACCGCCCGCTTCAAGGTGGGCACCAGCTCCGATGCCGCCATCCTCAGGGTGCACGAGAAGATACGCGCCAATCTCAACCGCATTCCCTACGGCATTCCCGAACCGCTGATCGTCGGGCGTGGCATCAACGACGTGGCCATCGTCGTCGTCACCCTCTCGCCCAAGCCGCAAGTGGCCGACCGCTATAACCCCGCCGACCTCACCAGGATGGCGCGCGAGCTGGTGGTCGAGATGTCGAAGCTCGATGATGTCGGCCTCACCTATATCGTCGGCGAGCAGCCCGAAGAGTTCACCGTCGAGCCGCAGCCACAGCGCCTCGCGCTGTTCGGCATCACCTTGCAGCAGCTTGCCGCCAAGATCGCCGGCGCCGACAAGTCGTTCCTGGCGGGCGGCGTGCGCATTGGCGGCAAGCAGGTGGGGCTGGTCGGCGGCCAGACCCTGCAGAGCGCCGATGAGATTGGCAATATCCTGATCACCGCCCGCGACGGCCGCCCGGTCTATGTGCGCGACGTCGCCACCGTCGTGCTGCGCACCTCGCCCAACGAGACCATCGTCACCAACATCGCCAAGTCGGCGGGCGGCCTCAAACGCACCCCCGCTGTCTCCATCGCCATTGCCAAGCGCCCCGGCACCAACGCGGTCGCCATCGCCGACCGCATCGTGCGCCGCCTGGGTGAGGTGAGAGGCCAGATCCTCCCCGCCGACATCAACCTCAAGATCACCCGCAACTACGGCCGTTCCGCCAACGACAAGGCCAACGAACTGTTGTTCCATTTGGGCCTTGCCACCGTCTCCATCGTCATCCTCGTGGCGGTGGCGATCGGTTTGCGCGAGGCGGCGGTTGTGGCCGTCGTCATTCCCACCACCATCTTGCTGACGCTGTTTGCCGCCTGGATGATGGGCTACACCATCAACCGCGTCAGCCTCTTTGCGCTCATCTTTTCCATCGGTATCCTGGTGGACGATGCCATCGTGGTGATCGAGAACATCCACCGCCATTGGGCCATGGGCGACGAGCGCCCGCGCATGCAGGCCGCTATCGACGCAGTGGCCGAGGTCGGCAACCCGACCATCGTGGCGACCCTGACGGTGGTGGCGGCGCTTTTGCCCATGCTGTTCGTTTCCGGATTGATGGGACCCTACATGAGCCCCATCCCGGCCAATGCATCGGCGGCCATGATCTTTTCCTTCTTCGTCGCCGTCATGCTCACCCCGTGGCTAATGATGAAGATCGCCGGCCGCTCCAGCCATGGGCCCCACAAGCCCTCCACCCACGGCGCCGGCGGCATCTTGGGGCGCGGCTACCGGCTGGTCGCCGCCCCCATCCTCGCCAGCCGGGCGCGCGCCTGGGCCTTCCTGCTGGTCGTCGGCCTCGCCACGCTGGCCTCGCTGGCGCTGCTCTATACCGAAAACGTCACCGTCAAGCTGTTGCCTTTCGACAACAAGACCGCGCTTCAGGTGGTCGTCGACCTGCCGGAAGGCTCATCGCTGGAAGCGACCGACCGGGTGCTGCGCGACGCTGCCGAGCGCGCCGCCGCGATACCTGAAACCATCTCCATGCAGACCTTCGCCGGCACCGCCGCGCCCTTCAACTTCAACGGCCTGGTGCGCCACTATTATCTCCGCAACGAGCCGCAGATGGGCGATGTTATGGTCAACCTCAAACCCAAGGGCGAGCGCTCGCGCACCAGCCACGAGATCGCCCTCGATCTGAGGAAGCGCCTCGCCGGCCTCGATGCCCCCGCCGGCACCGCCATCAAGGTGGTGGAGCCGCCGCCCGGACCGCCGGTGCTGGCGACCCTGCTGGCCGAGGTCTACGGCCCCGACGCCGCCACCCGCCGCGCCGTCGCCGCCAAGGTCCAGCAGGCGTTTGCCTCGGTGCCCTTTATCGTCGACATCGACAATTCATGGGGCACCCGTCCCGAACGGGTGCGCATCGCCGTCGACCAGGAAAATCTCGAATTCCACAAGGTCGATCAGGCCGACGTCTACGACACCCTTTCCGCCCTCTATGGCGGCCGCACCGTCGGCTATTCGCATCGCGGCAAGGGCCGCCAGCCGATTGCCATCCGCATGGGCCTGCCGAAGGGCGAACAGGTGGTCGACGAACGCGCCTTGACCACCCCGGTGCCCGCCAACGCGCTGCCCGGCGGGCGCGGCATCGTCGAACTGGGCGATGTGGTGAAAGTGACCCGCGAGCCCGCCTCGTGGCCCATATTCCGCCACAACGGCCACGCCGCTGAAATGGTGACAGCTGAACTGGCCGGCGCCTATGAGGCCCCTGTCTACGGCATGATTGCGGTCTCCCGCGCCCTCGACAAGATGGACTGGGGCACCCTTGCGAAGCCGATCATCAAGCTGCACGGCCAGCCCGAGGACGAGGCCAAGCCGGTCCTCCTTTGGGACGGTGAATGGGAAGTCACCTGGGTGACCTTCCGCGACATGGGGGCGGCCTTCATGGTGGCGCTGCTCGGCATCTATATCCTCGTCGTTGCCCAGTTCGGCTCCTTCAAGCTGCCGCTGGTCATCCTCACCCCCATCCCGCTGACCCTCATCGGCATCATGCTGGGGCACTGGCTGTTCCATGCCCCCTTTACCGCCACCTCGATGATCGGCTTCATCGCGCTTGCCGGCATCATCGTGCGCAACTCCATCCTGCTTGCCGACTTCATTCGCCAGTCAAAGGACTCAGGCCGGCCGCTGGTCGACGTGCTGCTGGAGGCGGGCTCCATCCGCTTCAAGCCGATTTTGCTCACCGCGCTGGCGGCGATGATCGGCGCCGCCGTCATCCTCGCCGACCCCATCTTCCAGGGCCTGGCCATCTCGCTGTTGTTTGGTCTTGCCTCCTCGACGCTGTTGACCGTGCTGGTTATCCCGGCCATCTACGTGGCGTTGCGCGGCGAAAAGCCGAAACCGCAGTCCGACGCAGCGGATTGACGATCCCCCCCTTCGGGCGCGCTCATTGGAACCGGGAAGACTGCCATGGTGAAGATCGTCCGCACCGATGCAGAACTCGAATGTCCGCTGCTCGATGCCGAATTGCGCCAATCCGGCGCCGAACTGGTGCTGCTTGCCGACGCCATCGATGAGGCTGAACTGGCGCGTCAGGTGCGCGATGCCGACCTTCTCCTCATGTGCTACACGCCGATCACCGCCGCTGTGATTTCGGCCGCGCGGAAGCTGAAAGGCATCGTCAAATACGGCGTCGGCATCGATGCCATCGACATCGCCGCCGCGCGTGAACGGCGCATTCCGGTGGTCAACATCCCCGAATATGCCGAGGAGACCGTCGCCGAGGGCGCCTTCTGCCTGATGATCGCCCTGGCCAAGAAGCTTATCCCCATGGATCGCGCCATGCAGGGCGCGGGCTGGTTGTGGCCGCAAGGCCCATGGCTCGGCCTCGACATGGCGGAAAAGACCGTCGGGCTGGTGGGCGTGGGCCGCATCGGCCGTTCCATGGCGCGCATGGCCGGCGCCGGCTTTCGTGCCCGCGTCCTGGGCTACGACCCGCACGTCCCGGCCGCCGGGATGCAGGCCGCCGGGGTGGAAAAGTGCGACGATCTCCATGCCATACTCGGGCAATGCGACTTCGTCTCGCTGCATTGCGTGCTTACCCGTGAAACCCGCCATCTCATCGCCGCGCCTGAGCTTGCCGCCATGAAGCCTTCGGCGTTCCTCATCAACGTGTCGCGCGGCGGCCTGGTGGACGAGGCCGCCCTTATCGCCGCGCTCGATAGCGGCGCCATCGCCGGTGCCGGCCTCGATGTCTATGGTGATGAACCGCTGGCCACGACGGGCCATGCCATGGGCAGTCTTTTCGGGCGCCCCAACGTCATCATGCTGCCGCATCTCACCTTCTATACAGCTGAAGCCATGCAGCGGCTGCAACTGGAGACGCTGGAGCGTTGCCGCGAGGTGCTGGACGGCCGCCCGGTGTTGGTAAAGTCGCACGATCCGCGTCTCAGGGCACAAACCAGTGGCGTCATTTTCGCGCACTAGAAAGAAAGACCGCACGTCATGCTGAAAACCTGGAGCGAAGTCGCCCCGCGACTGGTGGACGTGGCGACGGGGCGTTCGCCGGCCGATCTGGTGGTGAGAAACGCCCGCTGGGTGAATGTCCATTCCGGCGAGGTGATCCCCGCCAGCGACATAGCCGTGGCCGAGGGGCGGTTCGCCTATTGCGGCCCCGATGCCTCGCACTGCATTGGCGATGAAACCGAAGTTGTCGATGCCGGCGGCCGCTATATCGTACCGGGCCTGTGCGATGCCCACATGCACGTGGAATCGGGCATGGTGACGGTGACGGAATTCTGTCGCGCCGTCATTCCCCACGGCACCACCTCGATGTTCATCGACCCGCATGAGATCGCCAACGTCCTGGGGCTGCCGGGCGTGCGCCTCATGCACGACGAGGCCATGGCGATGCCGATCAACGTCTATGTCCAGATGCCGTCGTGCGTTCCCTCCGCACCCGGCCTCGAACACGCCGGCGCGAGCCTCGATGAAAAGGATGTGGTCGAGGCCATGGGCTGGCCCAACATCATCGGCCTTGGCGAAGTGATGAATTTCCCCGGCGTTTCCGGCAATGATCCCCTGATGGTCGCCGAGATCGCCGCCACCATGCGGGCCGGCAAGACGGTGGGCGGCCATTATGCCTCGCGCGATCTCGGACCGGCCTTCCACGGCTATGTGGCGGGCGGCCCGGCCGACGACCACGAGGGCACCTGCGTTGAAGATGCCATCACCCGCGTCCGCCAGGGCATGAAGGCCATGCTGCGCCTCGGCTCGGCCTGGTACGATGTCGCTTCCCAGATCGTGGCGGTGACCGAAAAGGGCCTCGATCCGCGCAACTTTATCTTGTGCACCGACGACAGCCATTCCGGCACCCTCGTGCATGACGGCCACATGGACCGCGTGGTCCGCCATGCCATCGCGCAAGGGTTGAAGCCCGTAACGGCGATCCAGATGGCGACCATCAATACCGCCCAGCATTTCGGGCTGGAACGCGACCTCGGCTCCATCGCCCCCGGCAGGCGCGCCGACTTCCTCCTCGTCTCCAACCTCGCCGAATTGAAGATTGATGCCGTCTACGCGCGCGGCGTGCGGCTCGCCGCTGCGGGCCGGCTGGAAGCCGACATGGCCCCTTATGATTATCCCGCGAGTGCAAAGCACACCGTGAAACTGGGCAAGGTGCTTCAGGCGAGCGACTTCGACATCGCCGCACCCCAGGCCGCCAACCGTGTCAGGGCCCGGGTGATCGGGGTGATCGAGAACCAGGCCCCGACGCGGGCGCTTGAAAAGGATCTGGCGGTTGTTGACGGCTTGGTGGCCATGGACAGCGATCAGGACGTCTGTCAGATCGCGCTGGTGGAGCGCCATCGCGCCACCGGCGGCGTGGTCAACGCCTTTGTCTCCGGTTTCGGCTACGCGAAGCCCTGCGCGCTGGCCTCAACCGTTGCCCACGACTGCCACCACATGATCGTGGTCGGCACCTCGAAAACCGACATGGCGGTTGCGGCCAACACGCTGGGCGAGGTCGGCGGCGGCGTGGTGCTGGTGTCTGAAGGCAAGGTCAAGGCGCTGGTCGAGATGCCGATTGCCGGGCTGATGTCCGATGAACGCGCCGAGGTCGTTGCTGCCAAGGCGGCCCTGCTCACCGCCGCCATGCGGGAAATGGGCTGCACCCTCAACAACGCCTACATGCAGCATTCGCTGCTGGCCCTGGCGGTGATCCCCAAACTGCGCATCTCCGATGTGGGTCTCATCGACGTGACCAAATTCGCAAAGGTCGACCTGTTCACGTGAGTCTGCGCAACATCGCGGCACCGGCGCCCGACCCCATCACCGCCATCCGCCTCACTGCTTCAGCCCCCTAATTCGTCACCCCGGGACTT
>CAZMSA010000037.1:0-24367 GCA_964568825.1 uncultured Rhizobiaceae bacterium | reverse complement strand
ATGCCCAGAGCGAGACCTACTGCGACATGGTCGAAAAGGGCATCATCGACCCGACTAAGGTGGTGCGCGTGGCGCTGCAGGACGCGGCCTCGGTCGCTGCCCTGCTGATCACCACCGAAGCCATGGTGGCCGAGCGGCCGAAGAAGGAAGCCGGTGCCCCGGCCATGCCGGGCGGCGGTGGCATGGGCGGCATGGGCGGCATGGACTTCTAAGTCCACAGCCGACCAGCGAAACGAAAAAGAGCCGCCTCGGGCAACCGGGGCGGCTTTTCCTATTCGATGACGTGCAGGCGGCGCCATTCGGCCCGCAAGGCGCGGCCCTGCCCGGCAAAGCGTTCGCCGAGGGCAGCGCAAGCGCCAATGCGATCGGCGCGGAAATGGCGAAAGTCTTCACGCAACTCGCACCAGGCAGCCAGCACCGCGGCCTCGGCGTAATACACCAGGGCGATGGGCAAGACGGTGCGCTCGGTCAAACGGCCGGCGGTGTCACAATAGCCAAGCCGCAGCTTGCGCTCGTCAGATATCGCGGCACGCAGGTCGGCAAGGCTCACCACATCGGCGATGTTGACGTCCCAGGCCGGCGCATAGAGGCGACGGTCGCCGGCATTGGCGCGCGGTGAGGCTGCCGCGATCTTGGCCGCCGCGCCGGCCGCGGCGCGCTCCAGCCCGGCATCGTCGGTACGCCGCACCAGCGCCAGGCCGATGGCGATGGCATCAGCCTCCTCGGCGCTGAAGGCGAGCGGCGGCAGATCGAAGCCGCCGCGCATGACGTAGCCGATGCCCGCCTCGCCGGCGATCGGGACATCTCTTGCCTGCAGCGCTGCCATGTCACGATAGATGGTGCGTGGCGTCACCTCCAGCCTGGACGCCAGTTCGGCCGCCGTCAGCGGGCCCGGCGCGGCGCGCAGGATCTGGACGATCTCGAACAGACGATAAAACCGGCTCATGTCGACGGGAACCTAACACTCCTGACACCATGCTGTCAGCAGGCCTCTGCTATGCCCGCCCGGTCACCCGCGGCGAAAGGATGAGGGCATGGAGACAGGCGGCAGCTATCGCATGGGGATTGTGCTGGTGACCGCCTCGGCGATGGCGTGGAGCACCGCCGGGTTCTTCACCCGCCTCATCCATCTCGACGCGGCGATGATGCTGGTATGGCGGGGACTGTTCGGGGCCGGCGCCATGCTCATCTTCATCGCCCTGCGCCGGCGCGAGGGGGGACTTTCGGCCTTCATGGGGCGCTCGGCCGCGCCGGGTGGCTGCTGGCGGCGGTCTCGGGCGCAGGCAAGGTGTGCTTCATCGCGGCACTCAACGCGACCACGGTGGCGCATGTGGCCATCATCTATGCCACGGCCCCGTTCGTCGCGGCCGGCCTGGGGTGGGTGGCGTTGCGCGAAGCGCCTTCCTTCAGCGCCGTCATGGCCAGTCTTGCAGCACTTTTCGGCGTGGCTGTCATGGCGGGCAGCGGTGAAAGCGGGGCAAGCCTCGGCGGCGACCTCATGGCTTTCGGCATGACCGGCGCCATGGCCGCGATGATGGTGATCGGGCGCGCCCGGCCGCACATACCCACCCTGCCCGCTGCCTGTCTGTCGGCGGTGCTGAGCGCACTGGTGTGCCTGCCGTTCGCTGCATCGACGATGCCATCTCACCTTGAATGGGTGGAACTGGCCATGTTCGGCATCACCAATTCGGCGCTCGGCATCATGCAGTTCATGCTGGGTTCGCGGCATCTGCCGCCGGTGGAGATTGCACTCATAGGGGCGCTCGATGCGCCGCTTGCCCCGGTGTGGGTGTGGCTGGCCTTCAACGAGGTACCGGGCGAGAGAACCCTGGTCGGCGGTGTGGTGGTCATGGCGGCGGTCGTCGCCCACATCGCCGCCTCACAACGGCGCGGCCGAATATAGGGCCGCACATCCCGACAGGCCGGGAGGGCCGCCATCGCGGCGAGCCCTCCCTATGCAATCTTCCTTCAGGCGACACGCGGGTCCTGGGCCGGAGCCTTGTCGGGGGCTATCCCAAGGGTACCGGATGCAACCGCAGTCGCCGTCCGAGCCTGATTGCAGCTTCGTGCGAGGGTGCCTGCCGGGGGTGTCCCACAGCGGCACAGGTGAACGAAGCAAGCCGCACGTTGCAATTGCAATGCCACTGCCGCGCACGCATAGCGCCCGGATTGGGCCGAATTTCACAGGACCTGTTCGAGACGCTCGCCGAGACGCTTGACCTTGGGATGGGTAGCGAGGCCGGTGCGCACGGCAAGCACGGCTTCCGACTTGAGGATCACCCCGTCGTCGAGGATCTTCAGCCGGTTGGCCTTCAGCGTCGAGCCGGTGGTGGTGATGTCGACGATCACCTCGGCGGTGCCGGCGGCGGGGGCGCCTTCGGTTGCCCCGAGGCTTTCGACAATGCGATAGCCGGTGACGCCGCGCGCCGCAAAGAAGCGCCGCGTCAGCCCGGTGAACTTGGTGGCGACGCGCAAGCGGCGGCCGTGGCGGGCGTA
The DNA here is from genome assembly GCA_964568825.1 of uncultured Rhizobiaceae bacterium. Lineage (GTDB taxonomy): Bacteria > Pseudomonadota > Alphaproteobacteria > Rhizobiales > Aestuariivirgaceae > CAVVDT01. The sequence goes on along the minus strand of CAZMSA010000037.1, from coordinate 21,871 downwards.
CCAGGTCTCCGAGACATCGTCGAGATCGGCCATGCTGGCGACATCGAGCCAGGCCATCGGCACCGCCACCACCACGTCGGCGGGACCGAAGCCGAGACGCAAAAGGACCGGCGCGCGCTGATCGGCATCGGCCATAGTCTCGCGCAGCAGGTCCTCGCCGGTGATGCCGAGATCGGCCGAGCCGTCGGCCAGCGCCTGGGCAATCTCGGCGGCGGATAAAAACGCCACGTCGATGCCCGCCTCGCCGGCGATGGTGCCGCGATAGCCGCGGTCGGCGCCGGAGCGCTGAATGGCAAAGCCGGCACGGGCAAACAGCGCCTCGGCGTGCTGCATGAGGCGGCCCTTCGATGGGATGGCAACCACCAGGCGGGCGGTCATGCGCTTGCCTCCGTCAGGGCGGCCAGCAGCCGCTCGGTGTGGATGGCGCAGCCCACCGCCGGGATCGGCTGAGGCGCGCCGATGTCCGACAGCATGCTGTCATAGCGCCCGCCGCCGGCCACCGGGACCACCGAACCATGGTCCGCCTCGACTTCGATCTGGAAGACAAAGCCGGTGTAATATTCGAGGCTGCGGCCAAAGACCGAGGAAAATTCGAGGTCCTTTGTCGCAACGCCCGCTTCGGCGAGCAGCAGGTTGCGGCGGCGGTAGACCTCAACGGCTTGGGCAAAGTCGCCGCCCACCTCGCCGGCAAGCGCCGACAGCGTGGCGGCGGCGTCTTCGGGGGTGCCGCGAATGGCCAGATAGTCGTCGATGGCGCGGCTCTCCTTCTTGCCGAGCGGTGTTTCGCGGCGGTCGGCGGCCTTTTCGGCGAGGCGTTCGGCGATGTCGGCGATGCAGCGGCCGGCCACCGGCTCCAGTCCTTCGGTCTCCAGTTCATGGGCAACGAAAGCGTTGATATCGCTTGCTTTTTCCTCAACCAGCCGGTCGATGAGGGGCGAGATGGAGGTGCGCGGACGGGGGCGGGAGCCGGTCAGTTCCTCGATGAGATTGCGAAAGGCGCGCGGCCGCCAGAACTGGCGCTCCAGCCGCCGCCGCCAGCGCTCGGGCATGGGGAGCGAGGCCAGCAGGGCGTGAAAAAGGCCGAGATCGCCGATGGTCACGCGAAAGGTTTCAAGACCGGCGGCGCGCATGGCCTGAAGCGTCAGATGCAACACCTCGGCATCGGAAATTTGCGCATCCTCCCCCCCGAATAGTTCAATTCCCACCTGCTCGAACTCGGATGGATGCAGGGCGTCTCCGCCGCCGGGCGGGAACCGGAACGCCTTGCCGGCATAGCAGTAACGGGTCTCGGCCGTTGGGTCGGCGGCGTGGCTCAGGTGATAGCGGCAGGCGGGCACCGTGAGGTCGGGCCTGAGGCACAGTTCATGGCCGGCGGGATCGGTGAAGACGTAGGTGCGCGAACGGATGTCCTCGCCCGAGCGGTCGAGGAAGATATCGGCCGGTTGCAGGATGTCGGGCTCGATGTGATCGTAGCCGGCTGCCACGAACCCCGGCAGGATGCGCTGGTTGAGGGCGGCGAGGCCGGCGCGCTCGAGCGAAGACTTGCCGGCCATGGGTTCAGCCTTCCGCCAGTGCCTTGCGCACGGCGTCCACCAGGTCGGCTTCGGCGACCGTGAACTGGGCGGCGCGGGCTTCGGTCCACTCCTCGCGGCTGTCGATGGTCTGGGCCATGCGGGCGCCAAGCGCCAGATCCTTGATCTGCACTTCGCCGCGCTCACGTTCGTCAGCCCCCTGAATGATGGCGAGCGGGCAGCCGCGACGGTCGGCGTATTTGAGCTGGTTGCCGAAATTCTTGGGGTTGCCCTGATAGAGTTCGGCGCGGATGCCGGCATCGCGCAGGGTCTGGACCATCTTCTGGTAGCGCCCAAGGTTTTCGGCATCGCGGTCCATGATGCAGACAAGGACCGGCGCCGGCACGGTATCGGCGCCGAGCTTGCCGAGATTTTTCAGGGCGGTGGCGAGGCGTGACACGCCGATGGAAAAGCCGGTGGCCGGCACCTTCTGGCCGGTGAAGCGTTCGACCAGCCCGTCATAGCGCCCGCCGCCGGCGACGGCGCCGAACTGCACCGTTTCGCCCTTCTCGTTGGTGACGGGGAAGGTCAGTTCGCACTCGTAGACGGGGCCGGTGTAGTATTCGAGGCCGCGGACGACGGAGCGGTCGACTCGTATTCGCTTCGAACCGTAGCCGGAAAGCGGCAATATTTTGAACATTTCCTCGAGTTCGACTAAGGCCTGTTGCCCAATTGCCGAGGACTCGAGCATTGGATATAATCCAACGATTGTATTGATGTTCGGGTAAGTCCATCCTCTATCGTTTATAAATTCATCATCTCGTACGTAAAGAGATGATTTCGGGTCAATGTCGTGACCCGTTATTTGCGTGTTGATAAGAAATTCATCAAAGGATGCAATCTGTTTATGAGACAGTCCTGCGCCCTTGGTGAAGTCGCCACTTTCGTCCTTCCTGCCCTCACCAAGCAGCAGCTTCACGCCTTCGGGGCCAAACTTGTCGAGCTTGTCGATGGCGCGGAGGACGGCGAGTTTCTGGCGGTCGTCGGTAACGCCGATGGCCTCCATTACGCCGTCGAGCACCTTGCGGTTGTTGACTCTCACCACATAGTCGCCGCGCGCGATGCCGAGCGCCTCCATCGTATCGGCCATCATCATGCACATCTCGGCGTCGGCGGTGACGCCCGGGGCGCCTACGGTGTCGGCGTCGAACTGCATGAACTGGCGAAAGCGCCCGGGGCCCGGCTTTTCGTTCCTGAAAACGTAGCCGGCGCGATAGGTGCGGTAGGGCATGACGAGATTCTGCAGGTTCTCGGCGACGTGGCGGGCGAGCGGCGCCGTCAGGTCATAGCGTAAACTCATCCACTTCTCGTCGTCGTCCTGCAGCGAAAAGACGCCCTCGCCCGGGCGATCCTGGTCGGGGAGGAATTTTCCCAACGCGTCGGTGTATTCAAAGGCCGGCGTCTCGATGGGATCGAAGCCGTAGCGCTCGAACACCTCGCGTATCGACGCCATCATGCGGTCGGTAGCGCGGATGTCGCCGGGTGAACGGTCGACAAAGCCGCGCGGCAGCCGCGCCCTGGGCCGCGAAGTTTTCAGCGTCTTGGCCATCAAAAATCCCGTCAGAAGAAAAGCTTGGCGCGGGTTCTAACGGAATGCACCGGGCCGGGCAAGGCTGGCTTGGTGCGGCGGAGGCGGCGCTGCCTGCTTCCTCCCCCAGAAAGGGGGAGGATCAAGGTGGGGGTTGACGGGCAGTGCCACACACTTTCGGCATCGTTCGTTGCGACCGCCGATCAACCCCCACCCCGCCCTCCCCCTTTCTGGGGGAGGGAACACGGTTATTTCGCGCGCACCACCTTCTGGGTCTGGGTGCCGAGACCATCGATCCCCAGGTACATGACATCGCCGGGTTTCAGGAACACCTGCGGCTTCATGCCGAGGCCGACGCCGGCCGGGGTTCCGGTGCACACCAGATCGCCGGGATTGAGGGTGATGAACTGCGATACGTAGGAGACGATGGTGGCGATGTTGAAGATGAGGTTCTTCGTCGTGCCGTCCTGCATGCGCTTGCCGTTCAGCTCCAGCCAGATGCCGAGTTTTCCCGGATTGCCCACTTCATCGGCGGTCACCAGCCACGGGCCGACGGGGCCGAAGGTGTCGTGCGATTTACCCTTCACCCATTGGCCGCCGCGCTCAATCTGGTTCTCGCGCTCGGAAACGTCGTTGACGAGGCAATAGCCGGCGACGTGGGAGAGGGCATCGCGCTTGGTCACGTTCTTGGCCTTTGAGCCGATGACGAAGCCCAGTTCGACTTCCCAGTCGCCCTTTTTCGATTTCTTCGGCAGCACCACATCGTCGTTGGGACCGGAGATGCAGGTGACGTGCTTGGTGAAGATCACCGGTTCGGTGGGAATGGCCATGCCGGTTTCGGCGGCGTGGTCGGTGTAGTTGAGGCCGATGGCGACGAATTTTTGCGGGTTGGCGATGCACGGCCCGATGCGTGGGCGGCCGCGCACCAGCGGCAGCTTTTCGACCTTCACCTTCGCCAGCTTCGCCAGCCCCTTGGGCGATACCGCATCGGCGTCGATGTCGGCGATGACGCCGGAGAGATCGCGGATCTTTCCTTCGCTGTCGACGATGCCCGGCTTCTCGCGGCCCAGCCGGCCGTAGCGTAAAAGTTTCATGATCAATGCCCCTCGATGAGCCGGTCGGCGCTTTGATGCCAGACCGGCGAATAGCCGGCGGCGACAATGCCGAGGAACGGCTGCGGAGTCAAAAGTTTGAACGGCGGCATTTCATGGGCCGGAACCGCAGCGACGTAGCCAAAGGGCGACCAGCGGAGATAATGACCCTTCTTGAAGGCATAGGCGGTTGCATCCACCGCCACCATGGCGCCATCGGGCAGCGGGCCGGAGGGGGCATCGCGCGGGCCGGCGAGGCGCAGCGGATGGACCAGTGCATCGAGGTCGCCGGCGCGGGTGCCGTGGGCGTGAAGCTCGGCAAAACGGCGGGCATTGGCGCGGCGGCATTCGAAGCAGGGACGATGGCCGGCGGCCAGCGCCGTCACCTCGTCGAGGAAGAACAGTTCGGTATAGCCCTGCCCATCACCGCGCGATGGCGGTCCTTGAATGAGGTGAGGCAGCAGATCCACTGTTTCGAGGCCCAGCGCCGCTTCAAGAGGGTTCGGGTTGCCGGGTCGTGAATGCGGCCGCCGCGATTGCCCATGAAGAGGCCGCGCGCCGGTGAGGCGAAAATGCTGCCGAAGGGATCGACGCGGTTTTGCAGCGACATCGCGGCATCCCTCACAGCAGGCGCTTGAAGAGGCCGGGATAATCGGTGACGAGGCCGTGGTCGTCGATGGCGATGTCGGCGCTGAAACCCGAGGCGAGCCCGTCATAGTGGAAACGCTTGGGCGCGAGGCAGGTATAACGCTGGCGGTCGCGGCGGGCCTCCAGCGTGGCAAAATCGAGATACAGCATGTCGAGGTCGCGTGCCTGATCCGGTTCCCAGTCGAGGCGGCGGATGGGCAGGGTGTTGGTGAAGGGGGTGCCGGCGAGATCGACATCGATGCACCCATCGAAGCCGGCGAGGCGGTGTCCGTCGGCATCGAGCCAGTGCCCCGGCCGGCGCGAGGTGGCGATGAACCAGCGACTATCGGTGAGGTGGACGGCAAGCTGTTTTACCTGCCATCGGGCATCGAGCGCGAGGCGGTACCAGGCGCCGAAGGGATCGCCCCCTGCCCTTCCCGTTACCACCCCAGTGGCGGTGATGCGCCCGTTGATCGCCTCCAGCGTCAGGTGTTCGACGCCCTCGGCATCGAGTGCCACCCAGCGGGCGGTGAGGCGGGTGAGCGGTCGGAAGGAAATCACTTTCCAACGATGATGACATGCAGCCGGCGCGGTCCGTGGGCGCCTAGCTCGATGGTCTGCTCGATGTCGCCGGTGCGCGAGGGACCGGTGATCATGTTGACGGTGCGCGGCATGACGCCTTCGCCGAAGCGTGCCCGCAAGCGCGCCCAGGCCTCCTCGTAGGTGCCGACCAGATCGCCCGCCTCGAGCACCACGATGTGGGTCTCGGGCAGGAAGTTGAGGGTGGTGGGGTTATCGGCGCCCGAGCACAAGATGAGGGTGCCGGTCTCGGCCACCCCGGCAAAGGCATGGGCGATCGAGACGTCATCTGCCGGGTCGGCGCGGCCTTCGCTGATGGCCAGCGACGGGGCGCCTTTTTTCCACGGCAAACCCTTCAGCAGCGGATCGGCGCCGTGGCGCAGGGCCTGCGGCAGGTTGTGCTGGCGCAGGTAGTGGGCGACGGCGGCCGGAATGGCGGCGGCGGTCTTGACCTGATCGATGGTCGTCTGGACGGCGCTCGCCTGTTCGATGAAGAGTTTTGTGCGATGGGCGGCATCGCCGGTGGCGCGCTCGGGCACCAGATTGGGGGCATGGGCGGCAAGTCGCGCCGCGACGGCCTGCCGGCGCGCCTTGTCGTCGCCCGATACCTTGAGCGAACGGCGCAAGCGCTCGATGAATTCATCCTTCGAGGTGGAGGTGGTCATGGCTTCTTCGCCTTCCACTGGGCCATGAAGGTCTCTCCCGACGGCGCCGGCAGGTCGCGCCACGCGGTCCAGCCGCCGGCCAGCGGCAGCGATTTGAGGCGTCCGCGCCTTCCCGCCATGGCGCTCAAGGTGCGTGCGCCGATCCCCGTCAGCAAGCGATAAAGCGCCGGGCGGCGGACGAAAAAGCCCCATACGCCAAGCCCCCAGCGCACCGATTGCGGCGTCAGGTGGGCCTCGAATTCGCGTTCTCGCCAGGCCCGCATCATCTTCGGCAGCGGAATGCGCATGGGGCAGACCTCCTCGCAGCGCCCGCAGAAGGTGGAGGCGTTGGGGAGGTGGCCGGCCTTGTCGATGCCGATCAGGGAAGGGGTGAAGACCGAGCCCATGGGGCCGGGATAGACCCAGCCATAGGCATGGCCGCCGATCGCCTGATAGACCGGGCAATGGTTGAGGCAGGCGCCGCAGCGGATGCAGCGCAGCATGTCCTGGAACTGGGTGCCCAGCATGTTCGAGCGGCCGTTGTCGAGAATGACCACGTGGTAGTGCTCGGGGCCGTCGGGATCGCCGGGGCGGCGCGGGCCGGTCGACAGCGTCGTGTAGGAGGAAAACTCCTGGCCGGTCGCCGAGCGGGCGAGCACGCGCAAGATGGTCGAAACGTCTTCCAGTGTCGGCACCAGCTTTTCGATGCTCGCCAATACGATATGGGCTTTCGGCAGGGTCTGGGTGAGGTCGCCGTTACCCTCGTTGGTGACGATGATCGAGGTGCCGGTCTCGGCGATGAGGAAATTGGCGCCGGTGATGCCGACATCGGAGGCGAGGTACTTTTCGCGCAGCACCTGACGCGCCTCGTTGACCAGGCTCGATGCCTCCTCCAGCACGCGATCGCGCGGCAAATGCGAATGGACGCGGCGGAAGTCGGCTTCCACCTGGTCCTTGTTGAGGTGGACGGCAGGGGCGATGATGTGGCTGGGGTGCTCGCCCCGCAACTGGATGATGTATTCGCCGAGATCAGTCTCCACCGGCGTGATGGCGGCCGCCGACAGGGCGGTGTTCAAGTCGATCTCCTCGGCGATCATCGACTTGCCCTTGGTCACCGTGCGGGCGCCGAGACCCTTGCACAGGTCGATGATGGTGGCGCGAGCCTGATCGGCCGAAGTGCAGAAATGCACACTTCCGCCCACCGCCTCGACCTTGTCGACATAGCGTTCGAGATAGAGATCGAGGTGGGCGAGGGTGTGGTTCTTGATGTCGCGCGCGGCATCGCGCAATCGATCGAACTCGGGCAAGCGGTCGCGCGCCGCCGCCCGCTTCTTGATGAAGCCGGTCGGCACGTTGCGCAGCGCCCGCTGCAATTGCTGGTCGGCGAAGGCCTCGCGCACATTGGCGGGAAAGCGGGTCGAAGAAGTTTCCATGGCTCAGTCCTCGCCTTCGGCGATGGCAGGCGCGGCAAGCTCTCCAGCCAGCACTTCGGCCACATGCCTTGCCTGCATGGCGCTGCCGCGGCGCTTGAGCTTGCCGGCCATGTTCATCAGGCAGCCGAGATCGCCGGCCAGCAACAGCCCCGCCCCGGTCGCCTCGGCGTCGGAGACTTTCTTGTCGACCATGTCGTTGGAGATCTCAGGGTACTTGACGCAGAAGGTGCCGCCGAAGCCGCAGCAGATTTCAGGTTCGCCCATCTCCACCAGTTCGAGCCCCTTGACGCTGGCCAGCAGCCGGCGCGGCTGGGCCTTCACCTGCATCTCGCGCAGGCCCGAACAGCTGTCATGATAGGTCACCTTGCCGGAATAGGCGGCATCTACACCTTCAACACCCATGATATCGGTGAGGAAGGAGATGAGTTCATGGGTCTTTGCCGCCACCGCCTCGGCGCGGGCGCGCTCAGGCGAGCCCTCGGCAAACAGCAAGGGATAATGCCTGGCGATCATGCCGCCGCATGACCCGGACGGGGCGACCACGTAGTCGTAGGGCTCGAAGGCGGCGATGACGGCAAGCGCCAGATCGGCCGCCGTCTTGCGGTCGCCGGTATTGTAGGCCGGCTGGCCGCAGCAGGTCTGGGCCTCGGGCACCTCGATGATGCAGCCGGCGCTCTCCAGCAGCCGTACCGCGGCAAAGCCGATGGAGGGTCGCATCATGTCGACCAGGCAGGTGACGAAGAGGCCCACGCGGGGGCGTTTGTCTTTCATGGGATAGGACGCCTCCTGGCTTTGCCGGATGAGGGTTTGGCCTGCTCGAATTTCTGCAGGCGGCGCGAGGCGGTGGCTTCGCGCGCGCCCAGGTCTTCAGCATCGTGCATGGCCTGACGGACATAGTCCAGATGGGTCCGAACGGCGGTTGCGGCCGCGCGACCATCGCCCGCCGTGATCGCTGTCACGATCGCCTCGTGCTGGGCCATCAGGCGCTGGCGCCCGCCGGGCAGGGAATAAAGCGCTGAACGGTTGTAGAAAACGCCGTGCACCAGGAGATTGTAGATGGAGCGCAGGGTCTGGATAAGCACGATGTTGTGGCTGGCATCGACAATGGCGATGTGCAACTCGACATCGAGGCGGGCCTCCTCGGCCGCATCGTCCAGGCGGTTGGCGGCGCGCATGGCCTCGATGATGTGGGCGAAGATCGCCTTGTCGGCGTCGGTAGCGCGTTCAGCCGCCAGACGCGCCGCCACCGCCTCGACCTCGGCGCGAAATTCCAGATAGTCATCGGTTGCATGGGGATGGCTGGCGAACAGGCCGACAATCGGTTCGGCGAACACCGAGCGCATGACCTCGGCGATGAAGGTGCCGCCACCCTGGCGGGCCTCGATCAGGCCCTTTGACTCCAGCTCGGCCAGCGCCTGCCTGAGGGTCGGGCGCGACACGTCGAACATGAGAGCAAGCTCGCGCTCGCCCGGCAGGCGATCGCCGGGGCGCAAGGTGCCTTCCAGCAACAGCATCTCGACCTGCCGGACCACCTCGCCGGCAACGCTGGCGTGGTCTACCCTGGCAAACATGGCCTCGTGCGGCATCTGCTCCCGCCCCCACTCCCTGCCCATCCGCCTGGCGGAATGAACAGATCCCAACGCTTCACTCGCCGATTCAAAAGTGGTAATAAAACCTTACCAATTATAGCAAGGATGGTTCGCGTGCGCAACGACATTGCAGGCCGGCAGACGAAAAGGGGCGGCAGCCGGCGCAGCCACCCCGCCGAAAGCCTATGCAATGCCGGTCCGCTACTGGCTCTTCGATTTCAGGTAGGCGATGACGTCGAGGCGGTCTTTTTCCTTGGGCAGGCCGAAGAAGGTCATCTTGGTGCCGGGCACGAAGGCCTTCGGCTTGGTGAGGTAGGTATCGAGGGTGGCCTCGTCCCACACCACGCCTTCAGCGCCCTTGGCCTTCATGGCATCGGAATAGTGATAGCCCTCAACCGATGCCGCCTTGCGGCCGACCACGCCGACCAGATACGGGCCGACCTTGTTCTTCTTGGCTTCGGCGTCGTGGCAGATCTTGCATTTCTTGAACACCTTCTCGCCGTTGGCCACATCGCCTTCGGCATGCGCCAGAACCGGCAGCGCCACAACGGCAAGGACGGCCAGCAAAACGTGCATTCTCATGTCAATCTCCCTGTTGCATCCGACATGGCGAGCCCTCGCCAGACTGCTCTGCGCCGCCCCCGAGCGGGAACGACGTTGGCAACAGGGATCATAGCTGCCCAAGCGTCAGCACCCAACCGCGACATGTTGTCCATCGACAGGAAAATGGTCGGCAGCGGCCGCGGCCACCCCCGACCCTTGCGGTTGGCGCGATGCGCCCTACTGCGGCTCGGATTTGGACTTGAGATAGGCGATCACGTCGGCGCGCTGGCTCGCCTTGCGCAATCCAAAGAACGTCATCTTAGTCCCGGGAACGAAGACCTTGGGACTGGTGAGCCACTTGTCGAGGTTGTCCTCGGTCCACACCAGCCCCGCCTTGCCCTTGGCCTGGAGAGCGGCGGAATAGTGATAGCCCTTTACCGACGCGGCGGGGCGCCCGACCACGTTTTGCAGCGTTGGGCCAACCTTGGTCTTGTCCTTGTCGATGTAATGGCAGGCCATGCATTTCTTGAAGACCTTCGCACCCTTGGCCACGTCGCCGGACGTGGCGTGGGCGGCGGCGGGCAGGGCGAAGACGGCCAGCGCCGCCAGCAAGATGGCCTTGTTCATGGAATTCTCCTCATTGAAGGCAAGGTTGGGAAAAACGGACGACAGCAAGGCAAGCGGCCGACGATGAAGGCTACTGGCCATTGCCTTGACGAAAACTATGAACCAGTCTCCGGGTTGCATGACAGGGACCACTTGTCGCGGCTGGCCTTGAGACATTCAGAGGTGCGCCCATGAGCAGCTTGAAAATGCCGGCACCCGACAGCGCGGTGCTTGAGCGGCGGAGCGAAATTGTCGCCGCCCTCAGGGCCATAGTGCCGGGCGAAGGGGTGATCGAGCAGTCGCGCGAAATGCGGGTGTTCGAAACCGACGGGCTGTCGGCCTACCGGCAGCTTCCCTTGTGCGTGGTTCTGCCGCAGGCCACGGCACAGGTGAGCGCGTGCTTGAAATATTGCAACGACAACGCCATTCGGGTGGTGCCGCGCGGCGCCGGTACGGGCCTGTCGGGCGGCGCGCTGCCGCTCAGCGATGCCGTCTTGCTGGGCATGGGCAAGTTCAACCGCATCCTCGACATCGACTACGACAACCGCGCCTGCGTGGTCCAGCCCGGCGTCACCAACCTCGCCATCACCAGGGCGGTCGAGTCGGAAGGCTTTTATTACGCACCCGATCCCTCCTCGCAGATCGCCTGCTCCATCGGCGGCAACGTGGCGGAGAACTCGGGCGGCGTGCACTGCCTCAAGTACGGCCTCACCACCAACAACCTCCTGGGGCTCGAAATGGTGCTGATCTCGGGCGAGGTGGTGCGCATCGGCGGCAAGCACCTGGATGCCGAGGGCTATGACCTGCTGGGGCTGATGACCGGATCGGAAGGCCTCTTGGGCGTCGTCACCGAGGTCACAGTCCGCATCCTGAAAAGACCTGAGACGGCGCGCGCCCTGCTGGTCGGGTTTCCCTCCTCGGAGGATGCCGGGCAATGCGTTGCCGACATCATCTCCGCCGGCATCATCGCCGGCGGCATGGAGATGATGGACCGGCCGGCCATCAAGGCGGCAGAGGATTTCGTGCAGGTGGGCTATCCGCTCGATGTGGAGGCCTTGCTGATCGTCGAACTGGACGGACCCGCCATCGAGGTCGACCACCTGATCGAACGGGTGAGCGACATCGCCCGTGCCAACAAGGCGCAATCCATTCGCGTGTCGCAGGACGAGGACGAGCGGCTTGCCTTCTGGGCCGGGCGCAAGGCGGCATTCCCGGCGGTGGGGCGCATTTCGCCCGACTACATATGCATGGACGGCACCATTCCGCGAAAGGCCCTGCCGGCGGTGCTGGCGGGCATTGCCGAGCTGTCGGACAAGTATGACCTCAGATGCGCCAATGTCTTCCACGCCGGCGACGGCAACCTCCATCCCCTCATCCTGTTCGATGCCAACAAGCCCGGCGAACTGGAACGGGCCGAGGGTTTTGGCGCCGATATCCTGCGCCTGTGCGTCAAGTCGGGCGGCGTCCTCACCGGCGAGCACGGGGTGGGCATCGAAAAGCGCGACCTGATGCCGGAAGTGTTTACCGAGGCCGATCTGGCGCAGCAGCAACGGGTGAAATGCGCCTTTGACTCAGGCGGCCTGCTGAACCCCGGAAAGGTGTTTCCGGTGCTGCACCGTTGCGCCGAACTGGGCCGCATGCATGTCTCGGGCGGCAGGCTGCCGTTCCCCGACATTCCACGGTTTTGACGAGAGGGCGAGCGATGGCCGATACCGCCAGACCCTCCAACGCCGAAGACCTGCAACAGGTGATTGCCTGGGCAGCGGGGACGAAAACTGCGCTTGAGCTGATCGGTTCGGGCTCCAAGCGCGGCATCGGCCGGCCGGTCAAGGCCGCCATGGTGCTCGATCTGTCTCAGCTTTGCGGCATCGACGCTTACGAACCCGAAGAGCTGGTGCTGACCGCCGGGGCCGCCACGCCGCTATCTGAGATCGAGGCGCTCGTTGCCCAGCGCAACCAGATGCTCGCGTTTGAGCCTCCGCATCTCGACACCCTTTTGGGCAGCAGCGGCGCCGGTACGCTCGGCGGCATCATCGCCGGCAATCTGTCAGGACCCAGGCGCCCCAAGGCGGGGGCGGCGCGCGATCACTTCCTCGGCTTCAGCGGCGTCTCGGGACGCGGCGAAACCTTCAAGTCGGGTTCGCGGGTGATGAAGAACGTCACCGGCTACGATCTGCCAAAGCTGCTCGCCGGTTCATGGGGAACGCTCGCCGCCCTGTCGAGCCTCACGGTAAAGGTGCTGCCGGTGCCCGAGACCGAGGTGACGCTCGCCGTTGCCACGGCGTCACCCGAGGCCGCCTGCCAGATGATGTCGGTGGCCATGCGGGGCAATGCCGAGGCTTCGGGGGCGGCCTACGTGCCGGAGATGTTGACCCCCGCATCGTCGGTGCAGGCGGTGGCCGGCGCCGGGCATGGTCTCACGTTGTTCCGCATCGAGGGCTTCGCCCCGTCGGTCTCCTACCGCGCCGAAGCCCTCACGGGCGCCGTTTCGGCCTTCGGCGAAGTGGCCTCTCTGGCTGAGGCTGATTCGAGGATTGTGTGGCGCGAAATCCGCGACGTGGCGCTTCTGGCCGACCGGCCGCAGCGGCCGCAGCGGTCGCTGTGGCGGGTTTCGGTGCCGCCGGCAACGGGCCACCTGGTGATGGCGGCGATGACCGGCATCGGCGGTGCCCGCGGCTTCATGGACTGGACCGGGGGGCTGGTATGGGTGGAGGTGCCGGATGAAGCGCACGGGTTCACCGAAGTCATCAGGGCAAGTTTTGCCGGCTCGGGCGGTCATGCAACATTGATCCGCGCGCCCGAAGAAATGCGCGCGGCGCTGGCGGTGTTCGAGCCGCAGCCGCGTGCCCTTGCGGAACTCAGCGCCCGGGTGAAGGCGGCCTTCGATCCCCTCGGCATCCTCAATCCCGGACGCATGTATCCTCGACCTGAAGGGCTCTGAAGCGCTCATGCAAACCCTCTTTACCGCCGAACAGCTTGCCGAACCGCGCATCGCCGAGGCCAACCAGATCCTGCGCAGTTGCGTCCATTGCGGCTTCTGTACCGCCACCTGCCCGACCTATGTGCTGCTGGGCGATGAACTCGACAGCCCGCGCGGGCGCATCTACCTGATCAAGGAGATGATGGAACAGAACCGGCCGGCGGGTCCTGAGGAGGCAAAGCATATCGACCGCTGCCTGTCGTGCCTTGCCTGCGTGACCACCTGCCCGTCGGGCGTCAACTACATGCGCCTGATCGACGAGGCGCGCATCCATGTGCAGCGGACCTACCGGCGGCCTTTCATGGACCGGGTGTTCCGCGCCATCCTCGCCCGCGTGGTGCCGAATGCCGGCCTGTTCCGTCTGGCGCTAGGCATGGCACGTCTCGGGCGGCCTTTCGCGCCGCTCCTGAAGGCCGTGCCCGGCCTCAAGCCGGCCGCCGCCATGCTCGACCTGGCGCCGCCGAGGGTGCATGGCAGCCGCGAGGCGGTGGCGCGCGGCGTGCATCCGGCAACGGGTGAGCGAAAGGGGCGCGTGGCATTGCTCGCCGGCTGCGTGCAAGATGTGCTGGAGCCGAGCATCAACCGGGCAACCCTCTCGATCCTCAACCGCCTCGGCTATGACGTGGTGCTGCCGCCGGAGATGGGCTGCTGCGGCTCGGCCACCCACCACCTCGGCATGGAGGAAGACGCCCTGGCGCGGGCGCGGTTGAACGTCGATGCCTGGACGGGCGAACTCGACGGCGACGGCCTCGATGCCATCATCATCAACGCCTCGGGCTGCGGCACGACGGTGAAGGATTATGGCCACATGCTGCGCTTCGATGCCGCCTACAAGGAAAAGGCCGAACGGGTGGCGGGGCTGACGCGGGACATCACCGAGTTCCTTGACGGCAAGCTGTCGGAGGACATCGCCTCACCCAAGCGTTTGCGGGTTGCCTATCATTCGGCGTGTTCCATGCAGCATGGCCAGAAGATCACCCGCCAGCCCAAGGCGCTGCTGACAGCGGCCGGGTTCGAGGTGGTGGACATCCCGGAGGGCCATCTGTGCTGCGGTTCGGCCGGCACCTACAACATGCTGCAATCCGATATTGCCGCAAGGCTGAAAGACCGCAAGCTCGCCAACATCGCCAGCGTCAGGCCCGATGTCGTCGCCACCGGCAATATCGGCTGCATCACCCAGCTCGCCCGCGATGCCGGAGTGCCTGTCGTGCACACGGTCGAATTGCTTGACTGGGCGATGGGCGGCGCTAAACCTTCCGCAATGTAAAATCAGGGATGACAATTCACCGGGCGTTGCCAAATACCGGGACCATCGATGGTGCCCAATTTCCGGGCGACAGTTCCCGCAGCGGCTGGCAAGCCGAAGAGGAAAGCTTTCAAGATGTCCGACATGATCGTGCACGGCGGACTTGCCGTCGCTCGCATCCTCTATGACTTCGTCAACGACGAGGCCCTGCCCGGCAGCGGGCTGGATGCGGCCGCCTTCTGGTCGGCGGCGGATCGCATCATCCATCAATTCGCCCCGCAGAACCGTGCCCTGGTGGCACATCGCGATGCCTTGCAGGAAAAGATCGACGCCTGGCACCTGGCCCATGCCAATGGCGCCATCGATGCCGCGGCCTATGAGGCGTTCCTCAGGGAGATCGGCTATATCGAGCCCTCGGGGCCTGACTTCCATGTCTCGACCGCCCACGTCGACAGCGAGATCGCCGGCGTCGCCGGGCCGCAACTGGTGGTGCCGGTGATGAATGCGCGCTATGCGCTCAACGCCGCCAATGCCCGCTGGGGCTCGCTCTACGATGCGCTCTACGGCAGCGATGCCATCCCCGAAGACGGTGGTGCCGAGCGTACCGGCCGTTACAACCCGGTGCGCGGCGCCAGGGTCATCTCCTGGGCGAAGCGCTTTCTGGACGATGCGGCCCCATTGTTCGGCGGCTCGCATGCCGATGTGGCGCGCTATCATATCGACGAGGGCAAGCTGGTGGTCGACCTCGCCAGCGGATCGAGGACCGGCCTCACCGATCCCGCCCAGTTGCGCGGGTTTCGCGGCGAGATGGAGGCGCCCTCCAGCATCCTCCTCGCCAACGACGGCCTGCACATCGATATCGTCATCGATCGCCAGCACCCGATCGGCAAGGACGACGATGCCGGGGTGGCGGACATGGTGATGGAGGCGGCACTCACCACCATCATGGACTGCGAGGATTCGGTCGCCGCCGTCGATGCCGACGACAAGGTCGAGGTGTATCGCAACTGGCTCGGGCTGATGAAGGGCGACCTTACAGCCGAGGTTCAAAAGGGCGACCGCACCATCACCCGTCGCCTCAATCCCGATCGCTCCTATGAGGGACCGGACGGGGAGTTTGTCAACCTGCACGGGCGCAGCCTGATGCTGGTGCGCAATGTCGGGCTGCTGATGACCTGCGATGCCGTCACTTACGATGGCGGCAAGGAGACGCCGGAAACCCTGATCGATGCCCTCGTCAATACGGCAATCGCCCTGCACGATGTGGGCGCGGGCGGCCGCCGCGCCAATTCGCACGCCGGTTCCATCTACGTGGTGGTGCCCAAGCTGCACGGCCCCCGCGAGGCGGCGCATGTGGCCGAGGTGTTCGGCGCCATCGAGGCGGCTTTCGGTCTTGCGGCCAACACGCTGAAAATGGGCATCATGGACGAGGAACGCCGCACCACGGTGAACCTCAAGGAATGCATCCGCTGTGCCGCTGAACGGGTTTTCTTCATCAATACCGGCTTCCTCGACCGCACCGGCGATGAAATCCATACCTCCATGCTGGCCGGGGCGATGATCCGCAAAGGCGACATGAAGCAGGCGCCGTGGATCACGGCCTATGAGGATTCCAACGTCGATGTGGGGCTCGCCTGCGGCCTGCACGGGCATGCCCAGATCGGCAAGGGCATGTGGGCGATGCCCGACCGCATGGCCGACATGCTGGAACAGAAGATCGCCCACCCGATGGCCGGCGCCGATACCGCATGGGTTCCCTCGCCCACCGCCGCGGTGCTGCATGCAACCCATTATCACCGCGTCAACGTCAAGCGCCGGCAGGCCGAGATCCGCGACCGCGAACCGGCCCGCCTCGCCGACATCCTGTCGATCCCGCTGGCCTCGCGCCCCAACTGGACACGCGAGGAAATCCAGGCCGAACTCGACAACAACGCGCAAGGCATCCTCGGTTACGTGGTGCGCTGGATCGATCACGGCGTCGGCTGCTCCAAGGTGCCCGACATCAACAACGTCGGGTTGATGGAGGACCGTGCCACGTTGCGCATTTCCTCCCAGCACATCGCCAACTGGCTGCGCCACGGCATCGCAACCAGAGAACAGGTAATGGCGACGATGCAGCGCATGGCGGCGGTGGTGGACGAACAGAACGCCGGCGATCCCGACTATCGCAACATGGCGCCCGACTTCGACGACAGCGTCGCCTTCCAGGCGGCCTGCGACCTGGTTTTCAAGGGCGCGGCGCAGCCCAACGGCTATACCGAGCCGATCCTGCATAAACGGCGCGCCGAGGCGAAGGCAAGGTTTGGGGCTTGAACCGCCTTATTGCTCCACGACGATGGCGCGGAAGTCGTTGACGTTGGTCAGCGTCGGGCCGGTAACGACGAGATCGCCGAGGGCGGAAAAGAAACCGTAGGAATCGTTGTCGGCGAGGAAAGCGGCCGGATCCATTCCCATGGCGCGGGCGCGCGCCAGCGTATCCGGCAGCAGCATGGCGCCGGCATTGTCCTCCGTACCGTCGATGCCGTCGGTGTCGCAGGCAATGGCCGATATGCCGGCAGCGCCATCAAGCGCGATGCCAAGGGCAAGGGCGTATTCGCTGTTGCGGCCGCCGCGTCCCTTTCCCTTGAGCGTCACGGTGGTCTCGCCGCCCGACACGATGACCACCGGTCCCTTCTGCTGCAGCGCGACCGTGGCATGGTCGCGACCCACTTCACGCGCTTCGCCTTCCACCCGGTCACCGAGATCGACGATTGAATAGCCGGCGTGGCGCGCCAGGTGCGCGGCGGCGGCGATCGACAGCGCCGGCGCGGCCACCATCACGGTCTCGGCGCGGGCAAGGCGGTCATCGCCGGGCTTGGGCGTCTCGGCTTCGGGCGTGGCGAGGAAGGCTTCGACGTGGGTGGGCAGCTTGAGGCCGTATCTGGCTATGATGGCGCGGGCATCGGCGACCGTGGTGGGATCGGCTACGGTCGGCCCCGAGGCAACCGTCGATGGATCGTCGCCCGGCACATCGGAAATCACCAGCGACAGGACGCGGGCGGGATGGGCGCGGGCCGCCAGACGGCCGCCTTTCAAGGCCGACAGGTGTTTTCTCACGCAGTTCATCTCGCAGATGGGGGCGCCGCAGCCAAGGAGCTGGCGGTTCAGGTCCTGCTTGTCGGCCAGCGTCAAGCCGGCAGCGGGTGCTGCCATGAGGGCCGAGCCGCCGCCCGAGATCAGGCAGAGCACGAAATCGTCGGGCGTCAACCCCGAGACCAGTTGCGCCATGCGGGCGGCGGCTTGCTGGCCGGCGGCGTCTGGAACCGGATGCGAGGCCTCGACGATCTCGATCGATGCGCACGGCACGCCATGGCCGTAGCGGGTGATGACAAGGCCTTCGAGCCCGTCGCCCCACTCGGCCTCGACGGCCGCTGCCATGGCAGCCGAAGCCTTGCCGGCGCCAACCACGATGATGCGTCCCTTCGGCCGCGGCGGCAGATGGCGCGGCACGCACAGGTTCGGGTCGGCCGCCGCCACCGCGGCCGCGAACAGGCTCTTCAGGAATTCAACCGATGATGTCGCGCTCATTGCCCGGTTCCACGGTCTAAAGGCTTGCGGTTCGCCACCGCCGGGCGAATAATGCAGCAAGCGCCATGTCATAAGGACAACTCTCCATGCCGTCACGCCCAAATGTGTCGCGGGTCTTCTATCGCAGCCTGCGGCAGGCCCTTCCCGAGGCCCGCTCGGCGCGCGGCGCCTACATCACCGATGCAACCGGCAAGCAGTATCTCGATGCCTCTGGCGGGGCCGCGGTCTCCTGCCTCGGCCACGGCCACCCGAAAGTCATCGCCGCCGTCGTGCAACAGCTCGAGCGCATGGCGTTTGCCCATACCTCGTTCTTCACCAACGAACCGGCCGAGCGGTTGGCCGAGATCCTGTCGGCCAAGGCCCCAGGGGGCGACTGGCGGGTCTACTATCTGTCGGGCGGCTCGGAAGCCAACGAAGCGGCGCTGAAGCTTGCCCGCCAGTTGCATGTGGAGCGCGGCGAAACCAAGCGCGACACTTTCATCTCGCGGCGCTTTTCCTACCACGGCAACACCATCGGGGCGCTGTCGGTGAGCGGGCGCGCCTCCAATCTCGGCACCTACGGGGCGATCCTTTTACTGAATGTGCGCAAGATCGACCCTTGTTTTGCCTATCGCTGGCAGCGCGAGGGCGAAAGCGAGAGGGACTACGGCTTGCGTGCGGCCGGTGCCCTGGAGCGCGAAATCGCCGATCTGGGCGAGGGCCGCGCCATTGCCTTCATCGCCGAGACGGTGGTCGGGGCGACACTGGGCGCGGTGCCGCCGGTGCCGGGCTACTTCAAGGAGATCCGCCGCATCTGCGATGAAAGCGGGGCTTTCATGATCCTCGATGAAGTGATGTGCGGCATGGGACGTTGCGGCACTCTTTTCGCCTGCGAACAGGACGGGGTGGTGCCCGACATCATCACCCTCGCCAAGGGCCTCGGCGCCGGCTACCAGCCGATCGGCGCCATGATGGTGCGCGAGGAACTGGCCGAGGTGATCGAACAGGGCTCCGGTGCCTTCAATCACGGCCATACCTATGTGGGCCACGCCACGGCCTGCGCGGCGGGCCTTGCCGTGCAGCAGGTGTTCGAGGAGGAAAACCTCATTCCGCGCGTGGCGCAGATGGGCGGTAAACTTGCGCAAGCGCTGGCCGGGCGCTTCGGCAATCATCCGCATGTGGGCGATTTGCGCGGGCGCGGCCTGTTCCGCGGGGTCGAGCTGGTGGCGGACCGGGAAACCAAGAAGCCCTTCCCGGCCGCGCACAAGCTCGCCCAGCGCATCAAGGCCCAGGCCATGGAGAACGGCCTCATCTGCTATCCCTTCGCCGGCACGGTGGACGGGACGGCGGGCGACCATGTGCTGCTTGCCCCGCCCTTCATCATCTCCGATCAACAGATTACCGAACTGGTCGACAAGCTCGAACGTTCCATCGACGAGGCGATCGCGGCAGCGGCGTAGTCCCCTTTGCCCTGCCTTGTCATCCTCGGGCTTGACCCGAGGACCCAAAGGCCACAAACGCTGGTCTTGCCAAACGGCCATGGGTCGTCGGATCAAGCCCGACGATGACACTTTAGGGTATTTCGCCGTCCCTACTCGGCTGGTGCCGCTTCGGCCACGGTCTTCTTGCCGGCGTCGCGGCGGCGCGTCTGCAGGAACACCACCAGCCCCAAAAGCAGCAGGGCGGGGATGTAGAATACCTCCTTGCGGACGCGGTCGGCGCGCACCTGCACCTCGGAGACGACCACCGGATTGTCGGCATAGAAATCGAATTTCTTGCCGATCCTGGCAAACAGCGGCGAGCCGGGCAGCGGTTCCATCACCTTGGCGGTGTCGCCGGCGATCTCCAGGTCGAGACCGTCGCGCTTGAGACGCTGGAGGCCCGGGCCCTCCTTGCCGAGACGTAACAGTAGTGTCGTCTTGAAGGTCCTGGTCGGATCGTCGAAATCGGGCCCCGAGACCACCACCCGCAACTGGCCGTCCTCGGGCCGTTCGGCGGCGGCCTGCACGATCTCACCGGGTGCGACGGTGGCGAACGGCGCATCCATCTGGTCGAGCCAGAAACCCGGCCGGAACAGCGTAAAGGCGACAAGCAGCAGGGCGAGCGATTCCCAGAGGCGCGAGCGCACCAGGAAATAGCCTTGCGTGGCCGCGGCAAACAACAGCATCGCCGCCACCGCCACGATGAACACGAAGACCGCGTGCAGGGGCGAGACGTTGATGAGCAAGAGGTCAGTGTTGAAGATGAACAGGAACGGCAGGACGGCGGTACGGATGTCGTACATGAAGCCCTGGATGCCGGTGCGGATGGGGTCGCCCTGCGAGATGGCGGCAGCGGCAAAGGCGGCAAGCCCCACCGGCGGGGTGTCGTCGGCGAGGATGCCGAAATAGAACACGAACATGTGCACCGCGATCAGCGGAACGATTAGGCCCGACTGGGCGCCGACCGAGACCACCACCGGGGCCATGAGCGAAGAAACGACGATATAGTTGGCGGTCGTCGGCAGCCCCATGCCGAGCACCAGGCTCATCACCGCCACCAGCCCCAGCATGGTAATGAGGCTGCCGCCGGAGAGGTACTCCACGAAGTCGCCGACCACCTGGTGCATGCCGGTGAGCGAGACGGTGCCCACGATGACGCCGGCCGCACCCGTCGCCACGGCGATGGCGATCATGTTGCGCGAGCCGGAGATCATGCCATCGATGCAGTCCTTGAAGCCTGCCTTCAGATCGGCGGCAACATCGGGCTTGCCGCGAAATACCCCTTTAAGCGCATGCTGGGTGACCATCAGGGCGATCATCACCAGGCTGGCGAGATAGGCCGACAGGCCCGGCGACAGGCGTTCGACCATGATGCACCAGATGAGCACCACGATGGGGATGAGATAGTAGAGCCCGGTCACCGCCACCGGGCCGGCCTCGGGCAGTTCGAGCACCGGCGCGTTGGGGTCGTCGAGTTCGAGATCGGGATAGCGCGCCGACAGGCGCACCAGTCCCACATAGGCAACCACCAGGCCGGTGATCGCCACGACGGAGGCGAAGTCGCCGGCCACCGTCTTGACCCACCCAAGGCCGTAATAGACTCCGAGCGCCAGGGCGCACATGGCGATGAAGCCCAACAGGACGCCCATCATGCGCTGCAGCCACGGCTTGGCCGAGCGGCGCTTGGGCAGGCCCTCCAGACCCATCTTCAGGGCCTCGAGGTGGACGATGTAGAACAGCGCGATATAGGCGATGACCGCCGGCATGAAGGCGTGCTTGACGATCCCCAGATAGCTGACGCCGGTATATTCGGCCATCAGGAAGGCCGCCGCACCCATCACCGGCGGGGTCAACTGGCCGTTGACCGAGGCCGCCACTTCAACAGCGCCGGCCTTTTCGGCCGAAAAGCCCGTGCGCTTCATCAAGGGGATGGTGAAGACGCCGGTCGAAACAACGTTGGCGATGGAGGAGCCGGAATAGATGCCGGAAAGGGCCGACGATACCACCGCGGCCTTGGCCGGGCCGCCGCGCAGGTGGCCCAGCAGCGCAAACGCCAGCTTGATGAAATAGTTGCCGGCGCCGGCTTTCTCCAGCATGGCGCCGAACAGCACGAACAGGAAGATCATCGAGGTCGAGACACCCAGCGCCACCCCGAACACGCCTTCGAGCTGCATCCAGAAATGCCACAGCGCCTTGCTCAGGGAAGCCCCCTTCCACTGGATGGCATCCGGCAGGATCGCGGCGTGGCCAAAGAACACGTAGAACAGGAACACCAGAGCCACGCACAAAAGCGGCAGGCCCAGCGTGCGGTAGACGCAGATGCCGAGAACCACCATGCCGGTGGCCGAAATCACCAGATCGGCAGGGGTCGGCAACCCGGCACGTTCGGCGATGGCGTCCTTGAAGA
>CAZMSA010000036.1:0-24480 GCA_964568825.1 uncultured Rhizobiaceae bacterium | reverse complement strand
CGTCGTTGTTGGAGAAAAGCCCCGCGTGCTCCTTGCCGAGCGCCACCAGGATGGCACCGGTGAGGGTCGCAAGGTTGACCATGAACTGCGGCTTGAAGCGGTCCTGGGTGTACCACAGGCAATCGGCCAGTACGAGGCGGCCCTCGGCGTCGGTATTGAGGACGGCGATGGTTTGGCCCGACATGGAGGTGACCACGTCGCCGGGGCGCTGGGCGTTGCCGTCGGGCATGTTCTCGACGATGCCGATGACCCCGACGGCGTTGACCTTGGCCTTGCGGCCGGCAAGCGCTGCCATCAGCCCGGTGACGCAGGCGGCTCCGCCCATGTCGCCCTTCATGTCCTCCATGCCGGCGGCCGGCTTGATGGAGATGCCGCCGGTATCGAAGGTGACGCCCTTGCCGATGAAGGCGATCGGTTTGGCGTTCTTGCGACCACCCGACCAGCGCATGACGACAAGGCGGCCGGGATGCGAGGAGCCTTGCGCCACGCCCAGCAGGGCGCCCATGCCGAGCTTGGCCATCTGGCGCGGGTCCATGACCTCGATCGTCAGGCCGAGCTTGGTCAGGGCGCGGGCGCGGCGGGCGAACTCTTCGGGGAAGAGATGGTTGGCCGGCTCGTTCACAAGGTCGCGGGCGAGATGAACCCCGGCCGCCACCGGCTCCATTGATTTCCACGCCGTCTTGCTGGCGGCACCTTCGGATGTCACGACGCTGAGCGAGGCGATTTCCGGCGTCTCGTCCTTCTTCTTGGTCTTGTACTTGGTGAAGCGATAGTCGCGCAGGCGCGCCCCGTAGGCGAGATTGGCGGCGAGCCCGGCCGGCGACAGTGCCGATGGCCCGGCAATCTCGGCATGCACCGCGGCGGCCTTTGCCTTGGCCGACTGCAGGGCGCCCGCCATGGTGCCGCCGCACATCTGGGCATCCAGCGCCGTCAGCTTGGCGGCATCGCCCAGGCCCAGAATCAACACCCGGCCCGCGGCGATCTTTGCCGGCGCCAGGATTTCGAGGACGGCGTCTTTCTTGCCATCGAATCGGGCGGCGGTGATGGCCCGGCTGATATGGCCTCCCGAGGCCTTGTCGAGCGCGACACCGGCTGCGGAGAGCTTGGGGCCCGAGGCAGCCAGCAACACAACGGTATCGGTCTTGGCGGGGACATTTGCATCGAATGTGATTTTCATAACGACCCTTCCTCGGCGCATTGGGCATTCAGCCTTGTTGAAGGCCCTTGGAAGTCAGCCATTTAGCCGTTCGAGGCCGTCGGATCAATGGCAGGACCGCAAACGCTGCCGGCGCGTTCGCTTTGCCTGAAGGGAAGCTTGGCGGGTTTGCCACAGGGTGGTCCTTTCCCCTTCTAATGGCCCTGCTAACCGGCTAAACATTCTGCAATGGCGCGTGATCGGTAATGGCGTTTGCGTAAATGCGGCTCCGTGTGCGGGGACGATGACAGGTTGGGGTACAAACAGGTCGCTAACCGAGACAGCGCCCCCCGCCCACGCGGCGCGGCGCGGCGCGGGTGCATGCGTGACCTCATTGTTCGCCGCAGGCCTGGTATTGGCCTTCGTGTCCGGCACTCCGGCGCTGGCCACCAGCGGCGATAAAGTCACCGGCTCCGACAATTCCACCACACCCAGTCACAAAGTCCGGCCCGAACTGAAGAAACCAATCCGCGGCACCCGCATTCATGTGGAGGCCAGCCACATCACCTATGACGCGCGCACCCATGTGGCCGTCGCCACCGGACGCGTCATCATCGTTTACGGGCGCTATGTGCTGGTGGCCAGCAAGGTGGTTTACGATCAGAAGAACGACCGCATGCAGGCCAATGGCGAAGTTCGCTTGCGCGAGCCGGGCGGCAACGTGCTCACCGCTGAAACCGCCGATCTGCAGAACAAGTTCAGGGACGGTTTCGCCACCCACTTGCGGCTGCTTTTGACCAACGATGCAACGATCACCGCTGAATACGCCAAGCGCCGCGACGGCTATCTGACGGTCTTCGACCACGTCACCTATACCCGCTGCAAATCCTGCGTCACCACCACCGGCGCCCCGCTGTGGGAAATCCGCTCGGCCGAGGTTACCTATGACGAGAAAAAGCACACCATCTATCACCGCGACGCCACCTTCGAGTTTCTTGGCCTGCCGGTGTTCTGGACGCCTTACCTGAGCCATCCCGATCCGACGGTAAAGCGGCGCACCGGCTTCCTCATCCCGTCGTATTCCTATTCGTCAGCATTCGGCTTCGGGGCCGAAATACCGTATTTCATCGACCTGGCGCCCAATTACGACCTGACCCTGAGACCTGTCATCACCAGCCGGCAAGGGCCGCTGGCGCGCGCCATATGGCGTCATCGAACGCTCGACGGCGAATACAGTATCGATGCCGCCGGCATCTATCAACTCGATACCAACCTGCCACCACCCGGCGATCGGCGTTTCCGCGGCTTTGTGCGCTCGATCGGGCGGTTCCGCATCAACAACCAGTGGACCTGGGGGTGGGACGGTACCGCTACCACCGACGAAACCTTCATGCGCAGGTACAAGCTCGACGGCCGCACGGAGATCGACAACTCCATCTATCTGACCGGCATGAAGGACCGGAACTACTTCAAGGCCGAGTTGCTGCAATACGAGGGGCTGCTGGCCACTGACAACAACAACCAGTTCCCCATCGTCCTGCCGCATGTGAGCTACAGCTATACTTTCGACCAGCCGGTCCTCGGTGGCGAATTGGGGCTCAGCGCCGACATCTACAGCCTGTTTCGCAACGATGCCGTCTTTTCCCCGTTCTCGACCCTCAATCTGGGTACCGAGCAGTCGCAAGCCATAGCCAACCTGCACTGGCAGCGCCGCATGGTGTCCACCATAGGCCTTGTGGTGACGCCGTTTGCCGATCTGCGCGGCGATCTGTTCGTGACCCAGGGTTTGCCCGATCCGACAGTCCCCGGCGGGGTCCGCGGTACCGACACCACCGCTCGCGTGTTGCCCACCGTCGGGCTCGACGCCCGTTATCCCCTGGTCAGGTCCGACAGTTGGGGCACCTCCGTCCTGACACCGGTAGCGCAGATCATTTCTGCGCCTGACGCCACGGCCATCAACAAGATCGCCAACGAGGATGCGACCTCGTTGAACTTCGATACCACCAGTTTGTTCCTGGATGACAAGTTTACCGGCTATGATCAGTTCGAGTCCGGCACACGCGCCAATGTCGGCTTGCTCTACAACCTGATTCTGCCGGCTGGCGGCTTCGTGCGCACGGCTTTCGGCGAGAGCCTGCATCTGGCCGGCCAGAACGCCTTCGTGGGCGGTTCTGGTCTCGACAAGACCCGGTCGGACTACGTGGCGGCAGTAGCCTATCAGCCCACCGACAATCTGCGATTCTACTGGCAGGGTCGCTTCAACCACGCAACGCTGGCCATGAATTCCATGGAAACCGGGCTCAATTTCGACTATGGCCCGCTGACGCTCGGTGCCGACTACGTGAAACTGGATGCCGAGCCCGCTTACGGCAGGCCTTTGCCGCAGGAGCAGGTGTGGGCGACAGCGGACCTGGCCCTGGGCAATGGCGGGTGGAAGATGTTCGGCGGCCTTCGCTACGATCTGGCGCTCGACAAACCCGTCAAGCAGCTGATCGGCTTCGGTTATGATTGCGACTGCTTCTCCTTCAAGATCTACTACAAGGAGAATTTCGCCCATGATCGTGACATCAAGGTCGACCGTGCCTTGATGTTGTCAATTGAATTCAAGACACTGGGCTCGACCACCGTGGGCAGTGGACTTTGAGCAACCTACCCTCAAGTCTTGCGGCGAAGCGGTCGCGCAAATAACGATTGGATCCATGTTTAGCTTGATCAAACGATGCCTCGGCCGGGGGCTTATCCTCACCGGTCTTTTGCTGCTGGGCCTCGCCCAGGGGCATTTCACCATGGCGGATGCACAATCACAGCGGGTTCTCGTCGTGGTCGGCGAAAAGCCGATCACCGACTATGACGTCACGCAGCGATTGAGGCTCAACGAGGCCCTTGGTTATCCGACCAAAGGCACCGCCCAGCAACAGCGCAAAGAGGTGCTGGAGGAATTGATCGACGAGGTCATCAAACGTACCGAGGCCGAAAAATACAAGACCGCCCCCGATGACAAACAGGTCGATGCCGCCATCAATCGCATGGCCGTGCGCATGGGTTCGAACCGCGATACGCTGGCGGCCAAGCTGAAGGCCAAAAACATAGGAATGCAAACGCTGAAGGATCAGGTTGCGGCCACGCTCGGCTTCAACTGGTTGATGACGCGCAAGTTCAACGTCAACGTGAAGGTCGAACCCGCTGAAGTAGACCGCCGGCTCGCAACCATCGGCGCCGATCCGCGCCTGAAGCCGGTCCAGGTGTACGATCTGCTGGAAATCACCCTGCCGGTGGATACGACCTCGCAGGCCAACACCGATCAGGTGATGTTTGCCCGTGCCATCGAGGCCCAGCAGATCGCCAAGCGCTTCCGGGGCTGCCGCACGGCCCACAAGGCCATCGCCGGCATCTACAACGTCAAGCTCTCCAAGACCATTCAGGCACCGGGCCAAAGCCTGCCGGGCCCAATGAAGGCGGCGCTGGACAAGACCGGACCTGGCCACGTCATCGGGCCCATGCGCACCAGGCAGGGTGTCCAGCTCATTGCCTTTTGCGGACGCCAGATGGTGCGCCCGCCCAAGCCGACGCGCGACATCGTCAAGAGCATGCTGCTCGATGAAAAATACAAAGTCGCCGCGCATCGAATCATGCGCGACTTGAGGCGCAACGTATTCATCGACTACAAGAACTGACAGCCGCCGGCATGCGCGTCGGCGGATACCGCACATACCGGGGCGTCCTGATCGGGGTTCATCCAGCATGCCAGTTGCGACTACCGCGATCGCCGTGACGCTTGGCGAGCCCGCCGGGATCGGTCCGGACATCATTCTGGCGGCTTATCAGGCGTTGAAGACGGCGGCTCCGGCCTTCTTCGTCATAGGCGATGCCCGTACGCTCAGCCGGCGGGCGGGCGCCATGGGCCTCGACGTGGTGGTCGAATCCATCGATGCCCCGGCGGCTGCCGCCGAGGTCTTCCCCAACGCCCTGCCGGTGCTCGATCGCCCCCTGGCCGGTCCAGCCACCCCGGGTCAGCCGGATTCAGGCGCTGCCGCTCAGGTCATCGGCTGGATCGACGAAGCGGTAAGGTTGGCGCTTGCAGGCAAGGCCAGCGCCATCGTCACCGCCCCGATCAACAAGGATGCGCTGTATCGCGCCGGGTTCCGCCATCAGGGCCATACCGACTATCTGGCCCATCTGGCGCGCGCTGCAGGGTATGAGGCCTGCCCGGTGATGATGCTGTCGGCGGGCAGCTTCAGGACCGTGCCGGCCACCATCCACATCGCCCTGAAGGATGTAGCCGCAGCCCTTACCCGCGACCTCATCATCACCCAGGCGCGGGTAATTGCTTCCGATCTGCGCCGGCTGCTGGGGCTCGATGAGGTGCGTATCGCCGTGGCGGGACTCAATCCGCATGCCGGCGAGAACGGCGCCATGGGAACGGAGGAGGCCGAAATCATCGCCCCCGCCATAGCCCAACTGAAGGCTGAAGGCCTGGCGATCGAGGGACCGCTGCCGGCCGATACGATGTTCCATGAAGAAGCCCGCGCCAGCTACGACGTGGCCTTGTGCATGTATCACGACCAGGCGCTGATCCCGGTCAAGACCATCGGTTTCCACGTTGGCGTGAACACAACGCTCGGCCTGCCGTTCATACGCACCTCCCCCGATCACGGCACCGCGTTCGCGTTGGCGGGAACGGGACACGCCAATCCGCAGAGCATGATCGCCGCCCTCACCCTGGCGGCGGATTTCTCGCGCCGCGCCGGAGGCTCCACCCGTTGAGCGATGATGATCTTCCCCCGTTGCGCGAGGTCATCGCCCGCCACGGCCTCACCGCCCGCAAGGGTTTGGGGCAGAACTTCCTCCTCGACCTCAATCTCACCCGTCGCATTGCCCGCGCCGCCGCCCCGCTCGAAGGTCATACCATCATCGAGATCGGCCCCGGCCCGGGCGGGCTGACGCGTGGCCTCCTGATGGAGGGCGCATCGCGTGTCATCTGTATCGAGCGCGACGCCCGCGCCCTGCCGGCACTTGGTGAAATCGCCGCCCACTGGCCGGGCCGCCTTCAGATGATCGAAGCCGATGCCCTCAGCCTCGATCTCTCGCGCCTGGCGCAAGGGCCGCTCAAGGTTGTTGCCAACCTGCCCTACAACATCGCCACCGCCCTGCTGGTCAAGTGGCTGACGGTGCCGTGGCCGCCGTTCTATGTCTCGCTCACCTTGATGTTCCAGAAGGAAGTGGCCGAGCGCATTGTCGCGCCGCCGCGTCATGACGCCTACGGACGCCTCAGCGTGCTGGCCCAATGGCGGGCCCGCTGCCGGCGCCTGTTCGACATCGACCGCCGCGCCTTTACGCCGCCGCCAACGGTGACATCGAGCCTCGTGCAGATCGTGCCGCAGGCCGAACCCGACGCTGCGCCGCCGCTTGAAGCGCTGGAGGCGGTGACGCGGGCCGCCTTCGGCCAGCGCCGCAAGATGTTGCGATCCAGCCTCAAATCCGCCGTTAGCGATCCTGAAAGCCTGCTGGGGCGCGCCGGCATCGCCGCGACTGCACGGGCCGAGGAACTCAGCATTGCTGACTTCTGCACCCTTGCCCGCCTTGTTGCCGGTTGATGGCGGATTGCCAGTCCTGCATCATGCGCCAGCCCCCTTTTTCCTGATGAGGTTCCATGTACCGCCAATCGATGACCGAATACGCCGCCCCCCTCAAGGCCACCACCGCCGCCACGCCGGTGCCTCAAGGCAGCGAGGTGCTGGTGCGCATCAGCCATTGCGGCGTGTGCCACAGCGACATCCACATTCACGACGGCTATTTCGACTTGGGCGGCGGCAAGCAGCTTGACGTGCGCTCTGGCCGTGAGCTCCCTTTCACCCTCGGCCATGAGATCGCCGGCCATGTGGAAGCCGTCGGGCCCGACGTCACCGGGAACGAGGTGGGCATGGCTTGCGCCGTCTATCCGTGGATCGGCTGCGGTTCCTGCGCGCGGTGTGCGGCGGGCGATGAGCATCTGTGCGACAAGGCCCGGCATCTCGGCATCAATGTGGATGGCGGCTATGCCAGCCACGTCATTGCCCCGCATCCGCGCCATATCATCGACATTTCGGGCATCGCGCCGGAAGTGGCGGGTTCGCTCATGTGTTCCGGCATTACCGCCTACGGCGCCTTGAAGAAGGGCGAGCCGTGGCTGGGGGCCGGGCCGTTGATGATCGTCGGCCTCGGCGGGGTGGGCATGATGGGTCTGGAAGTGGGGCTGGCGAAATATGACGTGCCGATCATCGCCGCCGACATCAGTGCCGAAAAGCGCGCGGCGGCGCTGGCGGCCGGCGCCAGTCATGTCTTCGACCCGGCCGACCCGGAAGCCCGCCGGCAGGTGCTCAAGCAGGCGGGGGCGGCCAGCGTGGCAGTTGATTTCGTCGGCTCTGAAAGCTCACTGAACTTTGCCCAGTCGGTGGTCGGCAAGGCCGCGGTGGTGGTGGTGGCTGGCCTCATGGGCGGGCGTTTCTCGCTACCGGTGCCGATGTTCCCTTTGCGCCAGCTTGCCATTCTCGGCACCTTCGTAGCCTCGCCCGGCGATGCCCACGAACTGGTGGCAATGGTGAAGGCCGGCAAGGTAAAGCCCATCCCTGTTGCGCTGCGCCCGCTCGATCAGGCCAATGCCGCCCTCGACGACCTGCGCGCCGGCCGGGTCATCGGCCGCGTGGTGCTGACCCCCTGATCGCCCGTCCTGCCTCCACCCTCATCCGCCGTCACCCCGGGGCCTGACCCCGGGGTCCATTCCGCTATCGCCACCGCCTGCCAAGCAGCCGGCGGCATGACGGACGTTGGGGGGTGGCGTTTTCCCAACATGAACGCCAGCTAAACACCGCCCTCAGATGCGGTTCAGGTTGCCTCGCCTATAACCGGTTTCAACAACGGGGAACGGTGCCATGCCACCCCACCCAACACGGAGGAGACAAGACCATGATCCGCAAGACCCTCATCGCCCTCACCGTCGCCGCCGCCGCCACCGCCGCTGCCGCGTCCACCGCTTCGGCCGGCTTCAAGGTCTATTTCGGCGGCCCCTATTTCGGCTACCACCACAGCTACTACGCACCCGTCTATGTCGCGCCCTGCCACAAGGTGTTCGTCGGCTACAAGACCCGCTGGAACGGTTATGGCTGGATCCAGGTGCCGCGCTTCAAGCGCATCTGCAACTACTACTGAGCCTGAACAGCTACTGAAGGCGCCTGCCACCGGATAATCCCCGAGCGCGCCCCCACCGCTCCGATCCGGCGAGCGACGCCTTCAGAACCCCGACAACCGGCCCGGCCCTCCCTCCGGGCCGGTTGGCTGTTTCCCGCGATAGCGTCAACTTCGCCCGCCGCGGAAAGGATGTTTCAGGGAATTCCTGTCAGTGTCACGGCCGTCGATCCGCATTGGCGGGAGAATTTCGTGTCAGTTGTTTCGGTTGTCGAACGACGCAGTGAGAACATTGCAGATCCGCTCGCCCTGGCGCCCGCCACACG
The DNA here is from genome assembly GCA_964568825.1 of uncultured Rhizobiaceae bacterium. Lineage (GTDB taxonomy): Bacteria > Pseudomonadota > Alphaproteobacteria > Rhizobiales > Aestuariivirgaceae > CAVVDT01. The sequence continues at coordinate 15,858 of CAZMSA010000036.1, read as the reverse complement.
CGATTGCGACCTTGTGACAGAGGTCATCGACAGCCTTGCCGCGTTACGCGCACTGGAGCCCGAATGGCGGGCGCTGCAACGCCGCGTCGGCCGGCCCAGCCAGGTCTTCCAGAGCTTTGACTGGTGCAGCGCCTGGGCCGAAGGGCTGGGTGATGCGCGCGAACACAACCTGCGCATCGTGACGGTTCGCATCGATGGGCATCTGGCCCTGGTATGGCCGCTGATGCGGACCTGCGTGGGGCCTTTATGCGTCCTGCGCTGGCTTTCCGATCCCTACAGCCAATATGGTGACGTGCTGGTCGCTGCCGACGCCGGGCGCGATCGCCTTCTGGCAGCGGCATGGGAGCGCATTCGATCGCTGCCCGGCGTCGATGCCATTCGCCTGCGGCATGTCCGCGTCGACGCCGTGGCCGCTTGCTTTCTGGCCCGCCATTGCCGGCCGGTTGGTGACACCGACAGCGCACCCTGCCTCGATCTGACAGCCTTTGCCGACGAGGCGGCCTACGCCCGGCGCTATACCAAAGCGCAGCGCCGCCGCCGCAAGCGCATCCGCCGGGAATTGGAGGAAAAGGGAACGCTCGACTTCCGGTTGCTGCGCAGCGGCCCTGAGTTCGACGCCCTGATCGACAGGACCATTGCCGAAAAGCGTCACTGGCTGGCAGAGCGGGGCCTGCATTCGCGCCCCCTTGCCGATCCGCGCCTGGCTGACTTCATCCGCCGGCTGGCCGACTTTGAGGACCTCGATCTGGTGCTCTCGGTGCTGACCAGCGGATCGGAGCCGGTTGCCTTCGAGATCGGTCTGCGCTTTGGCGGCCATCACTTCGGCTACATCACCGCCCACGACACCTGCCTGACCGATGCCTCGCCGGCGCGCCTGCACATGGACCTGTCGCAGCGCCGCGCCATCGCCGATGGCCTGGCGGCATTCGACCTGATGGTGCCCGGCGACCCGCACAAGGTGTCGTGGAGTTGCCACAGCGTCGATGTGTTCGATTTCTGCGCGCCCGTCACCCTTGCAGGCCACCTCTACGGCCTTGCCTACCTGGAGAGCCTCAGACCGCTGGCGCGGCGGGCCTATTTGATCGCACCGCCTGCCGTGCGGCGGCATTTCAAGCGCCTTGTCGGTGCCTGAGACCATCTGCTTGATGGCCAGCCTGCCAAGCGGCCAAATGTGGATTGCCGGGCCGCGGCATGCTATAGGCGGCGCCTTCGGCAGGATGGGCATTCGGCAACATGGCAGCGCGGCGCGAAACGGGTCTGGGCGAGTGGACGGGCTGGCGTTCACCCTTCATGGCCCTGGTGGTGATGACGATTGCCGGCGAGATCGCCTTCGCTACCTGGTGGACGCTGGCCAAGAATTTCGCCGTCAACGCCATCGGCTTCACGGGCGCGCAGGTGGGCATCCAGGAATCCATCCGCGAAATTCCCGGATTTCTGGCGTTTCTGGTGGTCTATGTGCTGCTGGCAATGCGCGAACAGACGCTCGCCCTGGCGGCGTTGGGGCTGCTGGGGCTGGGGGTGGCGGTGACCGGCTGGTTTCCCACCGCCTGGGGCTTTTATCTCACCACCTTCGTGATGTCGGTGGGCTTCCACTACTTCCAGACCATGAACCAGTCGCTGCAATTGCAGTGGCTGCCCAAGGCCAGGGCGCCGCGCCTGCTGGGGCGCCTTGTGGCGGCTGCCGCGGTTGCCCAGCTTGCTGCTTACGGCCTCATTCTCATCACCTGGAAGACGCTCGATCTGTCCTTCGCTACGGTGTTCGCCGTCGCCGGCACCCTGACCCTGGGACTGGCGATTTTCGTTTGGGTCGCCTGGCCGTCATTTCGCGCCGACACGCCGCAGCACAAGCAACTGATCTTGCGGCGGCGCTACTGGCTCTATTATCTCCTGACCTTCATGGGCGGGGCGCGGCGGCAGATTTTCACGGTGTTTGCCAGCCTCTTGATGGTGACGCGCTTCGGCTACGAGGTGCAGGACATCGCCGCCCTTTTCCTCATCAACTGCCTCTTCCACATGGTGCTGGCGCCGAAGGTGGGCGCGGCGATCATGCGGTTTGGCGAACGCCGTGCCCTGATCTTCGAATATGCCGGGCTGATCGCGGTGTTCACCGCCTATGCCTTTGTGTCCAACCCCATCCTCGCGGCCGGTCTTTATGTGACCGACCATGCCTTCTTTGCCCTGGCATTCGCCATAAACACCTATTTCCAGAAGATCGCCGAACCCGCCGACATCGCCCCGACATCGGGGGTCTCGTTCACCATCAACCATGTCGCCGCGGTGGGTATCCCGGTGCTGTTCGGGCTGATATGGTTGTGGTCTCCGAAGATCGTGTTCCTGGCGGGGGCCGGCATGGCGGTGATTTCCCTTCTCCTGGCTTTCCTGGTGCCGCGCGATCCTTGCGCCGGACAGGAAACGACCTTTTCCCGCCTCGATCTCTCCGGTATCCAGCCACAGGCAGCGGAATGAGCCATGCAGACCGCTGAGCGCGCCGGCCTTCCGCGCACCCTGGCCATCGATTACGAAAAGATAGGCCTGCCGATCGGCGTGATGGTGGCCATTCTCGGGCTCACCATGCTGGCACCGGCCATCTTCGATTTGCAGGCCGGCAGCCCCGACTGGCGGGTGTTCATCGAGGCGGCGCTGGTGGTGGCCGGGCTTGGCGCCACGCTGGCGCTATCGTGCATGCGGCCGTTGCAGCCGCTCACCTTGCGCGAGTGCTTTGTTTTGGTGGTGGCGAGTTGGATGGTGGTAAGCTTTGCCGGCGCCCTGCCGCTGATGCTCACCTCGCACGGGCTCAGCTTCACCGATGCCTTCTTCGAGACCGCCTCGGCGCTCACCACCACCGGGTCGACCGTCATGTCGGGGCTCGACAAGCTGCCGCCGGGCATCCTGGTGTGGCGCTCGATGATGCAATGGATCGGCGGTCTGGGCATCATCGCTTTCGGGCTATTGCTGCTGCCGTTCCTGGGCATCGGCGGCTTGCAGCTTTTCCGCATCGAAAGCTCCGATACCTACGAGAAAACGGTGGCCCGCACCCAGGTGTTCGCGCGCCGGCTGGTGGCGGTGTATTTCCTCTTGACGCTCGGCTGCACGCTCTCCTACGCCGCGTCCGGCATGAGCCTGTTCGATGCCGTCAACCACGCCATGACGACCTTGTCGACGGGGGGCTTTTCAACCCACGATGCCTCCTTCGGCTATTTCCACCAGCCGGCGATCCTGTGGTTTTCCTCGCTGTTCATGATCGCCGGTTCGCTGCCATTCAGCCTTTATGTGCGGCTGTTCGATGCCCATCGTACCAACCTGCTCGACGACATCCAGGTGCGCACCCTGCTGGGCATCGTGGCGGGAATCTCGGCAATGCTGGTGGTGTGGCTGGTGATCCGCCAGCACACCCCGATTGCGACCGCCATCACCCATGTGGTGTTCAACGTGACATCGATCATCACCACAACCGGCTATGCCTCCACCGATTATACGCTGTGGGGCACCTTCCCCATCGCCATGATGTTCGTGGTGACGCTTCTGGGCGGCTGCACCGGCTCGACGGCGGGCGGCATCAAGATGTTCCGGCTGGTGGTCTACTGGAAGATTTTTTCGCGCCTGCTGGTCGATCTGCGGTTTCCCGACGGTGTCTTTCCGGTGCGCTGCGGCGACCGTCCGATCACCAACGAGGTGATGCTGTCGACGCTGGCCTTCCTCACCTTGTTCCTCGCCACCCTGCTCGGCGCCACCCTTGCCCTCAGCCTCACCGGGCTCGACCTCGTGACCAGCCTGTCGGGGGCGGCGACCGCCTTGTGCAACGTGGGCCCCGGTCTCGGCGGCATCGTCGGCCCGAGCGGCAATTTTTCCAGCCTGCCGGACTTCAGCAAGTGGATCCTGGCGCTGGCTATGATCATCGGCCGGCTGGAGATCGGTGCCGCCTACGTGGTATTACTGCCGGCCTTCTGGCGGGTGTAATGTCGGGTTGAGGCGGTCTGCGGCCGCAAGCGGCCTGGCGTGGCGCGCAAGGCTCGCTATTGTGACGCCAGCACTGCAATTCAAGGGAGACCAGCGCCCGCATGGCGACAACCACCTTCATCCGCTCCAGCGACCCGCTGCTGCAACCCTACCGGCTAAAGCACCTCACCTTGCGCAACCGCCTCATGTCGACGGCGCACGAGCCCAACTATCACGAAGACGGGCTGCCCAAGGAGCGCTACCGGCTTTATCATGTCGAAAAGGCCAAGGGCGGCATTGCACTCACCATGACCGCCGGCTCGGCCATCGTTTCGCGCGACAGCGCGCCTGCCTTCGGCAATCTGCATGCCTACCGCGACGACATCGTGCCGTGGCTGAAGAAGCTCGCCGAGGAATGCCACGAGCATGGATCGGCAGTGATGATCCAGCTGACCCATCTCGGCCGCCGCACCAACTGGAACAAGGCTGACTGGCTTCCCGTTCTGGCGCCGAGTCCGGTGCGCGAGCCAGCCCACCGCGCCATCCCCAAGGCGATGGAGGACTGGGATATCGAGCGCATCATCGCCGATTATGCCTCTGCTGCCCAACGCATGCGAGAAGCCGGCCTCGATGGTTTCGAGTTCGAGTGCTACGGCCACCTCATGGACCAGTTCTGGTCGCCGGCCACCAATCACCGCGAGGATGACTGGAACGGCTCGCTCGACAACCGCCTGCGCTTCACCTTCCTTATTCTCGATGCGGTGAGGAAGGCGGTGGGGCCGGACTTCATCGTCGGCTGCCGGCTGGTGGCCGACGAGGACTGGGAGAAGGGCCTGTCGCGCGCCGAGGGCGTCGAAATCTGCCGCCGCCTCATCGCCACCGGCCAAGTGGACTTCCTCAACATCATTCGCGGCCACATCGATCATGACACGGCCCTGTCGCGGGTCATTCCGGTGACCGGCATGGCCTCGGCACCGCATCTCGACTTCGCCGGCGAGGTGCGCAGCGAGACGAAATTTCCGGTCTTCCACGCCGCCCGCATCAACGACGTGGCCACCGCCCGCCATGCCATTGCGGAGGGAAAGCTCGACATGGTGGGCATGACGCGGGCCCACATCGCCGATCCGCATATCGGCAGGAAGGTGGCCGAGGGCAGAGAGGACGAGGTGCGCCCCTGCGTCGGCGCCACCTATTGCCTCGACCGCATCTACGAGGGCCACGAGGCCTTGTGCATCCACAATCCGGCGACCGGCCGCGAGGCCACCATGCCGCACGTCATTGCCCGCAGCGATGGTCGGGCAAGGAAGATCGTCATCGTCGGCGCCGGTCCCGGCGGGCTTGAGGCGGCGCGGGTGGCGGGCGAACGCGGTCATGAGGTCACCCTGTTGGAGGCGACCCCGCAGGCCGGTGGGCAGGTCCGCCTCGCCACCCGGGTGAAGCGCCGCGCCGAGATCATCGGCATTATCGACTGGCGGGTGGCGCAGTGCGAGCGCCTCGGCGTCGACATGCGCTTCAACACGCTGGCCGCGGCGGACGATGTTCTGGCCCTCGATCCCGACATCGTCATTGTCGCGACCGGCGGGCTGCCCGACGGCTTTGCCATCGAGGAAGGTGCGAATCTGGCGGTTTCGAGTTGGGACATCCTTTCAGGCGACGTCAAACCCGCCGACAATGTGCTTTTGTTCGACGACAACGGCGCCCATCCCGGCCTCGCCGCCGCCGAGGCGCTGGTGGATGCCGCCAGCACGCTTGAACTGGTGACGCCGGAGCGTTTCTTTTCCCCCGACATGGGCGGCCTCAACCTGGTGCCCTACATGGCGAAGCTGCACGAAAGCGGCACCCGCATCACCACCATGACGCGGGTGCGGGCGATCGCGCGCGAGGGCAACCGCCTGCGCGCCATTCTGTGGAGCCCCTACACCGAGGCGGATTGCGGCGAGCGGCTCGTCGATCAGGTGGTGGTGGAGCAGGCGACCCTGCCGCTCGATGATCTGTATTTCGAGCTGAAGCCCAAATCGGCCAATCTGGGCGCCGTCGACTACGAGGCCCTCATCGCCGGCCGCCCGCAGCAGATTGTCCGCAACCCAGATGGCCGCTTCCGCCTCTACCGCATCGGCGATTGCGTCGCGGCGCGCAATATCCACGCCGCCATCTACGACGCCCTCAGGCTGATGAAGGACTTCTGAGGGCGACAACTCCTTTCAGTGTCATCCTCGGGCTTGACCCGAGGACCCAGCGCCACAAGCCAACGCCTCGCCGTAGGCCCCTGGGTCGCCGGGTCAAGCCCGGCGAAGACACCGGGAGGGATCGGGAGCGTGAGCAATCGAGCCTTCCGCTTGCCTTGCGCCGGACCCGCGCCACCCTTAAATAGCCTTTCTGTTCTTTTCTGCGAACGCCAACCCCAAAGGGCCCGTCCCATGCCGATCAAGATCCCCGACGACCTGCCGGCCCGCGCCGTCCTGGAGCGCGAGGGGGTGATGGTGCTGGGCGAAGACGCAGCGGTGCGCCAGGACATTCGGCCGTTGCACATCGGCCTGCTCAATCTCATGCCCAACAAGGTCCGCACCGAGACCCAGATCGCCCGGCTCACCGGCGCCACGCCCCTGCAGGTCGAACTGACGCTCGTCAAGATGACCAGCCACACGCCGAAAAACACCTCCGCCGACCACATGATCGCCTTTTATCAGGACTGGCAGGCGGTGCGCGATCAAAGGTTCGACGGCTTCATCATCACCGGCGCGCCCATCGAACTGCTGGAGTTCGAGGAGGTCACCTACTGGGACGAGTTGAAGGAGGTCTTCGACTGGACACAAACCAACGTGCATTCCACCATGTGCATCTGCTGGGGTGCGCAGGCGGCGCTGCACCATCATTACGGTGTGCCCAAGCATGCCCTGCCCAAAAAAGCATTCGGTGTCTACCGACACCGCAATCTGAAGGCGACATCGCCCTACTTGCGCGGGTTTTCCGACGATTTCTCCATCCCCGTCTCGCGCTGGACCGAGGTGCGGCGCGCCGACCTGCCGCAAGGTGTCGACGGTTTCGAGGTGCTGATCGAATCCGAAGAAGCCGGCCTCTGCCTCATCGACGACCGCCCGCACCGCTCTTTGTTGATGTTCAACCACATCGAATACGATTCGACCTCGCTGGGCGAGGAATTCCACCGCGACACCGCGTCGGGCAAACCCATCGATCTGCCGGCCAACTATTTCCCCGACGACGATCCGGCCGCGCCGCCGGAGAACCGCTGGCGCAGCCATGCCCATCTGCTGTTCGGCAACTGGATCAACGAGGTCTACCAGACCACCCCCTTCGATGCGGCAAAGATCGGAACGTGAGCCATGCTGCGGCTCTGCTTGTTGCGCCATGCCAAGTCCGACTGGAGCGATGCGGCGCTCGACGACCATGACCGGCCACTCGCGGCCCGTGGCCTGAAGGCCGCCCCGCTAGTGGCCGCTGAGATGGACCGCAAGGGGTTCATCCCCGCCGCCTGCCTTACGTCCACCGCCCGGCGGGCCCGCGATACCGTGCGCCTGGTACTTGCCGGGCTGCCGGGTGGGGCACACATTTCCATCACACCGCTCAAGGCACTCTATGACTTCGGCAACGGCCGCGCAGTGGCCGACGCCATCGCCACGCATGGCGGCACCGCCTCGCCGCTCATGGTGGTCGGCCACAATCCTGCCTTTCACGCTCTCGCCCTGAGACTTGCATCGAGCGGCGCCGAACCCGACATGAAGGAACTGAAGCGCAAGTTCCCCACCTGCGCACTGGCGGTCATCGATTTGCCGATCGCACGATGGAGCGATCTGCCCGGCGCCACGGGCACGCTTTCCGCCTTCATTCGTCCGAAGGCGATAAATAAAGAAAACTGAGGAGCTTGCCGCGCCTTGCTGATGTGGAATGAACGCCATCACGGGCCCTGGCCCACGCCATGACCGGCCTCATCGATGAGACCCGCATGGCGCTTGGATCGCTTGGCGACGCCGCGAGCGGTCTGGTGCATCCGACCATCCGCCTTGGCGTAACCGGTCTGTCGCGAGCGGGAAAAACGGTGTTCATCACCGCCCTTGTCCACAATCTTTTGCATGGTGGGCGGCTGCCGCTGTTTTCTCCCATGGCGACTGGGCGCATTGCGCGGGCCTATCTCGAGCCGCAGCCCGATGACCGCCTGCCGCGGTTTCCTTACGAGGAGCATCTGGCGGCACTGACGGCCGGCGATGATCGCCACTGGCCGGAGAGCACCCGCCGTCTTTCGCAGCTACGACTGACGGTCGAATACGAACCCTCGGGGTTTTTCGCGCGCCGTACCCATGGCGGGCGCCTTCACATCGACATTGTCGACTATCCCGGTGAATGGCTGCTCGATCTGCCCTTGATGTCGCTCACCTACGAGGCCTGGAGCGCCGCCACCCTTGTCGCGAGCCGTGCAGCCCCGCGCGACCGCCTTGCCGGCTCGTGGCATGCCCATCTCAAGAGTCTCGATCCGGCCGCGCCGGCCGAGGAGGCATCGGCCGCCGAAGCGGCAAGACTGTTCACCGCCTATCTGGCAAGTTGCCGCAGCGATGACGCCGCCCTCTCCAGCCTGCCGCCGGGGCGTTTCCTGATGCCGGGCGACCTTGAAGACTCTCCCCTCCTCACCTTCGCCCCGCTCGATCTGGAGGGCCGGACGCCGGGCCGGCGTGGTTCGCTGCAGGCCCTCATGCGGCGGCGCTACGACGCTTACGTCACGCACGTGGTGCGGCCGTTCTTCTTCGATCACTTTTCGCGTCTCGACCGCCAGATCGTGCTGGTCGACGTGCTGACGGCCCTCAACGCCGGGCCGGCTGCCCTCACCGACCTGTCGGCGGCGATCTACGGAGTGCTCGACTGCTTCCGGGTGGGGGCGAAAAGCTGGGCTTCGCACCTCTTCGGCCGGCGCATCGACGCCATCGTGTTTGCCGCCTCCAAGGCCGATCTCCTGCATCACGCCAGCCACGACCGGCTGGAGGCGATCCTCGAAGCGCTGCTCAGCAGTGCCGCCGAGCGCGCCGAATTCTCCGGCGCCCGCATCGATGCCGTCGCCATGGCCGCTATCCGCGCCACCCGCGAGGCGATCATAACCGAAGGCGGCGAGGACCTTGCCTGCATTGCCGGCGTTCCGGAAAAGGGCGAAAAGATCGGCAAGGAGATTTTTGATGGCAACAGCGAAGCCGCCATCTTTCCCGGCGATCTGCCGGCCGATCCCGCCCCGGCGTTGGCCGGCGAGCTTGAAGGCGATCTGAAATTCGTCCGCTTCCGCCCGCCGCCGTTTGCTCCCGGTCCCTGGGGCGCCCGCGTCTTTCCCCATATCAGGCTCGACCGGGCGCTCGAATTCCTCATTGGAGACGCCTTCAGATGAGCACTCGCACGCGCCATCCCCAGGTCTTTCGCCTCGATACCGAGGGCGACAAGCCCGCGCCGCCGAGGGAAAAGCCGAAGAGCCGCAAGCTCCGCCGCGTTTCCGCTCCGAAGATCGAATGGCACGATGAGACGGCGGAAGCGGAAAACCTGCCGGCCAGGGTGCCGGTGCGCCCCGCCCCGCTGACAAGAAGCCGCCGCCACTGGGGCACCGTGCTCATTGCGGCCATGGCGGGCTTTCTGTCACTGGCTTTCGGGCAATGGGCCTATGGGCTGGTGGAGAGCTTTTTTGCCCGCTCGGCATGGCTCGGGTGGACCGCGACGGGCCTGCTCGCTGCCGCCGGGATTGCCGCCTTGGCCATCGTGCTGCGCGAGATGCTGGCGCTTGCCCGCTTGCGGACGCTGGAGCGTCTGCAGGCCGATGCCACCCACGCCACCGCCACCGATGACGCCGACGCGGCGGCGCGCGTCATGGCCGGCCTGAAGAGCCTGTACGCGGGGCGCGCCGATACCGCCTGGGACCTTTCGCGCCTCGTCGAGCACGAGGCCGACATCATCGATCCCGCCGGCCGCATCCGCCTGGCCGAGCGTGACCTCGTTGCGCCGCTTGATGAGGAAGGCCAGCGCATCATCGCCCGCACCGCCCGGCGCGTCACCCTGCTCACCGCCGTTTCCCCCAATGCTGCGCTCGATGTCGTCTTCGTCGCCATGCAGAACCTGAAGATGCTGCGCCAGCTTGCCGCCCTTTACGGTGGGCGGCCCGGCACCATCGGCACGGTGCGCCTGGCCCGCATGGTAATTGCCCACCTGGCCGTCGCCGGGGGCCTTGCCCTTTCCGACACGGTGGTCCAGCACCTCATCGGCAAAGGTCTGGCCGGTCGCTTGTCGGCGCGCTTTGGGGAAGGCACCGTCAACGGCATCCTCACCGCCCGCATCGGCCGCGCCGCGCTCGACCTGACGCGGCCGCTGCCGTTTGCCTCGACCAGCCCGCCCGCCCTCACTGACCTGATGCGCGAGGTGATGCGGTTGGGGGGCGGCGAGGCGCAAGCCGAATGAGGGTGCGAAACCGCTTCCGGCCGGCCCTTTCATGGCCTAAACTCTGCCAATTCGACTCGAACCGGAGGCTATGCCTCATGCCTTGGCATCATGCGCGTTGTAGCCTTGCAGTTGCCGCCCTCGTGGCGGTCATCGCGTTGCCGGTTGCCGCTGAAGCCGATGGTCTGCAGAAGTCCTTCGACTTCAACGCCCTGAAGCAGAAATATGACCGGGAGAAACAGCAGGAACTGCAGCAAGGCTATGTGCTGGAAAACCTGAAAAACGCCGACGGCACGCAGACCACGCTGTCGTTTGGCGGCCGTGTGGCGGTTGACGATCCCTATCAGCAGTTCGGCGCCCAAACGAATTTCCGTGGTCGCACCGTGCAGGAGATCGAAGGGCCGAAGCTCAAGCTCAGCATCTCGTTCTGAACCCGGTCTGGCACCTCCGGGCAGCCCACCCCATATGTAGGTCATGCTGACTGATATCTCGCGGCTCAACGAAAGCGAGCGGCGCCACCACAATATCGTGAACGCGCTGCACACCTGGATTCTGATCGTCGGATCGGCGCTGTTGTCCGCCTTCATCGCGTGGACGGTGTTTGGCCTGACCGGCCTGGTGTGGGCCGGCGGCTTCATGGCCGCTTCCTTGTGGTTCGCCGGGCGCGTCTCACCGCAGATGGTGCTGAAACTTTACAAGGCCCGGCCACTTGGCCCATCCGACATGCCGGAGCTTCACCAAGTGGTGGACCGGCTTGCCGCCCAGGCAGACCTGCCGGCGGTGCCGCGGCTCTATTACGTGCCGAGCCGCATCATGAACGCCTTTGCCGTCGGCACGCCTGAAGATGCCGCCATCGCGGTTACCGACGGGCTGGTGCGCAACCTGAGCCTCAGGCAGATCGCCGGCGTCCTTGCCCACGAGATCAGCCATGTGCGCAACGGCGACCTCAAGGTGATGGCGCTTGGCGACGTCCTCACCCGCATCACCAGCTTCATGGCGCAAGTGGGATATCTCGGCCTGCTTTTGTCGCTGCCGGGCATGCTGGCCGCCGGCTTCAATGTGCCGTGGCTGGCCCTCGGCGCCCTGATCCTTGCCCCGCTCATCGGCGGCCTGTTGCAGCTTGCCCTGTCGCGGACCCGCGAATACGACGCCGACCTCGATGCCGCCGCCATCACCGGCGATCCCGAGGGGTTGGCCTCGGCGCTTGTCGTGCTGGAGAAAAAGCAGGGCCGCATGTGGGAAGGCCTGGTTTTCCCCGGCGCCCGCATTCCCGGCCCGTCGATCCTGCGCACCCATCCGCGGACCGAGGACCGGGTGGCGCGACTGCTCAACCTGCGCAAGGGAGAGCCGCCGGTGGCGCCGGAGGACATCCATATCAACGTTGCCGGGCCGCACTCGCGCCTGCATCCCCCGCGCATCCACTGGCATCGCATGGGCATCTGGTTCTGAGCCGCCGCGCGCTGGCTTGCCAGCCGCGCACCTGCCGCTCATAGTGGCGTCTCGCTCCCGACCGGCCGGCCGGCCACTACCTCTCGAGGAGAGACCCATGAAACTCGCCCACGCCCTTCTGACGGCGCTGAAGGATAATGCCGCCGGTGAAATCTTCGGCATCCCCGGTGATTTCGCGCTGCCGTTCTTCCGCGCCATTGAACAATCCAGCATCCTGCCGCTCCACACCCTCAGCCACGAGCCCGGCGTCGGGTTTGCCGCCGATGCCGCCGGGCGCTATCGCGGCACCCTGGGGGTGGCCACCGTCACCTACGGGGCGGGGGCCCTCAACATGGTCAATGCGGTGGCCACGGCCTATGCGGAAAAATCGCCACTGGTGGTGATATCTGGCGCGCCGGGCGCCGCCGAAGGCCGCATGGGGCTGGGCCTGCATCATCAGGTGAAGCGCCTCGACAGCCAGTTTCTGGTCATGTCCGAGGTGACCTGCGCCCAGGCCGTGCTGGACGATGCCGCGACCGCACCGGCCGAGATCGCCCGCGTCCTTGGCCTCGCCCGCCAGCGCTCGCTTCCGGTCTATATCGAATTGCCGCGCGACATGGTGGACGTGGAGGTGGCGCCGGTGCCGTCCTGCGATCCCCAGCCGGGCGATCCCGAAGCGGCTGCTGCCGCCGCCTCGGAAGTCCTTGCGTTCATTACCGCCGCCCGCCATCCCGCCTTGTTGCTGGGTGTCGAGATCCGCCGCTACGGTCTCGATGCCAAGGTGGCGAAGCTGGCGAGGAAGCTGGCCATTCCCGCCGTCACCAGCTTCATGGGCCGTGGCATCCTGGCCGAGACCGATGCCCCGCTGGCCGGTACCTACCTGGGCCTGGCGGGCGAAGCGAGGGTCCGCCACATCGTCGAGCGCTCCGATGGGCTTTTGATGCTCGGCGTCATCTTATGCGACACCAATTTCGGCGTCTCGCAGCGCCAGATCGATATGCGCTCGGCCATCCATGCCTTCGACGGTGAGGTGCGCATCGGCCATCACGTCTATCCCGGCGTCAGGCTCGAGGCGCTGGTCGATCACCTCCTCAAGGGCTGCAAGCGCCTCGGCAACGCGACCCCCGTCGCCGCCACCTACCCCACCGGCCTCAAGGCCGATACCCAGCCCATCCGCCCCATCGACATCGCCACCGCCGTCAACGATCTGTTTGAACGCCACGGCCCCATGCCGATCGCTTCCGACATGGGCGATTGCCTGTTCACCGCCATGGACATCGCCCACACCGCCATCGTGGCGCCCGGCTATTATGCCACCATGGGTCCCGGCATTCCCTTCGGCCTCGGCCTTGCGGCGTCGTCGGGCCGGCGGCCGCTCATCCTGGTGGGCGATGGCGCCTTCCAGATGACCGGCTGGGAACTGGGCAATTGCCGCCGCTACGGCTGGAACCCCATCGTGCTGGTGTTCAACAACACCGCTTGGGGCATGCTCAAGGCCTTTCAGGCCGACGTCGGGTACAACGACCTCGACGACTGGAAATTCGCCGACATGGCTTCAGGGCTGGGCGGCAAGGGGGTGCGGGTCGCCACCCGCAAGGCGCTCGCCGCCGCGCTTGAAGAGGCCATCGCCGATGACAGTTGCTTCCGCCTGGTCGAGATCATGATCCCGCGCGGTGAGCTGTCGCGCACGCTGGAACGCTTTACCGAGGCGATCGCCAAAAAGAGCGTGCTGGGTAAAAAGCCGTGAGGCGCCATTCCCCCGTTTCCCCCGCCTTGCCTCGCCGCTAATCCTCCTGTCATGGTCGCCGCGTTAGAGTGACGGCGATTCGTCTTCGTCTTGGCAGCAGGGGTGGTGGGGCATGAACGGGCTGGACGCTTTCATTCTCGGCATCGTGGAGGGTTTTACCGAGTTCCTGCCGGTGTCCTCGACCGGCCACATGATCGTCGTCTCCGACTGGCTGGGGCTCGGCCAGACCGACATCAACAAGGCATTCGAGGTGATCATCCAGCTCGCCGCCATCCTGGCGGTGGCCGCCAGCTATCGCGACAAGTTCACGCCCCGCCACATCGATTTGTGGATGAAGCTGGCGCTGGCCTTCATCCCCATCGGTGCCATCGGCTTTTTGTTGCGCCATCAAGTGCAAGCGATGTTCTCGGTGCCGGTGGTCGCCACCATGTTCATCGTCGGCGGCGTGGTCTTCCTGGTGCTGGAATATTTCTACGACGAGGACTTAGCCCATGTGAGCGATGTCGAAAACGTCACATGGATGCAGGCCTTGTGGATCGGCATCGCCCAGGTGTTCTCGCTTATTCCGGGCACCAGCCGGGCCGGCGCCACCATCGTCGGCGGGCTTCTGGTCGGCCTCGACCGCCGGGCGGCGGCGGAATTTTCCTTCCTTTTGGCGCTGCCGGTCATGCTGGCGGTGAGCGGCTACGATTTCCTCAAGCACTATCACGAGTTCGCCGGCAACAATCTGATGAACCTCATCATCGGCTTCGTCACCGCCTTCGTGGTGGCCTATCTCACCATGCAGCTGTTCATCCGCTTCCTGAAGACCCACTCCTTCATCGCCTTCGGCTTCTACCGCATCGCCTTCGGCATCGTCCTGATCTATTTCTACCGCCTGTGACCCTTCGCCTCGGGCTTGCCTTCGGGCAGCGCGGCAGCTAACCGTCTCGATCAGTGCAGTGCCGGGGGCGTGGTTGAACCAGTGAGGCAGACAGACGACGACAGCGCCGCGCCGCCGCCTTTGTGGCTGAAGGCGGCGCCGTTCATCTTCCTGCTGTTGTGGTCGGGCGGCTTTGCCTTCGCCAAGATCGGCCTCGAGCACACCACGCCCTTGACCTTCCTTGCCCTGCGCTACTGGTTCGCGCTGGCGGTGCTTTTGCCGGTGCTGGCCATCATGCGCCCGCCGTTGCCGCAAGGTTTTGCCGAATGGGCGCATCTGGCGTTTGTCGGCTTTCTCATCCAGGCGCTTTATTTCGGGCTTTCCTATTTCGGCTTCTGGCTCGGCGTCTCGGCCGGGGCGCTGGCGCTCATCGTCTCGCTGCAACCGATCCTCGTCGGCCTCTTGGCCCCGGCGGTGACGCGCGAGAAGGTGACGATCCTGCAGTGGATCGGCCTCATCCTGGGGCTTGCCGGCGCCGCGGTGGTGATCGTGGCGCGCGCCCAGGTGGAAGTCGTCTCGCCGCTGGGCATCGCCTGCGCCGTCGGGGCGCTGTTCGGCATGACGCTCGCCACCTTGTGGGAAAAGCGTTTCGGCCTCCACCACCACCCGGTCGCCTCCAACGCCGTGCAATATCTCGTGGGCTTTCTCGCCATCGCCCCCCTCGCCTTCCTGCTCGAAGGCGCCAGGGTGAGCTGGAACCTGCAATTCGTCATTGCCCTTGCCTATCTGGTCATCGGCAACTCGCTGATCGCCGTAAGCCTGCTGCTGGCGATGATCCGCTACGGCCAGGCGGCGCGCGTTTCGGCCCTGCTGTTCCTGGTACCGCCCATGGCCGCCCTCATCGCCTGGGCGTTGATCGGCGAGAAAATGCCGCCCGTTGCCTGGGCCGGCATGGGCGTGGCGGCGCTTGGCGTCCTCATCGCCACCCGCAAGCCGAGCCCCAGGCGCAAGCACGTCACCCATGACACGAAGCGCCGGGCGCGCTAAAAGCTTCGCCCATGTTCGTTTCCTTCTTCCACGAGCTCAAGACCGCCGGCGTGCCCGTCACGCTGAAGGAATACCTCACCCTCATGCAGGCGCTGGAAGCCCATGTGGCCGGCTTCAAGGTGGAGGATTTCTATTACCTGTCGCGCTCGGCGCTGGTTAAGGACGAACGCAACTTCGACCGCTTCGATCAGGTTTTCGGTCACGTTTTCAAGGGCCTGGAGGGACTGACTGCGGAAGAACTTCTGGCTTCCGTGCCCGAGGAGTGGCTGCGAAAGCTGAACGAGAAATTCCTCAGCGATGAGGAAAAGGCCCAGATCGAGGCGCTCGGCGGCTGGGAAAAGATCATGGAGGAGCTGAAAAAGCGCCTCGAGGAGCAAAAGGGCCGCCATCAGGGCGGCTCCAAGTGGATCGGCACCGCCGGCAC
>CAZMSA010000035.1:6452-24537 GCA_964568825.1 uncultured Rhizobiaceae bacterium | reverse complement strand
CGAACGGCTCGGCCGACACCCACATCCAGCCATAACGATGGGTGTAGGCCCAATGTCCCCGGGTGTAGGGCTGCCAGTTTGCGGGCCGTTGCGCCGGCACCCAGACGTCGCGGCCATCCATAGACACCCAGTCGCCATATGGCGAAAGGCGATCATAGAAGGTGCCGATATTGATCGAAACGCTGACGCCGGCCTGTGCCGGCGTGGCAAGCGGGATGGACGCAGAAAAGGGCACCGCCAGCACCAGGGCGCCAGCGGCGACCGAGCGCAACAGTAAGGTTTTGATCTTCATCGTCGTTCTCCGTTCCACAAATGTTGATTAACGCGCATTCTTTCCAAACTCGCTTAAGCCCGCCCGGTGTCGCGCACCGCGCAGACCCTGCCTTGTGTCAGTCCCCCAGACAGGCAGTGGCGCTTCAGGTGTCGATGAGAACATAACTCCTGAGCGGCCCAATTGGTTGTCCTCGACGTTGTTCATGCCGGCCGGATCGACTGGCCTCATCATCGCCGGTGCCGTCATGGCCGAAGCTGTAGCCGTCATTCCCGAAACGGCCGCAAAACCCAGCGGACAGGAAGATGACAAATTGATGGCCAAGACCGATCGCGCCGGCAGCGGGGCCGCGAATTCCCTTCCGCGGGCCGCTTTATGCCCCCTTCCCCGCCCTCGCGGCCCGCGTTAGCGTGCGGCTCGCAGCGCAGCCGAATTGAAAGGGGCAAGGCATGAATGACGATCTGTTCGACAAGGGTCTGGAGATCCGCAAGGAAGTGCTCGGCGCTGCCTACGTCGAAAAGTCACTGGCCGCCGCCGATGACTTCATGATGGCCTTTCAGGAGCATGTCACCAGCTTCTGCTGGGGTAATGTCTGGGGGCGCGAGGGGCTCGCGCGGCGTGACCGCAGCCTGATCAACCTCGCCATGCTGGCCGCGCTCGGCAAGACCGACGAACTGAAACTGCATGTGCGCGGCGCCCTCAACAATGGCCTCTCGATCGAGGAGATCAAGGAGGTGCTGTTGCAGGTCGCGGTCTATGCCGGCATCCCGGCGGGGCTTTCGGCCTTCAAGGCGGCGCATCAGGTGCTGAAGGAAGACGGCCGGCTGTGACCGCGGCAGCCCACCCTCTCGATCCCCTGCGCACGGCACGCCGCAACGGTCTGCTGCTGGTCACGCTGTCGGCGGTGATGTGGTCGACCGGCGGCTTGATCGTGCGGGTGCTCGGCAGCCTCGATTCGTGGACCGTGGTGTTCTGGCGCTCGGTGTTTGCAGCCGCCTTCCTCGGCTGCTTCATGCTGGTGCGCGACGGGCGCGGCACCGCCGACCTGTTTCGCCGCATGGGGCTGCCCGGCTTCATCGTGGCGTTGTGCTTTGCCACGGCTTCCATCGCCCTCATCGTCGCCCTCAACCTGACATCGGTCGCCGATGCGCTGATCATCATGTCGAGCGCCCCGCTGGTGGCGGCGCTGTTGGCCTGGGTCGTTCTCGGCGAGCAGCCGACCTTTTCCGCCTTTTTGGCCATCTTCGCCTGCATCTCAGGCGTGGCGGTCATGGTGTCGGGGGCTTGGGGTCACGGCACCGTGGCGGGTGATATGGTCGCCATGCTGATCGCGCTGGGCTACGGCGTCGCCATCGTCACCATGCGCCGCCACCCGGAAATCCGCATGACACCGGCGGTGTTCACCGGCACCGGCCTTGCCGCGCTAGTCGTTTTGCCGTTGGCTGTTCCATTCAGCCCGGCGCCGATGCAGTTCGCCCTGCTGATCGTCTTCGGCGCGGCGCAACTGGGGATGGGGCTGGCCATCTTTGTCACCGGGGCGCGCCTGGCGCCGGCCGCCGATGTGGCCCTCATCTCGACGCTGGAACCGATCCTCGGACCGTTCTGGGTATGGCTGGTGATCGGCGAGACGCCGGGCGTTGCCGCCCTTGCCGGCGGCAGCATCGTCATCGCCGCCCTCATCGGCTACACCATCGTCACCCGCAGAGGCTGAAGCGATGCACGATTACCTGACCGCAAAAGAGCTGGCCGACCTTTTACGCATCAAGGAGCGCAAGCTTTACGACATGGTGGCGGAAGGGCGTCTGCCCGTCACCCGCGCCACTGGCAAGCTGTTGTTCCCGCGCGCCGCATTGATCGCCTGGCTGGAAGGACACACCAGCCTGGGGAGCGAACTGAAGGGTCCGATGGCGCGCCCGGCGGTGGTGGCGGGCAGCCACGATCCGCTGCTCGAATGGGCGCTGCGCGAGGCCGATACGGGCCTTGCCACCTTCTTCAACGGCTCGGGTGATGGCCTGCAGCGCCTGGCAGCGGCCAAGGCCATGGCGGCCGGCCTGCATCTGGCGGGCGCGGGCGGGCATTCCGGCAACCCGCAAGCCGTCGCCGCGGTGCTGCCGCTTGAGCCGGTTGTGCTGGTGGAGTGGGCAAGGCGCAGCCAGGGCCTCATCGTGCCGGCGGGCAATCCGCAGCACATCGTGCGGCTTGCCGACCTCGCCGGGCGCATGCTCATCGGCCGCCAGCCGGGCGCCGGCAGCCACGGGCTGCTGCAGCGCCTGCTCGACAGCGTTTCCGGCCTGGCGGATGAGGTACGCTTCACGCCCAAACCGGCACTGAACGAGAGCGATGTGGCGCAGGCCGTGGCGACGGGTGTAGCCGATGCCGGGCTCGCCATCGAAGCCGTCGCCCGCCAGTACCGCCTCGACTTCGTGCCGCTGGCGAGCGAGCGCTTCGACCTCGCCATGTGCCGGCGCGATTATTTCACCCCGCCCTTGCAAAAACTCTGGGCGTTTGCCCGCACCGCGCGGTTTCGCGACCACGCGCTGGAACTGGGCGGCTACGACGTCAGCGCCATCGGCGATATTCACTACAACGCGCCGTGACCGGATAGCAGCGCCGCGTCAGGGTTTTCCGCCGGCCTCGATGCGCGCCACCATGGCCCGGAATTCCCCGGTGGAATTCTTGCGCGGGAATGGCGTTTCCGGCACCGGCTGGTCGAGGAACCGGCACAACGGCTCCCAGCCGTCGCCAACGTTGAAGACAAGCAGCCGTTCAGGCGGAATGGCGGCCATCACCGCGGCGGTATTGCGCTCGAAGCAGGCGATGGCATGGGCGCGATCGCCCCCGCGCCCGCCGAACACCCCTTCAAGGATGACCCGGGTGCCGACGCTTTCCGGCGTCGTTCTGGCCTCCAGCACCGGCAGTATCGTCCTGGAAAAGCTTTCATACCAGCTCTCCGCGCTGCGCAGGGTCAGCAGCACCTTGGCATCGGGAAAGTGAGCCGCAAGTTCACGCCAGTAGAAGGCCGACGGCCAGTCGATGGCGGAGCGATAGTTGGCGAAGGTCTCGTTCCAGTCGGGGGTGTTGCCGGCCGCGATCCAGCGCCAGTGCTGCATCTGCTCGGGAGAGGCCAGCAACTCCTTCATGTGATGCCAAGGCCCGAAGCCAAGCTGCTCGAGAGCGGCTTTCATGGAGTCGGTTCCCGTGCGCCCGAACCCCGCCCCGATGATCTTCAAACCCATGCCGCAATTCTCCGCAGTCGCAACTTTGCCGCCCGGCCATTATGGCAGAGGCCGGACGGGAAAGCGAAGTGGGCAGTCTCCGGTGCTGCCCGCCTCTTTGCCCTAATCAGGTTCAAGGGGCGGGAGCGCCGGCAAAGGGCGCACAGGTGCTCAGTTGGCGGAGGTCACCTTGGCGTCGGGGTGGAACAATTGCTTGCCCTTCAGCCGGTAGGAGGCGAGGACCTTCTGGCCTTCGGGCGACAAGAGGTAGTTCATGAATACCAGCCCCAGCCTGGTCTTGACCGCCGAGCATTTCTTCGGGTTGACCATGATGATCCCGTACTGGTTGAACAAGTCTTTGTCGCCCTCAACCGCGATCTTGAGATCGCCACGGTTCTTGAAGGCGATCCAGGTGGCACGGTCGGTCAGGGTATAGGCTTCCATGCCGGTGGCCGCATTGAGCGTGGCGCCCATGCCGGAGCCGGTCTCGCGATACCAGGTGCCGGAGGCCTTCTTGACGTTGATGCCGGCCTTCTTCCACAGGGCCAGTTCCTTCTTGTTGGTGCCGCTGTCATCACCGCGCGACAGGAACGGCGCCTTGGCCGCGGCGATCCTCTGGAGCGCTTCGGCGGCATCCTTCATGCCGGCCACATGCGCTGGATCGGACGCCGGGCCAACGATGACGAAATCGTTGTACATGAGGTCGTAGCGCTTCACGCCATAGCCCGAGGCCACGAACTTCAGTTCCGCCGCCTTGGCATGCACCACCAGAACGTCGCCGTCGCAGTTCATGCCGTTCTTGATGGCCTGGCCGGTGCCGACCGCCACCACGCGCACCTGGATTCCTGTCTTCTTCTGGAAAATCGGCAGCAGGTAGTTATAAAGCCCCGAGTTCTGGGTCGAGGTGGTGGACTGCACCACGATGAATTGGCTGGCCATGGCCGAGACCGAGAGCCCGGCTGCGGCCATGGCGGCAACGATAAGCAATTTCAATATCTTGGACATGGTTTCTCCCTTTTTGAGTCAAGCAAGAATTGCGCCCTCCAGATAGGCCCTGGCCTGGGGCGCGGCGGATTTTTCAAAGAACGAGGCGGCATCGGCGCGCTCCAGCACGCGGCCCAGGTGCAGGAACACGACCTCGTCGGCCAGGCGCCTGGCCTGGGCGGTGTCGTGGGTGACGAGGACGATGCGGGTGCCGGCGAGAGCGGCGGTGCGCAACATGTCCTCGATGGCCTTGGTGGAGGCGGGATCAAGGCTCGAGGTGGGTTCATCGAGGAACAGCAACTCCGGCTCCAGCGCCAGGGCGCGGGCCAGCGCCAGGCGCTGCTGCTCGCCACCCGACATGAGGCGGGCGGGCGATGCGGCGATGGCTTCAAGGCGGGCGGCGGCGAGGACGGCATCGGCTCTTGCCGCGCGCAAGCCCGCCGGCATGCCGGTGACCTTCAGGGCATAGACGATGTTGGCGCGCGCCGAGCGGCGCAACAGGACCGGGCGCTGGAAGACGAAGCCGAGGCGCGGCGCGCGTGCCCGGTCGGGGCGGCGGCCGGCCCACGCGACGGTGCCCTGATCGGGCTCGATGAGACCGGCCAGAACCCTCAGGAGCAGAGACTTGCCCGCTCCGTTGGGACCGAGCACCACGGTCAGGCCGGTGCCGCCGAATTGCAGTTCCGGCACATCGAGCAGGCGGCGACCGTTGCGCGCCAGCACGATGCCGGTTGCGGTGACCGGCAGGACCAGCGCCTCAGCCATGGGCGGACCTTTGGGCGGTGGCACGCAAGCCGAACACCAGGGCGTTCACCGCCACCGCTATGGACACCAGGATGACCCCGAGGCCGAGCGCCAGCGCCAGGTCGCCCTTGGAGGTCTCCAGCGCGATGGCGGTGGTCATGACGCGGGTCACATGGTTGATATTGCCGCCGACGATGATCACCGCGCCCACTTCGGCGATGGCGCGGCCGAAGCCGGCCAGCAGCGCCGTCAGCAGGCTGTAGCGGGCATCCCACAGCAAGGTCACGACCTGCTGCCACGGACCGACGCCGAGGACGGCAAGCTGCTCGGCATATTCGCCATGCACGTCCTCGATGGTCTGGCGGGCCAGCGCTGCGATGATCGGGGCGACCAGCACCGTCTGGGCGAAGATCATGGCGCCGGGGGTGTACAGGAGCTGCAACGGACCGAGCACGCCGGCATGCGAGAGCAACAGGTAGATCAGCAGGCCCACCACCACCGGCGGCAGGCCCATGAGGGCGGCAAGCAGGACATTGACGAGGCGGCGGCCGGGAAAGCGCGTTACAGCCAGAAACGCCCCCAGCGGCATGCCGATGAACGCCGCCAGAAGCACGGCCGACAGGCTCACCCTGAGCGACAACACGACGATGGCCATGAGGTCGGCATCGAAATGCGCCATAAGCCAGAAGGCTTGGGTGAATTCTCCTGCAAAATCCTGCATTTATATGCTAATTCTTATATTTTATGACAGAACCGGATAAAATACAGTCTAATCAGTGATTTCGCGATCGCACAAGGCTCATGCCGCCTTGCGGAAGGCGCCTGATCGAGCGGCCTTGTCGCGATCGAACGGGCTGCCGCATTGCACGGCACTCACACCCTCGACAGCGGGCCACGAAGCAGGCCGTTCACCGGACGTCGGGAATTGCGGATTGCAGAGACGATGAAGAAGGGCTTGGCGTCCGCCCGCCCCCGCTCAGGCCTTGCCGGGATCGGCCCTGATGCCGCAAGCCTCTATGCCGGCCACGGCGCACAATTCGTCGTTGTCGGAATTGTCGCCGGTGATCCCGACGGCCCCGATGATGTCGCCCTTGCGGGTGCGCATCAGGACACCCCCCGGCACCGGCACCAGCGCACCGCCCGCCAGGGCGTTCATGGCGCTGATGAATTGCGGTTGCTGCTTCGAGCGCTCATACAGGGCGCGCGAGCCCAGCCCCATGGCGATGGCGCCATAGGCCTTGCCGTGGGCGATGTTGGCACGCATGAGGCTTGCGCCGTCTTCGGATTCAAGGTGCTTGAGGGCACCGCGGGCATCGAGCACCGCCACGGTGAGCGGCTTCAGGCCGAGTTCATGCGCCTTGGCGAGGGCACGCCTGACGATGCGTTGGGCCAGCTTGCTTTTCAGGGGAATGAACCTTTCGTTTGGCATGCGGTGCGTTCCGATGCGTGGCGCGCAATGACGACAGTCATCACGTTATCCAGACATTTCATCGAGATGTCTATGGTTCCGGGCGCCGGAATTCAAGACGTCGCCGGCCCGGCCGGCTCGGCTCGTGCCGCGATCAGCGCGGCGGTCGGGGGCGCGGGAACGGCACCAGGCGGCCGGCGATCCTGACGATCTTGCCGGGCTGGACGTTGGCAATCTCGGCGAATGCCGTCCGGTCGGCCGCAGGCTTGGAGATCTCGCCCGGCTGCACTGCGGGCCTGGATGGCTTGTCGGCCGCTGCCGCCTTGAGCGTTGTTGCGTCCTGAGATTTTGCCTGCGCCTCAGGCTTCGAGGGCGCTTGCGTGGCATCGTTCTGGCCGGCCGTGTCGGGAATGGCCAGATCGTCGACGGGCGGCAGTTGCGCCGCCTGGTCGGCAGGTTCAAGGGCCTGATCCGCCGTGTTCTGGTTGCTGATCTCAGCGGCCTGATCCGCAGGCTTCTGGCCGGTGCTTTCGGCGGGCTTGTCGGCGGGCTTCTGGTTGCCGGTGTCGGGGGCAGCGGTTGTAGCGGCTGCATCGGCGGCATCGCGCTGCTCGCGTTCAAGCTGGCGCCAGCGCTTCACGTTGGCCTGATGGCCCTTGAGGCTGGAGGAAAAGTCGTGACCACCAGTGCCATTGGCGACGAAATACAACTCATCCGACTTGATCGGGTTGAGCACCGCAGCGAGCGCCTCGCGTCCCGGATTGGCAATCGGGGTCGGCGGCAGGCCATCGATCTGGTAGGTGTTGTAGGGTGTCTTTTCGGCGATGTCGGAGCGCCGCAGCGGCCGATCGAGACGCGACTTTCCCTCGGTAATGCCATAGATGATGGTGGGGTCCGACTGCAGCCGCATATGGCGCTTCAGGCGATTGACGAACACCGCCGCGACGCGCGGACGCTCGGCGGCAAGGCCGGTCTCCTTTTCGACGATGGAGGCGAGGATCACGGCTTCTTCCGGGGTCTTGAGCGGCAGTCCCTCGGCGCGCCCTGCCCACAACTGTTTCAGCACCTTGTCGCGGGCGGCCTGCATTTCGGCGATCAGGTCGTTGCGGGTCATGCCGCGACGGAACTGATAGGTGTCGGGAAGCAGCGAGCCCTCCGGCGCCGGGCGGGTGATTTCGCCGGCGAGGGCGGGTTCATTGCGAATGCGCTCCAGTATGCGCGCGCTGGTCCAGCCTTCGGGCATGGTGAGCTTGTGGGTGACGACGCGCCCGGAACGGATCAGGGCGAGCGCATCCTGCATGGAAATGCCGGCGGTAAATTCATACTCCCCCGCCTTGATGACCGGGGCGCCCGGCTTGGTCAGCCAGATGAGCGCCAGGAAGGCATGGGCGTTGTCGATGACCCCGTTCTTCTGCAGCAGCGCGGCGACATCTTCGTTGGTGGTTCCGCGCTCGATGATGACGGTGCGGGCCTGAGACAGGGGGCCTGGCTGGTCGGCGAGCTTGTAGCTCCACACCGCCACCACCGTGACGGCCACGACGCCGGCGATCATTATCGCGAGCAGCGAGAAGATGATCGATCTGGCCGAAGTGCGACGCGGAACGCGCGGTTCGGGAACGCGGATATGGCGATCGGCCTCAGGTGGCGACGACGGATCGCGCGGCTGGCCCTGGTCGTCGGCCACGTGGTTCTCCCCAACAGAAGCTTCAGTCGGCGTGACGCTGGAATATCAGCGACGCATTGGTACCACCGAAACCAAATGAATTGGACAAAACCGTGTTTATTTCTTTCTTTTTCGGTGTCTTCGCCACCAAATCGATGCTGCTGTCGACCGACGGGTTGTCGAGATTGAGGGTGGCAGGGGCAATGCCGTCACGCATGGCGAGAATGGAAAACACCGCCTCGACCGCGCCGGCCGCACCCAGCAGATGGCCGATCGAGGATTTGGTCGAGGACATGCACATGCCCGAAGGGTTGTTGCCGACCAGACGCTCGACGGCCTTCAGTTCGATCTCGTCGCCCATCGGGGTCGAGGTGCCATGCGAGTTGACATAGTCGATGTCATGGGCGGTGACGCCGGCCCGCTTGAGCGCCATCTGCATGCAGCGGTAGGCGCCGTCTCCATCGGCGGCCGGGGCCGTCACGTGATAGGCATCGCCCGACATGCCGTAGCCGATCAGCTCACCGTAGATGCGGGCGCCGCGCGCCAGGGCGTGCTGGCGCTCCTCGAGGATCAGGATGCCGGAGCCCTCGCCCATCACGAAGCCGTCACGATCGCGGTCATAGGGCCGCGAGGCGCGTTGGGGCTCGTCGTTGAAGCCGGTCGACAGCGCCTTGCAGGCCAGGAACCCGGCGATGCCGATGCGGCTGATGGAGGCCTCGGTGCCGCCGCAGACCATCACGTCGGCATCGTCCAGCGCAATCATCCGGCCGGCATCGCCGATGGAATGGGCGCCCGACGAACACGCCGTCACCACCGCGTGGTTGGGACCCTTGCAGCCGTGGGCAATGGAAATCAGCCCGGAGGCCAGGTTGATGAGGCTGCCGGGAATGAAGAATGGACTGACCCGCCGCGGCCCCTTTTCGGCAAGGGTGAGCGTCGTTGCCTCGATCATCGGCAGGCCGCCTATCCCTGAGCCCACCAGCACGCCGGTGCGGCACTGTTCCTCATGGGTTTCGGGCTTCCAGCCGCTGTCGGCCATCGCCTGGGCCGCGGCGGCAAGGGCATAGATGATGAAGCTGTCGTAACGGCGCTGGTCCTTGGAATCGACCCATTCGTCGGCGTTGAAGGTGCCGTCGCTGCCGTCGCCGCGCTTCACTTCGCAGGCGATGCGGCAATTCATGTCTGAAGGATCGAAGCGGGTGATCGGGCCGGCGCCCGACTGGCCGGCAATCAGCCGGCGCCACGATTCCTCGACCCCCGCCGCCAGCGGCGTGACTAGTCCCAATCCGGTAACGACAACCCTGCGCATGATGCGTCACTTTCCTGCGATGAGTCAGTTTTCAATGGCGCCCGGTCAATTGGGGCATGGGCGCTGTCCGATAGCAAGACGCGGGGGGCAGGCCGCAAATCGCCATGCCCCCCGCGCCGGTAACCTTCGGCCAATCCCCTTAAGGGGCGGCGGCGTCGATCAGGACGAGCTTTTTTCGATGAAATTGATGGCATCGCCAACGGTGGCAATGCTTTCGGCCGCATCGTCGGGAATCTCGATGCCGAATTCTTCCTCAAACGCCATGACCAGCTCGACCGTGTCGAGACTGTCGGCGCCGAGATCCTCGATGAAGCTCGCCTCCGGTACCACCTTGTCGGCTTCCACGTCGAGATGCTCGACAACGATCTTTTTGACCCGCTCTGCTACGTTGCTCATTCTTTCTTGTCCTCGCTCATTATTGGCTTGGGATTGGCGTATCCCGAACCTCACGCTAATGCCTGTCCTCCGGGATTGCAGCGACCTTGTCAGGCCAGCCAGCAAGCCGTATTGACGCCGCTCCAAGGCATCGAGCGCCCCCTGTTACCTCGGGCTTCCTAGCACATAACCCGCAGGCCACAAAGAGCCAATCACCGCCTCGGTGGAATGTGGGAATCACCCTTTCCGGCCCCCTCAAATCATCGCCATGCCGCCGTTTACATGCAAGGTCTGGCCGGTAACATAGGCGGCTTCGTCGCTGGCCAGATAGGCCACCGCGGCGGCGATTTCAACGCTCTTTCCCAGCCGTCCGGCCGGCACCGTCGCCAGAATCGCCTCGCGCTGCCTGTCGCTCAGGCCTTCAGTCATGGCGGTCTCGATGAAGCCCGGGGCCACGCAATTGACGGTGATGGAGCGCGTGGCCAGTTCCTGGGCGAGCGCCTTTGACATGCCGATCATGCCGGCCTTGGCGGCGGCGTAGTTGGCCTGGCCGGCATTGCCGGTGACGCCCACCACCGAGGTGATGCCGATGATGCGGCCGAAACGGCGCTTCATCATGCCGCGCATGGCCGCCCGCGCCAGGCGAAAGCCGGCGGTCAGGTTGACGTCGATGACGGCGGCCCAGTCCTCGTCCTTCATGCGCATGGCCAGGTTGTCACGGGTGATGCCGGCATTGTTGACGAGAATGTCCAGCTTGCCCATGGCGGCCTCGGCGGCGGGCACCAGCTGTTCCACCGCGGCCGCATCGGCGAGGTTGCAAGGCACAACGTGCACCCGCTCGGTGCCGAGCCCCGAGGCCACTTCGGCCAGAACCGCCTCGCGGGTGCCCGACAGCGCGACGGTGGCGCCGAGATCGTGCAGGGCCGCTGCGATGGCGGCGCCAATGCCGCCAGTGGCCCCGGTCACCAGCGCACATTTGCCGGTCAGATCGAACATTGGTTTGCCCCCCACTTTGCTGTTTGCCGCCGTCAGCCCCGCAGCGCCGCTGCCAGTTCGGCCACTTCGGCTGGGGTGCCGGCGCTCATTACCGTGGCGTCCGGCGCCATACGGCGGGCAAGCCCGGTCAGCACCTTGCCAGCGCCCAGTTCGGCGAACAGTGTAACGCCGTGGCCGGTCATATAGCCAACGCATTCGCGCCAGCGCACCGTGCCGGTCACCTGCTCGATGAGACGCCGGCGCACCTCTTCAGCCGTGGTGACGGGGCCTGCCACAACATTGGCGATCAACGGCACGGCGGGATCGCGCATGACAACGTCCGCCAGCGCTTGCGCCATGGCTTCGGCGGCGGGCTGCATGAGGGCGCAATGGAAAGGCGCGCTCACCGGCAGGAGGATGGCGCGCCTGGCGCCTTTGGCCTTGGCGATGTCGAGGGCACGCTCGACGGCGGCGCGGGCGCCTGAAATCACCACCTGGCCGGGGGCGTTGTCGTTGGCGGCCTGGCACACATCGCCTTGCGTGGCGGCGGCGGCAACGGCGGCGGCGGCTTCGAGATCGAGGCCCAGCAACACCGCCATGGCGCCGGTGCCGACCGGGGTTGCGGCTTGCATGGCACGGCCGCGGATGCGCAGCAGGCGGGCGGTAGCGGCGAGTGTGAAGGTGCCGGCGGCGGCCAGGGCGGAGTATTCGCCGAGGGAATGGCCGGCAACGAAGGCCGCCACGCTGCCGGTCGCGATGCCGTGCTCGTCGGCCAGCACGCGCACCACCGCCATGGAGACCGCCATGAGGGCGGGTTGGGCGTTCTCGGTCAGGGTGAGCTGGTCCTCGGGGCCTTCCCACATGAGGCGGGAAAGCGGCTGGTCGAGGGCGGCATCCACTTCTTCGAACACCGCGCGCGCGGAGGCGTGGCCCTCCGCCAGTTCGCGGCCCATGCCCACGGCCTGGCTGCCCTGGCCGGGAAAGGTGAAGGCAACGGTCATGGCGGGCTCCTGGTCACGAATTGTTGAGGGCTCAAAGCATGGCCGCCTTCGGCTTGTCAAGGTGACGACATATTGGCCCGCTAGCATCATCTCCCAAGGCGGCGGTTTCAGAATCCATCGCATTGTCACCGGGCACGCGGCGCACATGGCCTGGCGATGATGCTCAATCAGGAGGTCACGTCATGTTCACCCGTCGCATCATGGTCGCAGGCGCTATCACCACCCTGGCGGGGGCCGGATTTGCCGTGCCGCCCCTGCGACGGCTGGCCGCCATGGCGCAGATTCGCCTGCCCGAACCTCAACCCTGGGCGCGCCAGCTCATCGCCGCGGCCGAGCAGCAGGTGGGCGAGACCACCGTTTACGACCCGAGCTATACACCTATTGCCTACCCCATGGGCGACATCGCCCGCGACCATGGCGTGTGCACTGATGTCATCATCCGCGCCTATCGCGACGTCTTCGGCATGGACCTGCAGTGCCTGGTCCACGAGGACATGCAGCGCGCCTTTTCGGCCTATCCCCAGCAATGGGCGCAAAAGGGTCCCGATGCCAATATCGATCACCGCCGGGTGCCCAACCTGCAGGCTTTCCTGACGCGGCGCGGGGCGCGGCTGGTGGCCGGCGAACGTCCCGACGAATTCGCCCCCGGCGATCTCGTCACCCAGATGCTGCCCGGCAACCTGCCGCATATCGCCCTGGTCACCGACCGGCCCAATGCCGATCACAGCCGCCCCTTGATGCTGCACAACATCGGCCGCGGGACGCAGTTCGAGGACACACTGTTGGCCTTCACCATCACCGGCCAGTTCCGCTATCCGCCGCCAGCGTGAGGCTTGCACCGGTCGGGGAAGTCGCTATGACAGGTCATCCGTCCTCCGCTCGTGGAGCCCTGCCCGATGCTCACTCGCGCCGAAACCGAACGCGCCCGCGATATCGTCTATCAGACACTCAAGCCCACCCCGCAGGCGGTGTGGCCGCTGATTGCCGCCGCGGCCGGCACCGAGGTGTGGGTCAAGCATGAAAACCTCACCCCGCTTGGTGCCTTCAAGGTGCGCGGCGGGCTCGTCCACATGCGCCTCAGGAAGGAGCGTGGCGAGACTTCCGGCGTCATCACCGCCTCGACCGGCAATCATGGCCAGTCCATCCCCTTCGCTGCCCGCCGCGAGGGCCTGGAAGCGACCATCGTGGTGCCGGAGAACAATTCAAGCATCAAGAACGAGGCAATGCGGGCGCTGGGCGCCGAACTGATCGAGCACGGGGCCGATTTCGACGAGGCCAGGGCGCATGCCAGCGACGTGGCGCGCGAGCGCGGCCTCTCGATGATCCCCTCCTTCCACCGCGAACTGGTGATGGGGGTATCGACTTATGCCTTCGAGCTGTTTGCCGAAGCCGGTGAGCTGGACGCCGTTTATGTGCCCATTGGCCTCGGCTCAGGGGTATGCGGGGTGATCTCGGCGCGCGACATCCTCGGGCTGAAGACGAAGGTGATCGGCGTCGTCTCGCAAGGCGCCAATGCCTATGCCCTGTCGCTCGCGGCAGGCAGGCCGGTCTCCACCAACCGCGTGAAAACCTTTGCCGAAGGCATGGCGGTACGGGTGCCGAGCCCGGAGGCCTTCGATGTCATCGCCAAAGGGGTCGAGCGCATTGTCGAGGTCTCGGACGACGAACTGGCCGATGCCATGCGGCTCATCCATCGCGGCAGTCGCACGGTGGCCGAAGGCGCCGGCGCCGGGGCGCTTGCCGCGGTCATGCAGGAGCGCGAAAGGCTGGCTGGCAAGCGCGTCGGCGCCATCATTTCCGGCGGCAATATCGATGCCGGGCGCTATCAGACCGTCATGAGTGGCCAGACCCCACAGGCATGAACACACAAGAAAAGGGACGGACATATGGCAGTCATCAACCGGCTGGCGGAGTTTCATGACGAAATCACGCAATGGCGGCATAACCTGCATCGGCACCCCGAGCTTTCCTTCGATGTCCAGCACACCGCGGCCTTCGTTGCCGAAAAGCTGAAGTCGTTCGGGGTCGATGAGGTGGTGACCGGGATCGGCCGCACCGGGGTGGTCGGCGTCATCAAGGGAGCGAAAGGCCAGGGCGGGCGCACCATCGGCCTCAGGGCCGACATGGACGCCCTGCCGATCCGCGAGGCGCCCGAGCGCCCGCATGCCTCCACGATCGACGGGCGCATGCATGCCTGTGGCCATGACGGGCATACCGCCATGCTGCTGGGGGCAGCGAAATATCTGGCCGAGACGCGCAATTTTGCCGGCAACGCCATCGTCATCTTCCAGCCGGCCGAGGAAGCCGGCTGCGGCGGGCGGGAAATGGTCGAGGACGGGCTGATGGAGCGCTTTGGCATCCAGGAGGTCTACGGCCTGCACAACCGGCCGGGCCTCGATGCCGGCAAGTTCCAGACCCGGCCCGGGGCGGCGCAGGCCTCGGCGGACGAATTCGAGATCCGCCTCAGCGGCCGCGGCGGTCACGCCGGCCGCCCCCACCAGTGCACCGACCTGATCGTCGCCGGTGCTGCCATCGTGCAGGGGCTGCAGACCATCGCCTCGCGCAACGCCGATCCGGTGAAGTCGGTCGTCGTCTCGGTCAGCCTGTTCCATGCCGGGGAGGTTTCCAACGTGATGACCGCCAGCGCCAGCCTTTCAGGGACCGTCAGGACCCTCGATGCGGCGACCCGCGATCTCGCGCAGACCCGGCTCACCGAACTGGCCGAGACCATTGCCCGGGCCTACGGCGCCAGCGCCGAAGTGCATTATACGCGCGAATATCCGGTCACCGTGAACGATGCCGAGCGGGCGAGCTTCGCCGCATCCGTCGCGGCCGAGGTGGCGGGGGCGGCCAATGTCGATGGCAATGCGCCGCCCTCGACGGGAGCGGAGGACTTTTCCTACATGCTGGAGGCGCGGCCCGGCGCCATGATGTATATCGGCAACGGACATTCCGCCGGCCTGCACAACCCGGGCTACGACTTCAACGACGAGATCATCCCGATGGGCTGCTCCTACTGGGTGAAGCTGGTGGAGACGTCGCTGGGATGAGCTTTGTCAGCGGCATTTGCATCGTTCTCGGCGTGTTGGCCGGGGCTGGCACTCATCTCCTGTTTCGCCGCCGCATGTGGATTTCACTGACCACGGGCCTGGCGGTCATCGCCGCAAGCCTTGCCTGGTTCCTTTCACCGGTATGCATCGCCATCGCCCAGGAGGATCTGGCCAATTTCGATCCTCCCATCGAGACCCGAACCGAAACCGGCATGATCGGCCAGCGCTATTTCCAGCAGCGCGACGGGGTGTGGTACCATTGCAAGGTGAGGATCGCGCGGCAGCTATTCTTCTGATGCCAGCGGGTTGCAGCGCAATATCGGGCGTTGCCGGCACCAACAACACCCTTGCAAACCGCGCCGCAACGGCTATAACCCGCCCGTCGCCGATTTCCGGTCGGAGGCTGAAAGGAAGGCTGTCCGGATTTTTCCGGGCCAGCAGGGCCAGAAAGCCCGTCTTCCCCTGTCTCCGCTCTTTCGAGGAACCGACTTCTCGAGCCTTTCTCGTCGATGGGCTCGGGAGAGGCTCTGCGCCGGGAGAGAGCGAGGATGAAACGAGAGAAAGGCCATAACTCATGCCGCTCTATGAGCACACCTTCATGGTGCGTCAGGACCTGTCCAATGCCCAGGTCGACGCCCTGACCGAGCAGTTCAAGTCGGTGATCGAAGCAGGCGACGGCAAGGTCGCCAAGACGGAATACTGGGGCATCAAGCCGCTTGCATTCCGCATCAAGAAGAACCGCAAGGCCCACTACACCTTGTTCAATCTCGATGCCCCGCCGGCCGCGGTCGCGGAAATGGAGCGCCAGATGTCCTTGCACGAGGATGTCATCCGCTTCCTGACGGTGCGCGTCGAGGCCCTCGAAGAAGGTCCTTCAGCGATGATGCGCCGCGGCCGCGATGAGCGGCCGGGCCGTGACGACCGTTTCGGCCGTGACCGTCCTGACAGAGGTGATCGCGGTGACAGGGGCGATCGTGGTGACAGAGGCGATCGTCCCCGGACCCCGCGTCCGCCGCGCGATGATGCCCCAAGCGCAGGAGCAGAATAATGTCCATGCAAGCCCAACCGGCCCGCCGGCCGTTTTTCCGCCGCCGCAAGAGCTGCCCCTTCACCGGAGAAGGCGCCCCCGTCATCGACTACAAGGACATACGGCTGTTGCAGCGCTATGTCTCCGAGCGCGGCAAGATCGTTCCGAGCCGCATCACCGCCGTTTCGGCCAAGAAGCAGCGCGAACTGGCGCGTGCCATCAAGCGGGCACGCTTCCTCGGGCTCCTGCCCTACGTGCTGAAGTAGAAACAACCATCGCCGGGCCCCTTGCGGTCCGGCGGCCCCCGGTTGGGGTGGACGCCCGCAACAGGCCGATCCGCTCCTAACCCATCGCTTCAGACGATGAGGGACAGCCCGACGATGAAGAACGCCTATCTCGTCGCCATCATTGCCGGATGTGCCGCTGCCGCCTTGCAGGCGGCGGCGCTGACGCCGACGCTCGTAGGTATCGTGCTGTTCAGCCTTGCCCCGTTGCCATTGTTCGTCACCGGCTTTGCCTTTGGCCCGTTGCCGGCGGCGGCCGGGGGTCTTGTTGGTGCGCTGGCGTTGCTCGCCGCGGTCAACTGGCAGATGGGTTTCGTGTTCGCGCTGTCGGCTGCCACGGCGCCGGTCGTCCTCACCTGGCTTGCCCTCAAGCACCGCCCCTCCGCCGACACCACCGCGCATGAGGGCGAGGTATCGGCCGGCGGCGTCCAGTGGTATCCCGAAGGCCGCCTCGTCTTGTGGGCGGCCGGGCTTGCCGTGGCGGTCATGCTGGTGACACTGCTCGCCGGTGGTGGCGGTCTTCAATCGCTCAGGACCTCCACCGCCAGCATGGCTCGCCATATCGGCGAGATGCTGGTCGGCAACGATTCCACACGTACCGCCGATGTCGATGCCTTCGTCGAGGTGATGGTGGTGCTGGTGCCGCCGGCCGCCACCCTCATCTGGCATATGGCGACGATGATCTGCCTGTGGCTGGCGGCGCGCGTCGTGGTGCTCTCCAACATCAGCCTCAGACCATGGGCACCGTTTTCGGCCCTGCACTTCCCGCGCGAGAGCCTTTGGGCGCTGGCCGCGGCAGGATTGCTGGTGGCGCTCGATGGTGTGTCGACGCCGGGCGCCACAGGCGGCTTGTGGGCGTATGTGAACTTTGCCGCGGCGCTGGCGCTGGGGGCCATGATCTCGGCTTTCGTGCTGCTCGGCATCGCCGTGGTGCACGGCCTGACGGCAAAGCTTGCCGGCCGGCCCTTCATCCTCGCCACCATGTACATGGCACTGATCCTGCTGCAGGGCGTGCTGATGGCGCCGCTGGTGGGGCTGGCAATTGCCGACATGATCTTCGACCTGCGCGGCAGGGCGGGCGGCCATGCGCCCTCCGGCAGCGCCTGACGAATGGAAATTCTTTTGCCTTGTCAAACACTACTGCAAAACATCGAAAGGAAGACATGACATGCAAGTGATCCTCTTGGAGCGCGTCGACAAGCTCGGCGCCATGGGCCAGATCGTCCGGGTGAAGGACGGCTTTGCCCGCAATTACCTGTTGCCGCAGGGCAAGGCGCTGCGCGCCACCGAGGCCAATCGCGCCCGCTTCGAGCGTGATCGCGCGGTGCTCGAGACGCGTAATGCGGAACAGCGTGATGCCGCCCAGAGCGTGTCGGGCGAACTCGACGGTGCTGCCTTCATCCTGCTGCGTCAGGCGGGCGAGTCAGGCCAACTCTACGGCTCGGTTTCGGCCCGTGACATCGCCAGCGAGGCCTCGGGCCTGGGCGTGGCCGTCAACCGCACGCAGGTGAAGCTCGATCACCCCATCAAGTCGATCGGCATCTATCAGGTGCGCATCGCGCTGCACCCGGAGGTTTCGGTCACGGTGAGCGTCAATGTCGCCCGCTCGCAGGACGAGGCCGAAGCGCAGGCGCGCGGCGAGGTCCTGACCGGCCCGAGTTCGGAGCGCGAGGAAGCCCGCGCCGCCGCCGAGGCGCTGTTCGAGGAAGAAGCCGCTCCGGACGATTTGTCCATCGAGGACGGCACCGAAGACGAGACGCCCGCGGCAGACGAGACGCC
>CAZMSA010000035.1:0-6352 GCA_964568825.1 uncultured Rhizobiaceae bacterium | reverse complement strand
ATTTGTCCATCGAGGACGGCACCGAAGACGAGACGCCCGCGGCAGACGAGACGCCGGAGGTGCCGGAGGCGGACGAAAAGGCCTGAGCGAAGACGGCAAGCGAAGGATCGAGGGGCGGCAGATCGGCCGCCCTTTGACGTTTGCGTCAGACAGACCGCGCATGGCACTGCTTGCCGTAAAGGAAAATCATGCCTCGGCAGGGCCGGGACCTTGTCGAAAACAGCAATCGTGCATATACTTTAGTCAGGCCTGCTAGTTGCAGGGGTTCGGCCTAAGGGGCGGGCCGACATGGGGTTTTGCAGGATACTCCACGCCCCGAGGAGTGATTTGCCGATGTTTGCGCTGCTACGGCGGGCATTGGATCTTGTGGTAACCAAGGGCGACCTTGAAGTGGTCGACCCGGGCGGGCGTCTCTGGCGCTTCGGCGATGGCAGCGGCGACCCGGTAAAATTCAGAATTACCGACAACTGGACCTGCGCCAAGATCGCCATCAATCCCGATCTTTATATGGGCGAAGCCTACATGGACGGCACGCTGGTGCTGGAAAGGGGCACGATCTACGATCTGCTGGTGCTGCTGCTCTCCAATATGGAAGGGCGCCAGCCCCCTGCCCGCCTGAGCTGGCTGTGGACGGTGCGGCGGTACATGCGGCGCGTCGAACAATATAATCCGGTCAGTCGGGCGCAACGCAACGTCGCTCACCATTACGACCTTTCGGGTGAGCTCTACGACCTGTTCCTGGACCGCGATCGCCAGTATTCCTGCGCCTATTTCGAAAACGAAGACCTGTCGCTTGACGAAGCCCAGCTTGCCAAGAAGCGTCACCTGGTCGCCAAGCTCAACGTCCAACCCGGCATGAAGGTGCTCGACATCGGTTCGGGCTGGGGAGGTCTCGGGCTCTATATCGCCGAGATCTGCGGGGCCGAGGTGACCGGGGTAACGCTGTCGCAAGAACAGTTGAAGCTCTCCAACGAGCGGGCCGCACAGCGCGGCGTTGCCGACCGGGTGAAATTCGAGCTTCAGGACTACCGCCAACTGGAGGGCGAATTCGACCGCATCATTTCCGTGGGCATGTTCGAGCACGTGGGGATCGGCTATTACGATACCTTCTTCCGCAAGGCGGCGAGCCTGCTCAAGCCGGACGGCGTCGCGGTGCTGCATTCCATCGGCCGTGCCGACGGGCCGAACGTCACCAGTTCATGGATCGCGCGCTACATCTTTCCCGGCGGCTATATCCCGTCCCTGTCGGAAACGCTGCCGGCGATCGAGAGTTCTGGCCTTTACGTCACCGACATCGAGGTGCTGCGGTTGCACTATGCTGCAACGCTGGCCGAATGGGCCCGGCGGTTCGGCGACCACCGCGATGAGGCGAAAAAGCTCTACGATGAGCGCTTCTGCCGCATGTGGGAATTCTACCTGGCCGGATCGGAGGCCGCCTTCCGGCATCAGGGGTTGAACAACTTCCAGATCCAGTTTAGCCGCAATCAGCTCGCCCTGCCGCTGACCCGCGATTACATGCACGAAGAAGAAGAGCGCCTGCGCCGCATCGACACCAAGCGTCCGCGCTTCAAGTCCATTCGGGCCCAATGATGCCCTAAGCCGCTGCTTCGGCGGGCGAATCAGTCCCGTCACCGGCCGGCCGGGCGACGGTAATCGGTGAGTCACAATTCGTGGCCGAAATCCAGCACTTTTGACAAAATTGTGGCAATCATGCAGCGTCGCCCTGTGAATAGCGCGGACAACGGGGACAGGCGAAATCGTTACTCGCCATGATGCCGTCAGTCCGCTAGGCCTAGTTGCATGGAGACAGCACTGAAGATCACCCGCCCTGCCCTTGTGGGCGGCGGCAGCGATGAGGCGACCTACCGCTCGGCGCCCCACAACCTGGAGGCCGAACAGGCGCTGCTGGGTGCCATTCTGGTCAATAACGACGCTGCCGACCGGGTCAGTGCCTTCCTTGAGCCGGTACATTTCTACGAAGCCGTGCATGCGCGCATCTATGAGGCTGCATCGAGCCTCATCCGGATGGGCAAGCTGGCGAGCCCGGTGACGCTCAAGACCTATTTCGAGCGCGACGAGACGCTTGCCGAGATCGGCGGCGCCACCTACCTGGCGCGGCTGGCAGCGGCGGCCACCACCATCATCAACGCCGAGGAATACGCCCGCACCATCTATGAACTGGCCACCCGGCGGCGGCTGATCGAGGTCGGCACCGATGTGGTGAACGACAGTTTCCACACCCCCGTCGAGATGCAGGC
Organism: uncultured Rhizobiaceae bacterium; assembly: GCA_964568825.1. Classification (GTDB taxonomy): domain Bacteria; phylum Pseudomonadota; class Alphaproteobacteria; order Rhizobiales; family Aestuariivirgaceae; genus CAVVDT01. Next base: position 4,094 of record CAZMSA010000035.1, on the reverse strand, counting down.
GCGCGACCTTATCGAGCGGGCCGAGCAGGCGCTTTACGAACTGGCCGAACAGGGCAAGTACGGCCAGGGCTTCCAGCCCTTCGGCATGGCCCTCACCGAGGCCGTGGACATGGCCGCGGCCGCCTACCAGCGCGATGGGGGCCTCTCCGGCATCTCCACTCACCTGAAGGACCTGGACGAAAAGCTGGGCGGCCTGCAGGCCTCCGACCTCGTCATCCTCGCCGGCCGCCCGGCCATGGGCAAGACATCGCTGGCCACCAACATCGCCTATTCGGTGGCGGCGGCCTACGAGGCCGAACATCGGCCCGACGGCACGACCAAGGTGCTGAACGGCGGCGTGGTCGCCTTTTTCTCGCTGGAAATGTCAGCCGAGCAGCTTGCCACCCGCATCATCTCCGAGCAGGCGGAAATCTCTTCTGAAAAGATCAGGCGCGGCAAGATCTCCGAGGACGAGTTCCACAGCATCGTCGAAGTGTCGCAAGCCCTGCAGTCGCTGCCGCTTTATATCGACGCCACCGGCGGCCTCACCATCGCCCAGGTGGCGGCGCGCGCCCGCCGTCTCAAGCGCCAGAGGGGACTGGGGCTGCTGGTCATCGACTATCTCCAGTTATTGGCCGGATCGTCACGTCGCGCGGCTGAGGGCCGGGTGCAGGAGGTTTCGGAAATCACCACTAGTCTCAAGGCCTTGGCGAAAGAACTTCAGGTTCCGATTCTGGCGCTGTCGCAGCTCTCGCGGCAGGTGGAAAACCGCGACGACAAGCGCCCGCAATTGGCGGACCTCAGAGAATCCGGCTCCATTGAGCAGGACGCCGACGTGGTGATGTTCATTTACCGCGAAGAATACTATCTCGGCCGCAAGGAGCCGCGCCCCAACACGCCGGAACACCTGGAATGGCAGGACCAGATGGATCGTGTCACCGGCGTCGCCGAGGTGATCATCGGCAAGCAGCGCCACGGCCCCACGGGTACGGTCGAACTGCACTTCAATCCCAACCTGACCAAGTTCGGCAATCTGGTAAAGGACGACCATCTGCCGGACTTCCACGATTGATGCCCGACGACAGCGGACCAGCGGTGCTCAAGGCACCGGCGGTGCTGACTGTCGATCTTGATGCCCTCAAGACCAACTGGCGCGACATGCGCGATCGCTCGAGTCCGGCCGAATGCGCGGCGTGCGTCAAGGGCGATGCCTACGGTCTCGGACTGGAGCGTTGCGCACTGGCGCTGTGGGAGGCAGGCTGCCGCACTTTCTTCGTCGCCACGCCCGAGGAAGGCCGCAAGCTGCGCGCCGCCATCGCGGGTGCCGTCATCTATGTGCTCAATGGGCTGATGCCGGGGCTTGCGCGGTTCTATGCAACCCACGACCTGCGCCCGGCGCTCAGCGGCATGGAGGAGATCGCCGAGTGGGTTGCGGCCGTACCCGGCGGCAAGGCGGCCCTGCACATGGACACCGGCATCAACCGGCTGGGCCTCATGGTGCGCGATGTCGAGGCGCTTGGCAGCGATCGGCTGCGGCTTGCGGGCCTCGATGTGAGCCTGGTGATGAGCCATCTGGCCGCCGCCGATCAACCCGAAGCCACCAGCAACGAGGCCCAACGAGCCCTGTTCGAACGCCTTCGCGCGCTGTTGCCGCCGGCACCGGCCAGTCTTGCCAATTCGCCCGGCATCTTCCTTGGTGGCAACTATCATTATGACCTGACGCGGCCGGGGATTGCGCTTTACGGCGGCAATCCGTTTGCCCGCCTCGCCAATCCCATGCGCGCCGTCGCCCGCCTGGAGGCCACCGTCTTGCAGGTGCGCGAGGTGGAGCGCGGCGCCAGTGTCGGCTACGGCGGCCAATGGACGGCAGCGCGCGACAGCCGCATCGCGGTGATCGGGGTGGGCTACCGCGACGGCCTGTTGCGTTCGCTCACCTCGCGGCCTGGCGATGAGCCCGCCGAGGTGTGGATCGGCGGGCAGCGGGCGCCCATCGTCGGGCGCGTGTCGATGGACCAGATTACCGTCGATGTCAGTGACATACCCTCAGGCGACGTGCGGCGCGGGGCGATGGCCGAGCTGATCGGCGAGCATATCGGTGTGGACGCGCTGGCCCGCGCCGCCGGGACCATTGCCTATGAAATCCTCACTGGGCTTGGATCGCGCTTCGCACGCGTGTATATCGGTTGATGCAACGTTGAACCCCGCCCGCCAACCAGCCCCGAGAGTTGCATCCTCCCGTGAACCCAATTGCCCATATCGGAGCCCTGGTGCTCGCGCTGTTCGCCGAGGCCGGCCGTATCTTCATCTTCCTCAAGAACGCCATCCTGGTCGGCCTTACGCCACCGGTGTTTCCGCGCCAGATCCTCGATCAGATGTTGAAGATCGGCTACAATTCGCTGCCGGTGGTGGGACTGACCGCCTTCTTCACCGGCGCGGTGCTGGCCCTGCAGATCTATATCGGCGGCTCGCGCTTCAACGCCGAAAGCCTGGTGTCGTCGATTGTGGCGCTGGGCATCACCCGCGAACTCGGCCCGGTGCTCGCCGGCCTGATGGTGGCGGGGCGCATCGCAGCATCGATCGCGGCCGAACTCGGCACCATGCGGGTCACCGAGCAGATTGACGCGCTGGTGACGCTGTCGACCAATCCGTACCGCTATCTGGTGGCCCCGCGCCTCATCGCTGCGGTCATCTGCATGCCGCTGCTGGTTTCCATCGCCGACACCATCGGCATCATGGGCGGCTATATCATCGGCACCCGCTCGCTGGGCTTCAATTCCGGCGCCTATCTGAAGAATACCGTCGACTTCCTGCAATTCGACGACGTTTCGTCGGGCCTCATCAAGTCGGCCGTGTTCGGCTTCATCATCGCCCTGATGGGCTGCTATCACGGTTTTAACTCCAAGGGCGGCGCCCAGGGCGTCGGCCGTGCCACCACCAATGCCGTGGTGTCCGCCTCGATCCTCATCCTGGCGGCCAACTACCTCATGACCTCCCTTTTGTTCTCGGAGTAAGCCCGGTGAGCCAGCCTCATATCGAACTCACAGATGTGCGCAAGTCCTTCGGGCCCAAGCATGTCCTCAACGGGCTCAGTGTCAAGGTCGACAAGGGTCATTCGCTGGTGGTGATCGGCGGCTCGGGCACCGGCAAGTCCGTCATGCTGAAATGCATCCTCGGCATCCTGCATCCCGATGCGGGCTCCATCCGCATCGACGGCGAGGAAGTAGCGGGGCTGACCGGCGGGGCGCGCGACCGCTTCCTGGCCCGCTTCGGCATGCTGTTTCAGGGAGCGGCGCTGTTCGACAGCCTGCCGGTCTGGCAAAACGTCGCCTTCCGCCTCATCCAGGGCCACAACATGGCCCGCAAGCAGGCGCGCGACATCGCCGTCGAGAAGCTGGGCCAAGTGGGGCTCGGTGCGGAAGTGGCCGACCTCTTCCCGGCCGAGCTTTCAGGCGGCATGCAAAAGCGCGTTGGCCTGGCGCGGGCGGTGGCTGCCGATCCCGAAATCATCTTCTTCGATGAGCCGACCACCGGCCTCGATCCGATCATGGCCGACGTCATCAACAACCTCATCGTCGATTGCGTCAAGCGACTGGGCGCCACAACCATCTCGATCACCCACGACATGGCCTCGGCGCGCAAGATCGCCGACGACATCGCCATGATTTACAAGGGCAAGATCATCTGGCAGGGAGCTGCTGAGACCATCGACGAGAGCGGAAATCCCTACGTGGAGCAGTTCATCCATGGTAGCGCCGAAGGCCCCATCCAGATGGAACTGCTGAAGCCGTAGCCCCTTGAAAACACTGCTGCGACGCGCTTTTCAGGACCCGTCGCAGCGGCAGTTTCAGGTTCAGGATCCTGGCTCAAGCCTGACGGCTGTCGGTTCTGGCAATGGCGCGGGCCGTGCGCTTGTCCATCCTGGCCCGGTGGTAGATGGCGGCGAACACGGCCAGACGCATCAATGCCTCAAAGGTATAGGCGATGGTCTTCATGGTCGTTTCCTCCATCCAGATCGTCAATAAGGGGCGATCCGAGATTGAAGCCAAGTATACTGTTTGCAACTTAGAGCGTGTTTGAAAAGTGCGTGTGTCACGGCCAGCGCCTGATAAGTGTCG
>CAZMSA010000034.1:0-24578 GCA_964568825.1 uncultured Rhizobiaceae bacterium | reverse complement strand
GCCCGTCTCGGCATCGCCACCGAATGCATCGGCGGCGGCATGGGCGGCGCCATGCTGGTCGAACTGGTGTGAGGGAAAAGAAAATGGCCACCGACCAGGCGCAAGCAGCCCTCACCCGCCCGCCGCTCACCCTGCCCGACGGCGAGAGCATCGCCGCCGACCCGCCGTTTGCCCATTGGCGGCTGGTCACCGACGGGGACGTGCTGTGGGCCATCATCGACAAGCAAGGCGCTTCCGCCAACACCTTGTCGAAGGGCGTGCTGGAAGACCTTGACCGGCTGCTCGACATCGCCGCCAAGCGCGCGCCCAAGGCGCTCGTCATCCGCTCAGGCAAACAAAGCGGCTTCATCGCCGGCGCCGAGATCGGCGAGTTCGTGGGGCAGACCGATGAGGCGGCGATCCGCGCGATGATTGATTCCGGCCTTGCCGTCTTCGACAAGCTCGCCCACTTTCCCGCGCCCACCATCGCCCTCATCCACGGCTTCTGCCTCGGCGGCGGGCTCGAACTGGCGCTTTGCTGCCGCTATCGGATCGCCACCGACGATGCCCGCCTCGGCTTTCCTGAAGTGATGCTCGGCTTGCATCCGGGCCTTGCCGGCACCTGGCGCTCATTGGCCGTCATGAAGCCCATCGATGCCATGACGGCGATGCTCACGGGAAAAACCCTCATTGCCAGGAAGGCCAAGTCGCAAGGCCTCGTCGATGCGGTGACCGAGGAACGCCATTTTGCCGAGGCCGTACGCTGGGCGATCCGCGGCGATGTCAAGAAAGCCGATGCCAAGGGCCCCATCGGCCGCGCCATGAACTTCTCGCCCCTGCGCGGCATCATCGCCGCGCGCATGGAGCGCGAGACGGCGGCAAAGGCCCGCCGCGACCATTATCCCGCCCCCTTCGCGCTGATCGACTTATGGAAGGCGCATGGCGACGATGCCTCGGCGCTGCGCCCGGCCGAGACCCGCTCGTTTGCCCACCTGCTGACGGGGGAAACCTCGCAGAACCTGGTGCGCTGCTTTTTCCTGCGCGAGAAACTCAAAGGCTATGCCAAGGGCGCCACCCACGACATGACCCATGTGCACGTCATCGGCGCCGGCGTCATGGGCGGCGATATCGCGGCCTGGGCGGCGTTGCGCGGTTTCAGGGTGACGCTGGAAGATCGCGAGATGAAATTCATCGCCCCGGCAATTGGCCGCGCCGGTGAACTGTTTCAACGCCGGCTCTATACGCCAAAGGACCGCCAGTCGGCCTTTGACCGGCTGATGCCGGATGTTGAGGGTTCCGGGCTTGCCAGGGCCGATCTGGTGATCGAGGTGGTGCCGGAAAATCCCGACATCAAGCACCAGGTCTATGCCCGTGCTGAAAAGGCCATGAAGAAGGACGCCATTCTCGCCTCCAACACCTCCTCCATCGAACTGGAGGATCTGGCGAAGGGGTTGAAGCGCCCGGAGCGCTTTTGCGGCATCCACTTCTTCAATCCGGTGGCCCAGATGCCGCTGGTTGAAATGGTCACCCATGAAGGGCTCGACGACAAGGTGGCCAGCCGGGCGCTTTCATTCATCGATGCCCTCGACAAGCTGCCGCTACCGGTCAAGTCCGCCCCCGGCTTCCTCGTCAACCGGGCGCTCACGCCGTACATGATGGAGGCCTTCCTCGCCTTTGCCGAGGGCATCAAGCCGGAAGTGATCGATGCCACCATGGAAGCCTTCGGCATGCCCATGGGACCCATCGAACTGGCCGACCAGGTGGGCCTCGATGTCGGCCTGCACGTGGCCCATGTCCTCAAGGCCGAGGTCAAGGACCGCGCCCTGCCCGACGTGCCGTCGTGGTTCGAGGATTTAGTGAAGCGGGGCAGCCTCGGCAAGAAGTCGGGCAAGGGCGTCTATGTCTGGAAGGACGGCAAGCCGCAAAAGGCCGAAGGCGAGGCCCGGCCCGACAAGGCGCTGGAAGACCGCCTGGTGCTTTCCCTCCTCAACGCCATGGCCGACTGCATGGCCGCCGGGCTGGTCGAGGATGCCGATGCCGCCGATGCCGCCATGATCTTCGGCACCGGTTTCGCCCCCTTCCGCGGCGGACCGCTCAACTACGCAAGAAAGGTCGGCATCGCCACGGTGGTGGAGCGGCTGGAGGCGCTGGAGAAAGCCCACGGTCCCCGCTTTGCGCCGTCGAAGGGATGGAAGACGCTGGGGGCCTGAGCGGCCCTCACCCGCGCTTCAGCAACCCGGCGAAATAGGCCAGCGCCCGGATGTAGTTGTCCGACTTGTTCCATTCACGCAAGGCCGGCTGGTCGTAGCCACGGCCCGGTTGCCAGCCAAAACTCTTCAGGTAATTGGCGGTGGATCCGTCCCTCCTTCCGGCGGCTTCACCGTTGCGCTAGGGTCGACGCGGCAACGGAGGACCTGGCATGGTGAGTGGCGGCATATTTCATTCCGATTTTCAACTGAAGCCGTTCTGGTGGGATGAGGCCGAGCCGACCGCCGGCGATCTCGTCGATGTGCCCAAGGAAGCCCGCGTCGCCATCATCGGTGGCGGCTATGCCGGCATTTCGGCGGCCATCGAACTGCACGACCTCGGCATCGAGGCGGTGGTGCTGGATGCCGAGTTCCCCGGCTTCGGCGGCTCATCGCGCTCCGGCGGCATGGTGTCGGGCGGCGTGGCGGTGGGCAAGCGCTATACCGGTTCGGAAAACGCCGAGCGCCTCGCGGCGCTCTATGCCGATGCCGCCGACAGTTTCAGCCTGGTGGAAAACCTGATCGCGCGCGAAAAGATCGATTGCGAGTGGACCAGGACGGGGCGCTTCGGCGGCGCCTGGTGCTCGAGCCATTACAGAAAACTCGCCGGCAAGATCGACAGCCTCAACGCCGATGCCCGTTCGGAAGCTTGGCTGCTGCCGCGCGAGCGCCAGCGCGAGGAAATCGCCTCGGACTATTACCGCGGCGGCATGGTCATCGGCCGCGCCGCCCACCTGCATCCGGCGAAATACTTTCGCGGGCTGCTGCAGGCAGCGATCAGGCGCGGCATCACGATCTGTGCCCGCGCGCCGGTCAACACCCTTTCGCGCAACGGCAAGGGCTGGAAGCTTTCAACCGGGCGCGGCGATCTTGTGGCAGGCGACGTCATCGTCACCACCAACGGCTATACCGGCTCCGCCACGCCTGCCCTGCAGCGCCGCGTCCTGCCGGTCGGCAGCTATATCATCGCCACCGAGGAGATGCCCGAAGACCTCGCCTTTTCCTTATTTCCCAACAACCGATCCATCTACGACACCCGGCGCGTCCTCACCTACTACCGCATGTCAGGCAACCGCCGCCGACTGATCTTCGGCGGCCGCGCCAAGTTCGGTTCTTACACACCTGAGGAAACCGCCCCCATCCTCTACCGCTTCATGACCGACCGCCTGCCGCAACTGAAGGGCGTCAGGATCACCCATGCGTGGACCGGCAACGTCGCCTTCACCTTCGATGAAGTGCCGCACATGGGCGAGATGAACGGGCTTTACTACGCCATGGGCTGCAACGGCTCAGGCGTCGCCATGATGACCTATCTCGGCACTCAGACGGCAAGGAAGCTGGCCGGCGTGGCCAACTACAAATGCGCCTTCGACGCCCCTGTCTTTCCTGACCACTGGGCCTATCGCGGCAATCCGTGGTTCGTGCCGTGGCTGGGCCGCTACTTCAGGGTGAGGGACTGGATCGACCGGCAGATGGGGTGATGCCTATTCCGGCATCGCCTTGATGCGTTGCTCGACGATTTCCATGAAATCCTTGGCGGTGGGCACCGACTGGTCGATGATCGCCTTGAAGTCGTCCCAGTCGAGCGCGTAGGCCGCGACGCCGGTATCGGCGCGGACATCGGCGGTGCGGCGGTTGCCGGTGAGGATGCCCATCTCGCCGAACACGTCGCCCTCGCCGAGCTTGGCGAGTTCCACCTCGTTGCCGTCGCGGGTGCGGCGGATGACGCTCACATGGCCTTCCTTGATGATGTAGAACTTGTCGGACGGCGTGCCCTGGCGCAGGATGATGTCACCGCGCTCGTAGATCACCGGGCGCACGCGCTTTGACGCATCGACCAGCGCCGATTTCTTCAGCTTGGGAAACACCCGCGCCAGCCATTCGTTGTAGGGGCTGGGGCTGGCGTCGCCGGGCTGCCAGCCGGCGGGGCACAATTCGCCGCTTTGCAGCGCCCTCAGAACCCGCAGCGTCTCACCCACATTGCGCGCCACGTCGAGGTCGTTGACGCTCATGTGGCGCAGCACCCCTTCCGGGTCGATGATGAAGGTACCGCGCAAGGCCGAGCCGTCCGACAGCAACACCGAGAACAGGCGCGCCAGTTCATGCGAGGCATCGGCGATGATCGGGAAATTGACGCCCGCCAGGACGTCGTTCTGGGCGAACCAGGCATTGTGGCTGAAATAACTGTCGGTGCTGGCGCCGACGATGGCCGCGTCGGCGTCGGCGAAATCCTGGGCCAGCGCCGCAAACGCCGCGATCTCACCGGGGCACAGGTAGGAGAAATCGCGCGGATAGAAGAACAGCACCAGCCACGACCCGCGCGTGTCCGAAAGCTGCATGTGCTTGGCCCCCGGCGACCCCCGCCGCCAGTACTCGACCGTTGCCTCCGGAATCGCCTGACCCACCGTAATCGTCATGATCGCGCTCCCCTGCTGCGATCCGGGACCGCTTGTCCCGGCGTTGACCCCGCTCCGCCCTCAAGCCGCGAGAACCATGATAACCGAAGATGGCAGCGTGGCGAACGGCAAAACGCTGCGGTGCATCGGCGGCGCCGCAACCATACAAAATCGCCCACGTTCAGGCGATTCCGCATCGAAGGGCGTTTGCCCACCCCGCGACATGATGCGGCGGCCAACACCCGCTCTGACGTATTTACTCCAGCCGGGGACGTTGCTAGAGCACAATTCGACCAGCCAGCAATAGCGGCTAGGGAGAAGACTTAATGCGTTCGTCGAGTTTGTTGGCTGGCATCGTGCTGGCCCTTGTCGTTGCAGCGCCCGCGGCACACGCAGATGGCCTCATCTACGATTGCTCGTCGATCTACAACGCCGCCGAAAAATACATCTGCAAGCACGACGACCTGGCATTCCTCAATCAAGACATAAAGGAGGTCTACGACGCGGCCCTTGCCTCGACCGAAGTGACGATGAGCGGCAAGCAGGACATCCAGCACCTGAAGGACGGGCAAGCCGCCTGGAAAAAGCGGCGCGATGCCTGCATGCAGGCCGCTGACAAGACCAAATGCATCGTCGACATCACGCATCGGCGCATCGCCTATCTGCAGGCGCGCTTCCTGCTGATCAAGGCTGGCGAGCCAAGGGTTTTCATGTGCGACAAGAACCCCTCCAACGACATCATCGCCACTCTATTCCAAGGCGCCATGCCGGCGGTGAGGTTGGAACGCGGCGATGAGATTGCCGTCGCCATGCTGACACCATCGAGCACCGGCAAGAAATATGTCGATGATAAGGGCGACGAGTTCTGGTTGAACGGCAACAAGGCCGAGGTTCGCTGGCCCGCCTCCAACAAGTTGAGCTGCCTTGTGCGCAAGTAGTATCGCGACCGACGCCAACCCCCGGCCGCCTACAGCGTGCGTTCTACCTCATACAGTTCGTTATCCTCCGGCGACCGCCTCATCGTGAACCCGAGATCGTCCATCAGCCGCAACATGGCAGTGTTATCGGCGAGGACCGTTCCTTCCATCACCCTCATCCCTTGATCGCGTGCTGCGTCCATCAGGGCCTGCAGCAACAGCGTACCGATGCCCTGGTGCTGGCGCTTATCGGATACAACGATGGCGAACTCGCAACTTGTCGCGTCAGGATTGATGACATAGCGCGCAACGCCCTGCTGAACGGGCTTGCCCTCCTCCTCGGTGACTGCAACCAGCGCCATCTCGCGGCTGTAGTCGATCTGGGTAAACTGGACGAGCATCACCGGGGTCAGTTCCTTGAGCGCATGCATGAAGCGGAACTGGCGCGCCTCGTCGGAGAGTTCGCGCACGAATGTCTGCTCGGCCTCGGCATCTTCGGGCCGGATGGGCCGGATGGTGAGCGACGTGCCGTCGGCCAGGAACGCATGGCGCACCAGATGGCGCGGATAGGGGGTGATCGCCATATGGTCGTGCCGCCTCATGTTGGCGGGCGGCCGGGCGATGCGCATGCGCGCGTCCACCGCCAGCACGCCGCCTGCGCCAGCGATGAGCGGATTGATGTCGAGTTCGACTATCTCGGGGAATTCACACACCAGATCGGAAATGCGCAGCAGCACGTCGACCACGGCCGAGCGGTCGACCGCGGGACGTTGGCGAAAGGCTGAAAGCAGCCGCGAGACCCGCGTTCTGTCGATCAGGCGGTTGGCAAGGACCTCGCTGAGCGGCGGCAACGAGACAGCGCTGTCGCTGAGCACCTCGACCATGGTGCCGCCCGCCCCGAACACGATGGTGGCGCCGAAGACCGGATCACGGCCGGCACCTACCAGCAGTTCGCGGGCATTTTCTGCCTTTGCCATCGCCTCGACCGTCACGCCGACAATGGTAGCATCGGGCCGGGATGCCCGGGCCCCGGTCGTGAGTTCGCGGTAGGCGGTGCGCACATCGCCGGCGTTCATGATGTTGATCCTGACGCCGCCCACGTCCGATTTGTGGGAGATCTGAGGTGAATTGATCTTCATGGCTACGGGAAAGCCGACGGTTTCGGCAGCAATCAGCGCCTTGGCCGCGCTGTCGGCTTCGAGCGTGGTGTTGGTGGGAACCCGAAAGGCCCGCAGCACCGCCTTGGCTTCGACATCCGACAGCATCGACCGGCCATCGGCGAGCGCTGCCTCGATGATCATGCGCGCCCCCAGAACATCCGGCGCCTCGAGGTCCGACAAGGGTCCAGGCGTCTCGAGCGCCAGCTTGCGGTTGAGGGTGTGGCGGGCGAGGTAGGAAAAGGCTTCGACGGCATGTTCGGGATCGGAAAAATCGGCCATGCCGCTGGCGCTCAGCATTTTGCGCGCGCCGGCCACCGACGTCTCGCCCATCCAGCAGGCAAGGACCGGCTTGTTCTCGCCCGCCTCGACGGCCTTGAGGACCGCTGTGGCCGCGTCCTCGGGCCTGGTCATCGCCTGTGGCGTCAACATGACCAGCACGCCATCGAAAGCCGCATCCTTGAGGCAGGCTGCGACGGCAGCGCCGTAGGGTTCGGCTCCCGCGTCGCCGAGGATGTCGACGGGATTGCCTTTCGACCAGTAGGCCGGAAGGATCGCATCGAGCGCCGCGATGGTATCAGGACCCGGCGGCGGCAGTTCGAGACCCAGGTCGCAGGCCCGATCGGCGGCCAGCACCCCTGCCCCGCCGCCATTGGTGATGATGGCAAGCCGCCGCCCCCGGACGCGGGCGCTGGCCGATAGCACCTCGGCAGCCGCAAACAGCTGGCCGAAGGTTTCCACCCGCACCGCACCAGCGCGCTCGAGGGCGGCATCGAAGACGGCATCCGAGCCGATGAGTGCTCCGGTATGGGTGTGAGCCGCCTTCGAGCTGCGGTTGTGACGCCCGGCCTTCAGCACTATGACCGGCTTTATGCGCGCCGTTACCTTCAGCGCGCTGATGAACGAGCGCACTTGCCGAACGCCCTCGACATAAAGCAGGATCGCCTCGGTCTTCGGGTCGGTCGCCAGGAAGTTCAGGACATCGCCGAAGTCGACGTCGACGGAATTGCCCAACGAGATAATAGCCGAAAAGCCCAGATGATGCGGCTCGGCCCAATCCGAGATGGCCGCGCAAAGAGCCCCTGACTGCGACACCAGCGCGAGCCTCCCCTGCGGCGTGGCCGCATTGAGGAAGGTTGCGTTGATACCGAGCCATGGCCGCGCCAGGCCGACGCAATTGGGACCCATGAAGCGCACGCCGGCATGCCGGGCGATGGCGGCCAGCTCCGCCTCGGCCTGTCTGCCCGCCTCCCCGGTCTCCCCGAACCCTGCCGACAGGACGATGGCGTGGGCAATGCCCGCCTCGCCGCATTGCTCGATGATCGCACCGACCGTGTTGGCGGGCGTGGCTATGACGGCGAGATCGATTTCCTCCTTGAGATCGGCGATCGTGGCAAAGCAGCGCTGGCCCAGGACCTTGCGGTGTTTGGGATTGACCGGCACGACGTGGCCGGCAAACCCGCCATTGACGAGATTGGCAAACACCCGCGAACCGACCGACCCGCCGGATGCGCTCGCCCCGATGACCGCAATGGCTTGCGGGTTGAACAACGGCTCAAGCGGACTTGGACCCATTGCGGTTCATCCTGTTGTTGCTCAGACGTCCACGCGGCTTGTGCACGCCATGGCGGGTCGACGCCATGACCTGCATCAACGCTGGCTCAGGCGCACTTTGCCTGGGTGTCCCAGCTTCCCGCGTTGTGGCGGGTGGCGCCGGGGACGATGGCCGATCGCTGGCCGCTGGCGCAGGCGAAATGGCCGACCGCCGAGGCAGCGATGTTCTCGATGATTGCCTGATCGCCATCCTTGCTGCCGAGGCGGCGCCCGTTCTTGCCGGCCACCGTCACGTCATAGGCATCGATGGCGGCATTGTAGCGGAAGGTCACGTCGTAGTGCTTGTCGTTGTAGAACACCGGCTCGGTGTGCGAGATGCCGTCGGCATACTCGGACGACATGACCGTGACCTGGCTCTTGCCGGCGCAGGCGGCAAGCATCGTCAGGCTGAGGAGAGCAGCCGTCATCGGCAAGGGGGTGAACACGGGGGGCCTCGGCTCCAGATTTGAATTTGGGAAAATGTCGCTACCGCGGTTTGCGGCTTCACAACGGCTGAGGCGGCATGCCATATGCTGATGCTTCGCGCAAGTGATGCCCGCCTCCACCGGAAAGCCCGCCCATGCCCGCCTTCGATGTCCGCCAGTCTCTCTCCCGCCGTACCGAAGCCATCGAGGATACGGCGATCATCCGCATGGCCCAGAAGGCCCGCGACTTGCAGGCCGCAGGCCATGACGTTGTCTCGCTGACCATCGGCGAGCCCGATTTCGACACGCCCGTCCACATCCGCGCCGCCGCCACGCGCGCCATGGAGGCCGGCTTTACCCATTATGCCCCCGGCGCCGGCTTTCCCGAACTGCGCGCCGCCCTGTCGAAGAATCTCAAGGCCGAAAACGGCATCGATTGTCCGCCCGCCGGCATCGTCATGACCAACGGCGCCAAGCAGGCCATCGCCAATGCCTGCTTCGCGGTCCTCGACCCGGGTGACGAGGTCATCATCCTGGCGCCCTACTGGGCGTCTTATGAAACCACCGTCAAGATGGCGGGCGGCGTACCCGTGGTGCTGCATGCCGGACTTGAGGACGGCTTCAAGGTTTCGGCCGACCGCATTGCCAAGGCGATGACCGCGCGCACCAGGCTGGTCATGATCAACAGCCCCTCCAACCCCACCGGCGCCATGTATGACCACGCCGAACTGCAATCGATCGCCGCCGTCGTCACCGCCCACCCGCACGCCCTGGTGATGGCCGATGAGATTTACGAATACATCGCCTTCGATACCGCCCATGTGTCGATGGCCGCCCTGCCCGGCATGGCCGAACGCACCATCACCATCAATGGCTTTTCAAAGGGATTTGCCATGACCGGCTGGCGCCTCGGGTGGTCGGCCTCGGCCGAACCCGTGGCGCGCGCCATGGCCAAGCTGCAGGGCGCTTTTTCCGCCGGCCCCAACGCCTTCGTGCAGCAGGCCGCCATCGCCGCGCTCGAAGGACCGCGCGACGAGGTGGAGAAGATGCGCCTCACCTATCGGCGGCGCCGCGACGTCATCACGGACCTGCTGGCGAAAATCCCCGGCATCCGCGTGCATCGCCCGGCCGGCACATTTTATGTGTTCCCGGATGTCAGCGCCCTCATCGGCCGCACCGCCGGCAATCACCTCATCAGCAGTGTCGAAGACCTGTGCGACTGGCTGCTGGATGAACACCACGTCGCCACCATTCCCGGCACCGCCTTCGGTGACGCCAATTCCATCCGCCTGTCGTTTGCCACCAGCGAGACCGAAATCCGCAAAGGCCTCATGCGCGTCGCCGAGGCCGTCGCCCGGCTTTCCTGAGACGGAAAAAAGACGGGCGGCCTCAAAGACCGCCCGTCCGGGGACTAGCCTGAAGGAGGAGGTTCAGGCGTTGGAGCCACACGTCTTGCAACCGAGGTCGGCTTCAGGCGCCGAGAAAAGATTCTTGATCTGATGGCCGACCGCCCCGAAGGCCTTGGCGAGGGCATCGGCGCGTTCCGCGTGGGCCCGCTCCACATAGTGGTCGATGGTCCGCCGGTCGATACTCTGCAAGAATTCTGTCATTTGTTCTTCCTTTCATCAGCATTTCGCAGTCGCAGCGCCGATAAGTGCTATCTGGCTTGCAAGCCGGCTGCTTCACCGATGACGTAGAAATAGGTGCTTCCCTTTCACCTTGCAAACGAGTAATACACTGCATTCAGATTAACTGGATTGATCCGATATGGCCTATCGTCTGCCCCCGCTGAATGCCTTGCGCGCCTTCGAGACGGCCGCCCGCCACATGAGTTTCCAGAAGGCAGCGGGTGAACTGCATGTGACGCCGGCGGCGCTTTCCTACCAGATCCGCCAACTGGAGGAGCATCTGGGACGCAAGATGTTCAATCGCCTCAACCGCGCCGTCGAACTGACCCCCGACGGCGTCTTGCTGGCCGCCGGGGTGCGCGATGGCTTCGATCGCCTCAACCAGGCGGTGGCCAGCCTCAACCAGCGTCGCAGCGGCAACGTGCTGGTGATTTCGGCTGGCCCCGCCTTCACCGCCAAGTGGCTGACCCCCAGACTCTACCGCTTCATCGCCGCCAATCCCGACATCGACGCCCGCATCGCCGCCTCGATCCGTCTGGCCGACCTGCTGCGCGATGATGTCGACATCGTCGTGCGCTATGGCCGCGGCACCTATGCCGGCTGCGTTTCGACCAAGCTCATGGACGAGTATGTGACGCCGTTGTGCACGCCCGCCCTGCTCAACGGCCCGAAACCCTTGCGCACGCCGTCCGATCTCGTCCACCACACCCTCATCCATGACGAGACCCATGTTGGCGTGTTCGATTTGCCCGACTGGCGGCACTGGCTGACCGGGGCCGGGGTGACCAACGTCGACGCCAGCCGTTCGGGGCTGCATTTCAACGTCGCCGACCACGCCATCGACGCCGCGGTGTCCGGGGCCGGCGTGGTGCTCGGGCGCATGGTGCTGGCCGATGCCGACATCAAGGCAGGCCGCCTGGTGCAGCCCTTCCCCCTGAAACTCAAGGCCGACTACGCGTTTTACGTGGTGGCGCTGGAGAGCCGGGTCGATGAACCGGCCATCAAGGCGTTCCATGACTGGATCTTTGCCGAAGCCGAAGGCGACGCCGCCGAGACGCCGGGTCCGCCGGTGTAGGATCAGGAGTCGGCGGCGGCCGGCGTGTAGCGCTCGCGCCGCCTGGCATCGTCGCGCGACTTTTCCACCGCCCGTTCGCCGCCCTGCGTGCTGTGGAACAGGTCGAGGTCGTCCAAGTCATGAGCATCGGCGGCCGCGATGGCGATGTCGCTGTAGCTCGCGCGATCGGCCTCGCCCATCACCTGCCAATAGGATCGGTAGGCCTGAAAGACCATCCAGCCGTACTGGATGAGCTTGCGCGCCGTCTCCAGGGCATATTTCGGATAGAACACAACGCGCGGTTCGATAGGCATTCCGGAGCGGCGGTCGGTGCGGTATTTGAGTCGGAAGATGCCGCCTTCCAGCGGATGCAGCTTTTCGATCCGGTACATGAGATAGAACCACAGCATCACCCGCATCTTCTTGCGCGGGTCCACCTTGCCCTCCTGCACCACCGTGCGCCTGATCACCGTGCGCATGTGCTCGGGCGAATAAAACGCGTCCCACGCCTCGCGATAGACGCCTTCCCACTCCGCGTCCGTCATCTTCGGGTGATGGGTCAGGCGGTGATTAAGGTCGTACTTGTTGAGATCGGGGTCCATCCACACCCCCTTGGCCAGCATCGTCTTGTGATCCTCCGAGCCCGGCAGCGGAGTGAGGAAGAAGAACTCCAGCAAATCGAGTGGAAGTTCACGCTTGATGATCTCGACATCCCGCAGGATGCTTTGCCTGGTGTCATTCGGAAACCCGAAGATATAGCCGGCATAGGTGGTGGCCCCGTAGGCCCGCCATTGTTGCAGCATGGTACGGTATTCGGTGATCTTGTTCTGGCGTTTCTTGGCGGCCAGCAGGTTGTCGGGGTTGATGTTTTCCAGCCCGATGAAGACGCGGTTGACGCCAGCCCGGCAGGCCTTCTCGATAAACCGCGGGATGCGGTGGCATAACGTGTCGACCTGGATGATCAGCCGAAATCTCATGCCCTCGGTCTCGCGCAAATGGATAAGGCGGTCGAACAGCTTTTCCCAGTCGCGATTGCGGGCGAAATTATCGTCGGTAATGAAGAAGCGGTTGATTCCGTAGTTGGCGTTCTCGCGGATGATCCTTTCCAGATCATCGGGGGTGCGGAAGCGGCTCTTGCGCCCCTGGACGTTGATGATGGTGCAGAACGAGCACTGGAACGGGCAGCCGCGGCCCAGATCGAAACTCGTCCAGCGCCCCCTGGTGCGGCCGACATTGAGCGGTGGCAGGAAGGGGATCGGCTCACCCTCCAGCGACGGCAGGTCGTTCATCCAGTTATAGACCGGCTTGAGTTCGCCGGCGAAGGCATCGCGCAGCACCACATCGAGGCGCCCGTGCTCGGCCTCGCCGGCAAACAGCGAAATGCCCATCTTCTGGGCCTCGGCAATCTCCGGCGGCACTTCCGGCAGCATGGCCAGGCAACCCGAGACATGAAAGCCGCCCATCGCCACCGGCACGCCAGCCGCCAGGAACGGGCGGGCGATATCGACAGCACGCGGGAACTGGTTTGTCTGCACCCCGACCAGGCCAATCAGCGCCCGCCCGCCCGTCTTGCGGATTTCGGCAATTATCTGCGCCGGCCTGATGCGGGTGTTGGTTTCGTCATGGGCGCTCAGCCTGATGTCGACATCGGGGCCGAGCACCTGGCGGTCGCGGCAGTCCAATGCCAGGCCATTGAGGGCCGCCAGCGTGTTGGAGGGAATATCCGAGCGCAGCCACTGGATCGGATAACCGTCGTCGTCGTAATGCGACGGTTTGATCAATATAAGCGAAAAGACAGCCTTGCCTTCACCTGCCATGACGGTCCCTTGTTGTCCGCCGCCCGCTCACCCGCTGCGCAATGACCTAACGGCAACTGCCGGCACAACTTGCCCTTAAGTTATAGCCGATGTCAATTATGCGCAAACAGCAGACGATCCGGAAGAGCGTTCAGGCGCGATCGCCGGGGACGGCATTCGGTTTGAGCCAGCGCAGCACCAGTGGCCCGAACATCACGACGAGGCCCAGATGGGCATACGCAAGGCCCCAGCCGATGGCCGACTGGCGGCCGGTGAAGTCGACGATGCCGCCGAAGATCAGCGGGCCGAACATCGAGCCGCCGAAGCCGATGACCGAGTGCACCGCCATGGTGATGCCGCGTTGCGTCGGCAGCGCCGAACCGAAGGCGCCGGCGGTGAGAGCCGCTGAATCGAACATGATGAAGCAGCCATGGATGACGGCGAGGCCGGCGGCCAGCCAGTAGGAATAAAGCGAGGCCACCGCCACCGTGAACGCCATCAACCCCGACGACACCATGATGAAGCCGATGGTCCTGGGCCGCCCGCGGCGCAGCGCCACCTCGTTGCCGGAAATACTGGCGGCCATGCCGATAAGGGTGAGGAAGGCGGCGATGGCGGCAGGCGTCATAAAGCCGGTGACGGTGCCCTGGCGCAGGGCGATCGCCGCCAGGAACGCCACCACCCACGAGCGCACCGTGAACAGTTCCAGCGAATGCAGGCCGTAGCAGATGGAATAGGCCATGGCCGAGCGGTTCCTGAAAACCGGGCGCGGATCGATCACCGCAAGCCACGGCCGGTCGGGGGCGTGCGGCTGGCTTGAGGGGGCGGCAAACCACACGATGATCGCAGCAATGCCCGAACACACCGCCGCCACCACATAGACCCCGTGCCAGTCGACCAGGCGGGCAAGTTCGGCCGTCGCCACATAAGAGAGCGCCGCCCCGAGGCTGAAGGCGGAGGTATAAAAACTGGTGGCCCGCGCCATGGAACCTTGCGGCAACGCCTCGCCCATCACTCGCAAGCCGGGCATGTAGGTGCCGGCAAGCGAGACACCAAAGAGCGCGGAGAAGATGCTGGCGTGCAGCGGTCCGTCGGCGAACAGCGCAAATCCGCTGTGCGCCACCACCGCCAGCAGCAGCGATGACAGGTAGATGCGGCGCGGGTCGATGCGGTCGGTGATGGAGACGAGGATCGGCACCGCCAGCGTATAACCGCCGAAGAAGGCCGAGTTCACCGCCCCCGCCTCGGTGCCCGACATGCCCCACAGATGCGTGAGCTTCGGCAGCAGCGTGGCGAACGAGGAAAAGCCCAGCATGGTCAGCACATGCGCTGCGCACATGAAGACGATGAAGGCCCCCGGACGCCCCGCCGCCACCTTCATGGCACCATGGCCCGCACCCGCCAACGCCTGCCGAGCGGCACTTGCGCCAGCACCGCGCCCGAGATGACCAGCAGGGCGCCGATGAAGTGTTGAGCCGTAACCGCCGCGCCGGCGAGCGCTGCCATGACGATCACATAGAACGGCACCATGTTGTGGTGCATGGCGGTGATCGTCACCCCGAGGCGGCGCCCCGCCGCGAACCACAGGACCGAAGAACCTCCCACCGCCATCACCCCGAGCCAGGCCAGCAGCATCAGACCGCGCGGGGAGGCGTTGGCGGCCGGGTCGATCTGGCCCATGGCGACCAGCAACGCCGCGATGAGCGCCGCCGCCGCACCGGCGATGATCATGCTCATGGCGGTCTTGGCCATGTCCGGTACATCGTGCAGGGCATCGATCATTACCCGCGTGTACCAGACATAGGCGACAACCCCGCCCAGCATGGCCAGGGAGCCCAGATAGGACGGTTCGGCCACACCGCCCGGAGCCGCGACAAGGCTGGTGACGATGCCACCCGCCACCGCCAGCGCGATCGCCAGGGCCAGCCTCGGGGTCAGCCGCTCGATGCCCTGCAACCAGCCCATGAAGACGGAAAAGATCGGCATCGACGAGACGATCACCGCCGCGGCGACGGGATCGATGAGTTTCTGGCCGAAGACAAACAGCAGGGTCGAGATGATGAGGGCGAACGAGGCGATGTACATGGCGCGGCGGCCGGCCAGGCGCACCATGTGCCGGGTCTGGCCGAGCAGCGCGGCTGCCAGCCCCACGACGACCGCCGCCACCAGCAGGCGGGCAGCGGTCAGCGTCGGCGGCGACCATATCCTGAGCAATTCCGATGCCACCGGAAAGTTGGTCGCCCACAGCAGCATGCACGCCACCGCCGCCAGATTGCCCTTGATCGCGCCCTGTGCTGCCATCGCTCTCATCGCCCCAAACGGCGGCGAGTTAGATCATGTTTGGGAAGCCTTGAACAGGGCGCAAAAATGCCGCGCTCGCCCCGTGCGCACGTCACCCGAGGACTTGATCCCGGGGGGTCCATTCCGTTGGCCTCTCGCCTTGCCGCGAGACCGGCGGAATGGCTGCCGGCAGCAAGTGCCGGCGTGACGATGCAGAGATGCGGGGCGTTCTTGCCTCTGCGTGTCATCGTCGGGCCTGACCCGACGACCCAGGGGCCATATGGCATGCCTTGCCTTGGGGCTCTGGCTCCTCGGGTCAAGCCCGAGGATGACACTTGAGGTGGAGGCATTACACAACATGGCCAGCGCTGGCCGATTGGTTTAAAACGCCGCTAGCGACCCGCCCCGCAGGAGCACGTGATGTCCGCCACGCCTCAAGCCACCCTCCCCCTGCCCGGTGCCGACCCTTGCCTCGCCACCCTCGGCGAACTGGAAAGGATCGTGCTGCGACTGGCCGCCCAGACCATCCACAATGCCAATCACGGCCGCGACAATGCAGACGGCGTCAAGGTCGGCGGCCACCAGGCATCGTCGGCCTCGCTCGTCACCATCATGACGGCGCTCTATTTCGCCGTTCTCGATCCCCAGGACCGGGTGGCAGTCAAGCCGCATGCCTCGCCGGTGTTTCACGCCATCCAGTACCTGTTCGGCAACCAGAGCCTGGAAAAGCTGAAAAATTTCCGTGCCTTCGGCGGCGCCCAGTCCTACCCCTCGCGCACCAAGGACGTGGACGATGTGGATTTTTCCACCGGTTCCGTCGGCCTTGGCGTCGCCATGACCTCGTTCGCCAGCCTGGTGCAGGACTATATCCACGCCAAGAACTGGCAGACGCCATGGCCCATGGGCCGCATGGTGGCCCTCATCGGCGATGCCGAACTGGACGAGGGCAACATCTACGAGGCCCTCATCGAGGGCTGGAAGCATGGCCTGCGCAACACCTGGTGGATCGTCGACTACAACCGCCAGAGCCTCGATGCGGTGATCGCCCACCTGCTCACCCCCAAGCTCGTCTCGACCTTCGAGAACATGGGCTGGGCCGTGGTGACGGTGAAATTCGGCAAGCGCCTCGAAGCCCTGAAACGCCAGCCCGGCGGGCCCGCCATTCTCGCGTGGATCGATGATTGCGACAACGCGCTCTATTCGGCGCTCACCTTCGAGGGCGGCGCGGCATGGCGGCGACAGTTGAATCAGGACCTCAAAGGCAACGCGCAAAGCCTTGAACTGATTCGCTCTCTCGACGATGACGAACTGGCAGCCGTCATCACCGACCTGGGTGGCCATTGCCTCGAAACCCTCCTGCAAGCCTTCGCTGCCGCCCCGACCGATAAACCGGTGTGCTTCATCTGCTACACCATCAAGGGGCGCGGACTGCCGCTGGCCGGCCACAAGGACAACCACGCCGGTCTGATGACCCCCGACCAGATGGCGGCCTTCCTGAAAGGTCAGGGCGTCGCCCCGGGCGATGCCTGGTCGAAGACCGCCGGCACACGCATGTCGCCGGCCGATCTCGATCGCATCCTGG
The DNA here is from genome assembly GCA_964568825.1 of uncultured Rhizobiaceae bacterium. Lineage (GTDB taxonomy): Bacteria > Pseudomonadota > Alphaproteobacteria > Rhizobiales > Aestuariivirgaceae > CAVVDT01. The sequence goes on along the minus strand of CAZMSA010000034.1, from coordinate 7,525 downwards.
CGGACGTGCCGTTCGCCGCCCGCGGCCGCCGCCGGCTCACCGCCCCTGCGGTCCCGGTGGGCGAACTGCCGCTGCCGCCGATCCGCGGATCCATGTCGACGCAACAGGGTTTCGGCCAGATCCTCGCCGAGATCGCCCGCAGCGACAGCCCACTGGCGCAGCGCATCGTCACCACCTCCCCGGACGTCACCGTCTCCACCAATCTCGGGCCGTGGGTCAACCGGCGCGGCGTCTTCTCGCGCATCGAGGTCGAGGACGTGTTCCACACAAGGAAATTGATGTCGGCGCAGCGCTGGTCCATGGGTCCCGCCGGCCAGCACCTGGAACTGGGGATTGCCGAAAACAACCTGTTCATCGTGCTGGCGGCGCTGGGCCTGGCGCACGAACTGTTCGGCGAGCGCCTCTTGCCCATCGGCACCCTCTATGATCCTTTCATTGCCCGCGGCCTCGATGCCTTGAACTACGCCTGCTACCAGGACGCCCGTTTCATCCTCGCCGCCACCCCCTCGGGGATAACGCTGGCGCCGGAAGGCGGGGCGCATCAATCGGTCGGCACCCCGCTCATCGGCATGGCCCAGGATGGCATCGCCGCTTTCGAACCGGCCTTCGTCGACGAACTGGCGGTGATCCTCGAATGGGCGCTCGAATATATCCAGCGCGCCCCGAAGACGGCCAAAAAGGACGACTGGGTGCATGAGCGCGAAGGCGGTTCGGTCTACTTGCGCCTGTCGACCAAACCGCTCGACCAGCCTGCGCGCAGCCTTTCCGAGGAACGCCACCGCGATATCATCGACGGCGGCTACTGGCTGCGGCCGCCGGCCGAAGGCGCAAGCCTTGCCGTCGCCTATCAAGGCGTGGTGGCCGAAGAGGCGGCCAGCGCCATGGGCGATCTGTTACAGCACTTTCCCGGCGCCGGGCTCCTGGCGGTCACCTCCGCCGACCGCCTGAACGCCGGCTGGAAGGCCGCCCAGACGGCGCGCCAGCACGGCAAGAAGGCCGAAGCCCACGTGGAAAGCCTGCTTCAGCCGCTCGACGCCAATGCTCGCCTGGTCACCGTTCTCGACGGCCATCCGGCAACGCTCGCCTGGCTGGGCAGCGTCTTCGGCCACCGCGTCGAGGCCCTCGGAGTCGAGCATTTCGGCCAGTCAGGCTCGGTCGCGGCGCTTTATGGCCATTACCGCATCGACGCCGCCGCCATCCTCGAGGCGGCCTTCGCCAGCCACCGTCGGCAGTCGCAGATATGACTTCTCAGCCCCTTCAAACACGTCGCACCCGCACCGCTTGTCTTTCGTCGAAGTCGAGGTTAAGGATGAATCCAAGAAGAATTTGGGGGCAGTAGAAAGTCGCTGCATCTTACATATCGGGTGAGGCTCTGAGGTAAGGGGGGGGCATGGAGTATTTTCTCCAGCAGCTCATAAATGGTGTGACCCTGGGCTCGATCTACGGGCTCATCGCTATCGGCTACACCATGGTCTACGGCATCATCGGCATGATCAATTTCGCCCATGGTGACGTCTTCATGATCGGCTCTTTCGTCTCGCTGATCGTCATCGTGGCGCTGGGCATCACGGCTTCCACCAGTTTCATCGTACTGATCCTGGCGCTGATCCTGGTGCTCGTCATCGCCATGGTATTTGCCGGCATCTACAACTGGACGGTGGAGCGGGTGGCCTACCGGCCGTTGCGCGGATCGTTCCGACTGGCGCCGCTGATCTCGGCCATCGGCATGTCGATCACCCTGGAGGAATACACCCGCATCGCCCAGGACGCTCGCCCCAAGCCGCTGCAACCCATCGTCAACGGTGGCTTCGAAGTGGCGAAAAGGGTGAACGAGGCGGGTACCTTCGTGGTGTCGCTTTCCTATATCCAGATCATCATCGTGGTGACGACGCTGATCCTGATGACGATCTTCACGCTGCTCATCACCCGCACCTCGTTGGGGCGGGCGCAGCGCGCCTGCGAGCAGGACACCCGCATGGCCGCCCTGCTCGGCATCGACGTCGACCGCACCATCTCGCTGACCTTCGTCATGGGCGCAGCGATGGCGGCCGTCGCCGGCTTGATGTTCCTGCTCTATTACGGGGTGATCGATTTCTATATCGGCTTCCTGGCCGGCGTCAAAGCCTTCACGGCGGCCGTCCTCGGCGGCATCGGCTCGCTGCCGGGCGCCATGCTGGGCGGCCTGGTCATCGGCCTCATCGAAGTGTTCTGGTCAGCCTATTTCTCGGTCGAATACAAGGACGTGGCGGCCTTTTCGATGCTTGCACTGGTGCTGATCTTCCTGCCCCAGGGGCTCCTCGGCAAGCCGGAAATCGAGAAGGTCTGATTGCCATGGCAGAAAAAGCGCAAAACACCGCCCATGCGGGCAATGACGTGGGGGCGATCCTCAAGGACTGCGTCTTCGCCTCGCTCATCGCCCTGGCGATCTTCGCACCCATCATCGGCCTCAAGACCGAATCGGCGCCGGGCGGGCTGATCCTCAATCAGCGCTGGGGCGCGGTGTTCATCGCCACCGCCATCATTTTCTTCGGCCGCCTGGCGCTGCATATCCTGTTCTGGTCGCGGGCCGGCGAGACCAAGAAGAAGGCCAGCGCCGCCTCGCGCCTGGGCACCAAGCTCGAGCCGCTTATTCCGTTCATCGGCGTGGCGATGTTCACCGCCGCCGTCATCCTGCCGTGGCTGCCTTCCACCGACCGCTATATTCTCGATCTCGGCACCCTCATCCTCACCTACATGATGCTCGGGTGGGGCCTCAACATCGTGGTCGGCCTCGCCGGCCTGCTTGATCTCGGCTATGTCGCCTTCTATGCGGTCGGGGCCTATTCCTACGCCCTGATATCGACGTCCGTCTTCCCGATGATCCTGCCGCACTGGATGATGGCCTGGGCATTCTGGCTGGCGCTGCCGATGGCCGGAATGCTGGCGGCGTGCTGGGGCCTCATCCTCGGCTTTCCGGTGCTGCGCCTGAGGGGCGACTACCTCGCCATCGTCACCCTGGCCTTCGGTGAAATCATCCGTGTGGTGCTGACCAACTGGATATCGCTGACCAATGGTCCCAATGGCATTCCCGGCATCCCGCGCCCCAGCTTCTTCGGTATCGAGTTCACCCGCGGCGACAACGGCTTTGCCCATACCTTCGGGCTGCAATATGCATCTATCCAGCGCATCATCTTCCTCTACTACGTCATCCTGGCGTTGGCGCTGTTCACCAACTTCTTCACCATGCGTCTGCGCCGCCTGCCCATCGGACGCGCCTGGGAAGCGCTGCGCGAGGACGAAATTGCCTGCCGCTCGCTCGGCATCAACACCACCAACACCAAGCTCACCGCCTTTGCCATGGGCGCCATGTTCGGCGGCTTTGCCGGTGCCTTCTTCGCGACCCGGCAGGGCTTCATCTCGCCGGAATCCTTCGTCTTCATGGAATCGGCCCTGGTGCTCGCCATTGTCGTGCTCGGCGGTCTCGGCTCGAACATCGGTGTCGCCATCTCCTCGGTGGTGATGATTGGCGGCTTCGAACTGTTCCGCAATCTCGACTTCCTCAAGCAGGTTTTCGGCCCCGATTTCGACCCCAGCCAATACCGCATGCTGATCTTCGGCATGGCCATGGTGCTGATCATGGTCTGGCGGCCGCGCGGCCTCATGACGAGACGCAACCCGACCATCTTCCTCAAGGAGAAGAAGGCCGTGTCCGGCGACCTAGTGGCACAGGGGCGCGGATGATGGCGGCTATGGCAGGAGACGGTGTACTGACCATCGAGCACCTGACCATGCGGTTCGGGGGGCTCTTGGCCATCAACGATCTGTCGTTCTCGGTCGGGCGCAACGACATCACAGCCCTCATCGGCCCCAACGGCGCCGGCAAGACCACCGTGTTCAACTGCCTCACCGGCTTCTACAAGCCGACCGAGGGACGCATCACCATGCGCCGCGCCAACGGCGAGAGTTACCTGCTCGAGCGCATGGACGACTTCCGCATCTCGCGTTTTGCCCGCGTAGCCCGCACCTTCCAGAACATCCGCCTGTTCGCCGGCATGACCGTGCTTGAAAATCTCGTGGTCGCCCAGCACAACACCTTGATGCGGGCATCGAGCATGACGGTTGGCGGTCTCCTCGGCCTCGCCGGCTACCGCAACGCCGAAAAGCAGGCAGTGGAGACGACGAAATACTGGCTGGAGAAAGTGCAACTCACTGACCGCGCCGATGATCCGGCTGGCGATCTGCCCTATGGCGCCCAGCGCCGCCTGGAGATTGCCCGCGCCATGTGTACCGGCCCAGAACTCTTGTGTCTGGACGAGCCGGCCGCCGGCCTCAACCCGCGCGAGTCCGATGAACTCAACAGCCTCCTCACCTTCATCCGTCGCGAACACGGCATCGGCATTCTCTTGATCGAGCACGACATGCATGTGGTCATGGAGATTTCCGACCATGTCGTGGTGCTCGATTATGGCGAGAAGATATCCGACGGCTCGGCCGCCGAGGTGCGCGCCGACCCGGCAGTCATCCGCGCCTATCTCGGCGTCGAAGAGGATGAAGACGCGCCCGAGGTCGAAGAACTGGTGAGCGAGGCTGTGCCGGTCACCGCGCCGAAGGCCAAAGCCGCCCGTTCGGCCTCCAAACCCAAATCGAACCGGCGCAAGCCCAAGGCTAAGGGGGCACGCAAATGAGCACTCCCCTGCTCTCGGTGCGCGGCGTCGAAACCTTCTATGGCAAGATCCAAGCCCTGCGCGGCATCGACCTCGACGTCAACAAGGGCGAGATCGTCACCCTGATCGGCGCCAACGGTGCCGGCAAGTCGACCCTGATGATGACCATATGCGGCTCGCCGCGCTGCCGCACCGGCTCGATCACCCTCGACGGCACCGAAATCTCCGAACGGCCCACCCACGAGATCGCCCGCATGGGGCTCGCCCAGGCGCCCGAGGGCCGGCGGATTTTCCCGCGCATGACGGTGCTGGAAAACCTGCAGATGGGCGCCTCCATCACCGACGACAAGTATTTTGACGAAGACGCCGCCAAGGTGTTCAAGCTCTTCCCGATTCTGGAAAAGCGCCAGAGCCAGCGCGGCGGCACCCTGTCGGGCGGCGAACAGCAGATGCTGGCCATTGCCCGCGCCCTCATGGCCCGCCCTCGGCTCTTGCTGCTTGATGAACCGTCGCTAGGCCTTGCCCCGTTGATCGTGCGCCAGATCTTCGAGGTCATCCGTGAACTCAACGCCACTGAAGGGCTGACCGTGTTCCTGGTGGAGCAGAACGCCTTCCATGCCCTCAAGCTGGCGCATCGCGGCCATGTCATGGTCAACGGCCGGATCACCTTGTCGGGGACCGGGCGCGAATTGCTGGCCAAGCCGGAGGTTCGCGCCGCCTATCTCGAAGGGGGGGCCCACTGAGGTAAATTGCCCGATGTCGCTGTTCATCGAAAACGATCCCCTGGTATTCCTGTTCCTGACCGTCATCATCGGCGGCGGCGCAGCCTTTCTGGCCGGCCGCGCACTGGCCTCGAAGTGGCGGCCGATGTGGATGCCGGTCGCCTACATGCTGCCGCTCACCCTGGCGGTGCGGTTTTTCCATTACGCCCTGTTTCAGGGCAACCTGTTATCGCTGCACTACTTCATCGCCGATGCCGCCGTACTGGTCGTGGCGACCTTACTGGGATATAGATTGACACAGGTGGCGCACATGGTCGGGCAGTATCCTTGGTTATATAAGCGTGCCGGGCCATTTGCATGGCGCAACAAGACCGGTGACGCCTGAGAATTGCGCGAAGGGGCCACAGAGCCGCAGTTTGCCGATTACCCCTTCCCAATGGCCTCAACTTGCGCGAAGAATTCCGCAAGGGGAGGCTTCAACCCCGATGGCTCGAAGGGCCTAGTAATAATGAGGGAGATCCAGATGAAGAAGTACGTATTGTCGGGCATTGCATTGAGCTTTGCCGCCGCCCTGACGGCGACCACCGCGTGGTCTGCCGACATTCAGGTCGCAACCGCCGGGCCGATCACAGGCCAGTATGCCGCCTTCGGCGAGCAGATGAAGAAGGGCGCTGAGATGGCCGTCAAGGACATCAACGCCGCCGGCGGCGTGCTCGGCCAGAAGCTGGTGCTGAGCATCGGCGACGATGCCTGCGACGCCAAGCAGGCGGTGTCGGTCGCCAACCAGATGGCCGCCAAGGGCATCGTGTTCATGGACGGTCACTTCTGCTCGTCGACCTCCATCCCCGCCTCCAAGGTCTATCTGGAAGAAGGTATCCTGGAGATCACCCCGGCCTCCACCAACCCGGCCTTTACCGATGACGGCGGCTGGAACGTGGCGCGCACCTGCGGGCGTGACGATGCCCAGGGCAAGGTGGCGGGCGAGTTCCTCGCCAAGAAGTATGCCGGCAAGCGGGTGGCGATCATCCACGACAAGACCGCCTATAGCGTCGGCCTTGCCTCCGAGACCAAGAAGAACATGAACGCCAACGGCCTGATGGAAGTCATGGATGAGGCCTACACCCAGGGCGAAAAGGACTATACCGCCCTCGTCTCCAAGATGAAGGAGGCCAACATCGATGCCGTCTATGTCGGCGGTTATCACACCGAGGCCGGCCTCATCCTGCGCCAGATGCGCGAGCAGGGCATGAAGGCCCAGATGATCTCCGGCGACGCGCTGGTCACCGACGAGTTCTGGTCGATCACCGGTGATGCCGGCGAAGGCACGATCATGACCTTCGCGCCCGATCCGCAGAAATACCCCGAAGCTAAGAAGGTGGTGGATGAGTTCAAGGCCGAAGGCTACAACCCGGAAGGCTATACCCTCTACACCTACGCCGCCATGCAGGTCTTCGCCCAGGCGGCGACCAAGGCCGGCACCACCGACCCCATGAAGGTGGCCAAGGTGGTGCGCTCGGGCATGCCGTTCGACACCGTGCTCGGCAAGCTGTCGATGAACTCAAAAGGCGACATCAAGAACGCCAAGTACGTCTGGTACAAGTGGCACGCCGGCCATTACGCCGAGACCAGCAATCCTTGATCGGCTCGCCTGATCGGGCTTGAAACCCAAAAAACAGCGCCCCGCGTGGAGGAACCTTCCACGCGGGGCGTTTGCATTCCACCACCGCTATCCAGATGTCACGAGGACACCGCAGGATTCGGACCGCGGTAGCCGCTGTCTTGCCTGGCCAGCAACGCAAGCAGTTGCGTCAAGGCGCTTTCGTAGAATTCGGGTGAAGCGTGAACGTTGGACATCCTGTCTGGCCGCGCGGCAAACCTGTTGTCGGTGAATCCGGTTCCAGTGAGATAGCTGCGCGGATGCCGGATCAGCCATTCCGACAGACCCACATCTTCGAATATCCCAGCAAAGCTCTCTTCTGCCAGTTCTTGATGACGGCATTGCGATCCGCTGTCTACGTAGGCATCGCCGAAGCGCGCGCGTGCCGAAGCCTCCGGGGCGTCCGGTGCGGCTATCCACACAATCTTGCTGAACGGGGAATGCGCCCTTAGAGCGGATTCGGCTTAATCCGGATCGTATCCGGCGGCGGCGAAGTAGTTTGC